>JBBDLQ010000194.1:0-11980 GCA_040878765.1 Balneolaceae bacterium | reverse complement strand
GATGATGTGGTTTTTCAGCTTTTTAATGGGTGTTGGGATGGCCGGAATAGGCTTTTCAGTCTCACATGATGCCCTTCACGGTGCTTATTCCTCGAACAAAAAGATCAACCGGGCTTTGGGATTTACCTTCGATTTAATGGGTACAAATGCGTATATCTGGAAAATAACCCATAATATCATCCATCATACTTACACCAATATTCATGAGCACGACGAAGACCTTGAGATAGCCGAATTCATCCGTCTTTCACCTCATGCAAAACATAGGCCTATTCACCGGATTCAACATATTCTGGCTTTCTTCGCCTATAGTTTGGCAACCATTTTTTGGGTATTTATCAAAGATTATAAAAAATTCCTGAAACCGAATATTGGTCCGTACAACAATAAAGACCATCCAATGAGCGAATGGATTATTTTATTTACAACAAAAGCATTTTATTACGGATACATTCTTGTGCTACCGGCAGTTTTGCTTGATGTAACCTGGTGGCAGGTAGCCATCGGATTTGTAACTCTTCATCTTACAGCCGGGGTCATATTTGGCCTTATCTTTCAGCTAGCTCATGTTGTGGAAGAAACAGACCATCCTTTGCCAGACGAAGAAAACATGATTGACGAACACTGGATGATTCACGAAATGGTGACCACTAATAATTTTGCACGAGATAATAAAGCCCTGTGCTGGTTTGTGGGAGGATTAAACTTCCAGATTGAACATCATTTATTTCCAAAAGTATGCAGTATTCATTATCCGGCTATAAGTCATATAGTGGAAAAAACAGCTAAAGAGTATGGCATTCCCTACAATCTTCATGAAAGTTTTTCTTCAGCTATGGCCTCTCATTACCGAACGCTTAAGAAATTCGGGGATCCGAATTTTACTTATTCTGAAGCTGTGGCATAAGCTGATATCAAGATAAATCATAGGTAATGCTAAGGCTGGATTTGGAATGGTTACTGTTAAACCTGCTCAAGCAATTCTCCCACATTAACTTTAAATTTGGTGGCATTTAAACTCCAAAAATCACCAAAATGAACTTCCCAAATCCTTTTTTCCGGTGGCGGCCGCATCCGTGGCATGGACTTGAAGTTGGAGCCAATCCCCCAAAAACCGTGAACGCCTTCATCGAACTTACGCCTTTTGATACCATCAAATACGAAGTAGACAAGAAAACAGGATATATGCGTGTTGACCGGCCCCAGCGCAGTTCCTCACTTCCTCCGTCTTTATATGGATTTATTCCCAGAACTTATTGCGGTGAACATGTTGGAAAGCTTTCCAAAGACGAGGTAAAAGGGGATGGAGATCCACTGGATATTTGTGTATTAAGTGAGCGTCCTATCGATAGAAATGAGGTGATTTTAAGTGCCAGGGTAATCGGCGGTTTACATATGGTTGATCACGGGGAAGCCGATGATAAGATTATCTCTGTGTTGGATAACGATACGTATTATAGTGACATCAAAAGTGTTGACGACTTACCGCCCGTATTGATTGAGCGGCTCCGGCACTATTTTGGAACCTATAAACTCATTCCCGGCCGCGATATAAATGATGTATATGTACAGGGTATTTTTGACGCCGATCATGCCTATAAAGTCATTGAAGCCTCTATGAAAGATTACGAAGAAATGTTTGGTGAATAAATGATCACCGAATTTTGGAACATCAAAATCTAAATGATTTAACATTCCCGGAATAATAGAATGCCAAAATCACAGGAAAACATCCGGGTACAAAAGTTTATTGTTGGGGTAGCGATACTTCTTTTTGTGATCAAAATTACCGCCTGGTATCTGACGAATTCAGTTGCAGTGCTTACCGACGGCCTCGAAAGTATTGTAAACGTAGTGAGCGGATTTATCGGCTTATACAGTTTATATGTATCCGCTAAGCCAAAAGATGCTAATCATCCTTACGGGCACGGGAAAGTAGAATTTATTTCTGCGGGAATTGAGGGTACACTCATAACTATTGCCGGGTTGTATATAATTGTTGAGGCCGTTCAAAGCCTCATCAACCCCGAACCCTTACAAAGTCTTGATCTGGGTATAATACTTATCGCTATCTCGGCGGTCATTAATTATGGATTTGGGTATTGGGCTTATCAAACGGGTAAGAAAAATGATTCCCTGGCGCTGCAGGCTAGCGGCCGGCATTTGCAATCAGATACCTACACAACTTTAGGTATTATAGGCGGCCTTTTATTGATCCGGTTCACGAATATTCTCTGGCTGGATGGGGCGGTTGCCATAATTTTTGCCCTGTTAATTATGCGAATGGGTATGCGAATATTAAGGGAAGCCGTTGCGGGTATTATGGATGAAACGGATGTGATATTACTTACTGAGTTAATAGCGTATGTTCAGGAAAACCGTGATCCGAAATGGATAGACCTGCACAATCTTCGAATTATAAAATATGGGCGAATATTGCATGTAGATTGTCATCTGACACTGCCCTGGTATCTTACCGTTAGGGAAGGACATGCGGAAATGGATAAACTGGAAGCGCTGATTACCGAAAAATTTGGCCAAAGAATTGAATTGTTTATCCACACCGATTATTGCAAGGAATTTTCATGTAAACTCTGCAAAGTAGAAAATTGTGAAGTCCGGCAACATCCATTTCAAGAAGAAATAATCTGGACGGTTGAAAATGTTACGTCAAACGGGAAGCATAGGTTAGAAGCAGACATGAGTTAGCGGGAATTCTCATGAGGTTATGTTATAGTCAGGCCTGGGAACTTTTTAACGTGAGTTCGAGATAAGGTCTTTGGAATTGTCATTCTGAGCGCTTAAAAAAGTTATATTTTACACACTTGGTGAACGCGAAGGATCTCAACCTATAAAACATACCGATAATTATGACTTTGATACCCTTCGCGGAATACCGTGTCACCTTAATTGTATGTTTAATGCGCTCAGGGTGACAACTAAAGACTAATTTTATATCGAACTTACGTTATTAGATTACCCCAAAGGCAGGCATACGCCGCGAAATGACTCTATATCTTAATAAACGAATGATTCGTATATCCGCCCAAGTCGTGCCCACGGCAGAACTCACACTAAATATACTTACTCAGATCCAGGTTCAGTTCATCAGCATATTTTCTGAATAATTCCACCTTATAATCCGGAATAAGCTCAGTTTCTCCGCCAATAATTTCTTTAGCTAATCTGTTTGGCAGGATAAATGATTTGGCGTGTTTGCCGAAATCCTCTGCAATTTTATTTTGAAGGGGATCAAAGAGCTTTTGTTTCATATTATTGATATGATGCTGTTCTGCCCGCATTTCCTGGTATTCCTGCCGGCTCATCGTGTTGCTGGCTTTCCGCGATTTTGATAGCTCTCTTTTTTGTGCTTCCTCAATACTTTGATTTAGCACCTGTTTAAGTTCCGTCTTAAAACTGTCATTCTTTAGCTTTCCAAAAACTCCCTTTGTATTATTCCATTTATCCACCGAATCAGGATTTTGAGCAAGCTGACTTACCAATTTCTTATTCACTAACTGGTACACCGGCTTGTTGTACTTTTTCGCCACCCCGTCAAAGAATTCCATGAGGGCAGAATACACATGCCATTCAAAAAAGCTCATGTTATTTTTATCCTTTTCCTTCAGCAGATTGTTGTGATCTTCATCGCTGTAATCAAGTTGATCAAATAATGCATTTTCCTGTTTTATCCAGTCTAATAGCCCCTTTTCCTTCGCCCGGCTTTCAAGTTCTTTTTTAAAGTCCAGCAAGTAAAGCACATCATCGGCGGCATATAATTTTTGATTTTCGGTAAGCGGCCTCTTGTACCAATTACTTTGTTGTGAGGAACTGTTCACCTCCACATCTAGAACATCCATTATCAGGTTTGTGAGTGAGGCAGGCTCAAAATTCAGTAAACTGGTAGCCGCATCAAGATCGTACAGGTTTTTGGGGAAGCAACCCATGGAATGTAATAACCGCAGATCTTCCCCGAAGGCAAAAACAACTTTTGTAATATCCGGATTTTCGATGGGAGGGAAGATGGTCTTGATATCCAAATTACCGCTAAGCGGGTCGACAAGGTAACAGTCCGCGCCATCAAAAATTTGCATCAGGCATATATTAAAGCCGTATCTGTATCGGTTACGGTCAAATTCCAAATCGATTGCAAACTCTGAGAGTTTACTTAGTGAAGCAGCAAGCTTAATGAGTTCGTCATTTTCCGCGATGTAATGTATTGTCATAAAAAATTGGGATAAAAGTTTAGCTTACAAGGTATCAAGAATGCAGCGAAAAAACTGAGACAGGCAAAAGAAACATATATTTATTTGAGGAGCCAAAAGAGCTGTTAAAACTTAAAATCAGCTTAACGCGAAACTACAATTTCAGGGTTTTTAAGATGATCGAACTTCATAAGTTCTTCTTTGATATGTTCATTCCATTTTAACTGAGCCCGGTAATCCAGAGAATAATTTGTGGCCTTGTCATATTCAAGCTGTGCTTCTTCAAGCCGTCTCATGGCTGCGTCACTCATCTGTTCAAATTTCTTTATTGAGATATTACCGGATTTCATGGCCTCTAAAATTTCTAACCTGAATTTTCTGGCATAAATTTCAGCTAAATCAAAATGCCCCTGTTCGTGAGATAACAGAATGGGGACCCAATGTTTCGACCAGGAATTGTTACGGTCAAAATAGGTTCTGATGTTGACTTTATAGTGACGGTCATTCATTTCAAATTCACATATATATCCAATCACAGAAAAGGCGGTATGTTCACTATATCTTTGGGGAAGTTTTTCGAAATCTGTCCAAATAAGCCGATAATCATCACTCCAGAAAATGAAATTTTGGGTCGAATCTACTTCCTGAGAATAGCTTATTACATTAAGTAAAAAGCAAAATACAAATATGGTGAGTGATGCCTTCATAGTGAAATTGTTTACATCAATTTACTGATCCCCATTACATGAATATATCAAAAATTTACGCACACGAAAAAACTATAATATCAGGTTATCGGTGGTTCTCATAAACCTTAGGGTCCAAAGTATTAGCAAGACTATTCATGACTTTTTCCGAAACCGGTTTATCAAAATGATGCATAATACTATCCAGTTGATTTTCTGTGCGGATTCCCAAAACAGCGGAAGCCACAGCCGGTTGCTGAATTACATATTGAACAGAAGCTCCGATTGGGTTTCCCGTCTTATTTGCAGCTGATTGCATTTGGCTGACCTCATTTTCGGAATACCCTAAATATTCCCTCGCGGGTTTGTCAATTAACATGCCTTTAGCCAGCGTACCCCGTGTTATTACGCTGACATTATTTTCGGCAAGAAGGTTAAGGCAAAACTCCTCCGGCCGGCAATCGAGAAGGCTGTACTGCATCATTACGCTGTCAATATCAGACCTGGTGACGTACTGCCGGATTACATTGGGACGGATAGAAGAAATACCATAAGCCCGGATTTTCCCCTGTTTTTTGAGCCGTTCAAAAGCCTCAATAATTTCATCAATGGGATCATCAATCGTACCGCCATGGAGCTGGTATAAATCAATATAATCGGTTTGGAGCCGGCGTAAACTTTCATTGACTCCGGCTAAAATAAGTTCTTTGGTAGGATTCCATTCCCAGCCTTCCCCGTCTTTCTTCCAAACGTTCCCGACCTTGGTTGCTATCAAAACTTCTTCACGGACGGGTTTCAAAGCTTTCCCGACCATTTCTTCATTCAGCCCTTTGTCATATAAATCGGCGGTATCAAAAAAGTTGATTCCAAATTCATGAGCTTTACGAAGGAGGGCAGTAGCGGTGTTTTGGTCATTCTCCAGCGACATGCAGCCGAAACTAATTTCGCTGATTTTTAGATCTGATTTTCCGAGTTGGGTGTATTTCATTGATGGATCATTCTTTGAATGATTATTTACTTAATTATATAAGTATTTGATTGCATGTATGATTCCCAATTACGATATGATATAGCATAAAAAAAATATGTACAAAAAACTGCAACAGCGATTTAACCTTGTTCCCAACTCCCGTTGGGAATGCCTGCCAGGACCTCCCGGTCCGAATGTAGTAGGAGCAACCAAGCCGACCATATTCCAGAATGATAAGAAACTCGTGGCTATAGCGTTTGTTCGGGTACCTGAACCAGATGAATCTTTCTGCTTTATTCCACACCGCACAAGCGGAGGCTTGCGCTAGTGTCATTATCACAAAATTTAATCTAATCTCTGCTTTTCCTCGTCCTTGTTCCATACGCTCCTCGTTGGAACGTAATGATGATATCTCACCGAAACTTCACCTGAGGACGTGGACCTGCCTCAGCAGGCAGGGTGCGATCAAAGCTTGTTTCTGTGGAATCAATTTCACTACTTCAAAGAAATTGTAATCCCCGCGCCGTTTAAACGCTGGGTCGTTATGCGAAGCAAATCTAACCTCAGACTAAACTTGCCACTATGTACCTCCCGTACCGCCTAAAAACAAAGCTAAATCTATCAACGCAAAGCCATCCAAATATGGCGGTGGTATTCTTTTAGATTTGCTTCTTTTAAAATATTAATCGTTTATTATCTCGTAATTTCTGCGTGCGCCTGTCTCATCGGGTTTATGTACATTCCGTTAATTGACACTTAATACATCTAATTATGATAAGCCGTTTAAAATTTCTATGTACATCCCTTTTATTTTTCACTTTACTGGGAACTATCGCTGCACAAACACCGGAAAATGACTGGGAGAATCCTGAGGTTACAGGAATCAATAAATTTGCTCCGCATGTCAACGTAATTTCCTTTCAAAATGAAGAGCTTGCTAAAGAGGGTGATTTCCGTAAGTCGGCTTATTACCAATCGCTAAATGGAGATTGGGATTTCAATTGGAGCAGAAATCCCGCCAAACGTCCTGCCAATTTCTATGAAAATAACTTTGATTTATCCGGGTGGAGCAAAATAACTGTTCCCGGAAGCTGGCAGATGCAGGGATTTGGGACTTTACTTTACACCAATGTGGCCTATCCATTCGAGAAAAATCCACCATATATACCATCGGATCATAACCCGGTAGGTTCGTATAAAACTACTTTTTCGATGCCTGATTCCTGGAATGGCAGGAAAGTGGTTCTCCATTTTGGAGGCGTATCATCGGCTATGTACGTTTGGGTGAATGGCGAAAAAGTTGGCTATTCGCAAGACAGCAAGTTGCCGGCCGAATTTGATGTAACTTCCTATCTGCGAAAAGGAGAAAATTCGTTATCCGTGGAAGTATATCGCTGGTCGGATGGCAGTTACCTGGAAGATCAGGATATGTGGCGCATGAGTGGACTGCAGCGTGATGTTTATTTGTATGCCAGGCCTGAATTAAATATCAGGGACTACCATGCGAATGCTTCGTTGGATTCAGATTATAAAAACGGACTTTTAAGTCTTCAGGTTATGGTAGAAAATGAATCTGACAGAAATCAAAATACTGAGGTAGGTTTTCGGTTACTTGATCCTGAAGGAAATTCAGTGGCTGCATCGAGTGAAGCTGTTTCTTTGGAAGGTGAATCTTCTTCCACCATAACTTTTACGGAGAGCATACGTGATGTATTGCAATGGTCGGCTGAAAAACCCCATTTATATACCTTGTTGATCAATATATCAGACGGATCCTCAGAACCAGAAATACTATCATCTCAGGTTGGTTTCCGCACGGTCGAAATCAGGGATGGACAATTGCAGGTAAATGGTAAGCCGGTGTTGTTGAAAGGGGTTAATCGCCATGAGCACGACATGGAAAAAGGGCATACGATGAGCCGGGAGGATATGCTGGAAGATATCAAAAAGATGAAAAGAGCAAACCTGAACGCAGTTCGAACGTCCCACTATCCGCATGATCCGTACTGGTATGAGTTGACGGACAAGTACGGCTTATACGTTGTCAATGAGGCAAATATTGAATCCCACGGAATGGGAGTTTATGGTAATCCGGGATATGGATACCGCATGAGTAACGAACTGGCAGAAGATCCGAAATGGGAAAAAGCTCATCTCGAGCGCCTGAGCGGAGTGGTAGAAAGAGACCGAAATCATGCTTCTGTTATCATTTGGTCAATGGGAAATGAGGCCGGAGCGGGAGAGACCTTTGCCAAAGGTTACGATATGATTCATGAAATCGACGGAAGCCGTCCCGTACAATATGAACAGGCATTTACTGACCATTACACAGATATTGTAGCTCCCATGTATCACCGAATACATGATATGAAAAGGTTTTTAGAGTCTGATGATCCGCGCCCTCTGATTCTATGCGAGTATTCTCACTCAATGGGTAATAGTACCGGTAATTTGGTGGATTACTGGGATTTTATTGAAAGTCACAAGCAGCTTCAGGGAGGTTTTATTTGGGATTGGAAAGATCAGGGTATCCTCAGTGAGTTGCCGGATGGATCAACCTACTGGGCTTATGGTGGTGCTTTTGGGCCGGAGGACACACCTTCAGATGGTTCATTCGCTTTTAATGGACTTCTGTTTACAGACGCATCGCCAACACCGGCTCTTGAAGAAGTAAAAAAAGTGTATCAGTACATAAAATTCTTGCCAACAGATCTTAAAAACGGAGTTATAACCATTGATAACCGTTACCAATTTACAAACTCCGATGACTTCACCTTTACATGGGAGATTCTTGAACATGGTAAGAAAATAAAAGAGGGTATTATCAATTTTGATAAGCCCATAGAAGCGGGGAATAAGCAGGATGTCAGTATCCCTGTAAACGAAATTAACGTGGATAACACGAAGGAATATTTTCTAAATATCTATGCGAATACAAAGCAGGAAACAGATCTGATTGAAAAGGCATATACACTAGCCCGCGAACAGTTTCTGTTGCCATTTGAACATCAACAGCCCGATTTCAGTAACATGGAAAACGAGGGCCTTTCACTCTTTGAATCGGAAAATGAGATTCGTATCGAGCACAGTGATTTCACTATAATTTTTGATCGCCCCAATGGATTTCTGAAAACGTATGTGTACCAAAGTCAGCACCTGATTCAGAATGGATTGAAGCCCGATTTTTGGAGAGCGCCAACCAGTAATGATGCGGGCGATGGGTTAGCCCACCGAGCAGCGGTATGGAAAAATGTTGAACAACACAGAGACCTTAGAAATATTGAAACAAAAACCGGGTCAGCCGGCGAAATTATCATTTCAACTCAATCTGTTTTTCAAAACACCGGGTCCACATTTGATGCGGATTATACGGTTTATGGAGACGGCAGTATAATGGTTCAAACCTCCTTCGAGGCCGGAACTGATACTCTCCCTGAATTACCGAGAATAGGTATGAGTATGGAACTTCCCGGTCAGTTTAATAATATGGAATGGCTGGGCAGAGGTCCCCATGAAAATTATTCAGATCGCAAAACCAGTGCATTTGTGGGAATATACTCCGGAACGGTATTGGAGCAATTTGTGCCCTATATGACACCCCAGGAAAATGGAAATAAAACTGGAGTTCGCTGGTTGCGCCTGCAGAATGATGCACAAACCGGACTGATGGTAAAAAGTTTGTCTTCTCCTTTGAGTGTGAATGCCCATCACTACCGAACTGAAGATTTGGAGGGCAACCTGGATTATTATTATCAGGTGCCAACTCGCGATTTGGTGAAGCTACACATTGATTATAAGCAGCGTGGCGTGGGAGGAGATAACAGCTGGGGAAGCTGGCCGTTGGAGAAATATCAACTCACGGATAGCAAGTACCACTACGACTTTATTTTAAAGCCTGTTAGCGAATAAGAAAACCAAACTTAGCGCGAAGGTTGCCCTCGTTCCCAAAGGGGGCGTTTTAAAAAAAACAAAACGGTTTTCATTCATCAAGCCTAAATTTTTACCTGTTTGTCATACTAAGGGCAAAATTTTTTCTCATACGATTTCCATTTGATTCATTCCAACAAATACCGGATACTAAGCCGGAAATAAAACCTATGAGGTTGTACAAAAATGGAAGAACGGGATTTAAAAGGTTATTGGAAAAAGAACCTGCAATATCTGGGAATATTACTCAGTGTTTGGTTCACAGTTTCTTATGGTTTTGGAATTTTATTGGCCCCTTTACTTAATGAAATTCAGATAGCCGGATTTAAACTCGGATTTTGGTTTGCCCAACAAGGCTCCATCTACACTTTTGTGATTCTCATCTTCGTGTATGTGTACCTGATGAACAATCTGGATAAACAATTTAAAGTGCAGGAGGACTAAGCCATGGATGTACAATTATGGACCTATATTTTAGTTGGGCTCACATTTGCACTGTATATCGGGATTGCCATTTGGGCAAAGGCTGCAACCACAAGTGATTTTTATATTGCCGGAGCACATGTAAATCCGGTGGTAAACGGCATGGCAACCGCTGCCGACTGGATGTCGGCCGCTTCATTCCTTTCCATGGCCGGACTCATCTCCTTCATGGGCTACGACGGCGCGGTTTACCTGATGGGGTGGACCGGCGGCTATGTGTTATTGGCCCTTTTGCTTGCGCCCTACTTGCGGAAGTTTGGGAAATTTACCGTTCCTGATTTTATTGGCGACCGGTATTATTCCAATTTTGCACGAACCATAGCCGTGATTTGTGCCGTCATCGTTTCCTTTACCTATGTAGCCGGACAGATGCGGGGAGTCGGCCTGGTTTTCTCCAAATTCCTGGAAGTGAATATCGATATCGGCGTTTTGATAGGGATGGCCATTGTCTTTTTCTATGCCGTTTTAGGCGGGATGAAAGGTATCACCTATACACAGGTTGCCCAATATTGTGTACTGATTTTTGCCTTCATGGTACCGGCTTTCTTTATCTCTTTTCAGCTCACCGGAAATCCAATTCCCCAGCTTGGCTTTGGATCAACTTTAGCTGACGGTTCGGGGCAATATCTTCTTGAAAAACTGGATGAATTGCACACCGAATTGGGCTTTGCTGCTTACACCAGCGGCACCAAAAGCATGCAGGATGTATTTTTTATTACTGCTGCACTCATGTTGGGTACTGCGGGATTACCACATGTAATCGTACGGTTTTTTACTGTTCCAAAAGTGAAAGATGCCCGAATCTCGGTTGGTTATGCCCTCATATTTATTGCGATACTTTATACAACAGCACCGGCTATTGCCGTATTTGCCAAAACAAACCTGATTAATACGGTAAGTGAACAACCTTATGAAAAAATGCCGGATTGGTTTAGTACCTGGGAAGAAACGGCGCTTCTTACCTGGGTAGATAAAGATGGAAACGGGTTAATCACTTATGCCCCGGGAAGTGCAATTGAAGGTTCACCAAATATTTCACGAAATGCGGAAGGGGAAATTTTGCGCGGTGATTATGGTGAAGTTAAGGTGACAAATACCCCCGCGGCAGGCCAAAATGAATTATATATTGATCGAGATATCATGGTTCTGGCAAATCCTGAAATTGCAAATTTACCGGCTTGGGTTGCCGCCCTTGTTGCAGCCGGGGGCTTAGCCGCCGCACTTTCTACTGCTGCGGGCTTGTTGCTGGTAATTTCTACAGCCGTATCTCACGATCTTATCAAAAAACAATTTCAAACGGGTATTTCAGATAAAAGTGAACTGAGGTGGGCTCGTATTTCAGCAGCCGGTGCCGTAATTGTCGCAGGTTATTTTGGCATCAATCCCCCTGGTTTTGTAGCGGAGGTGGTAGCTATTGCCTTTGGCCTTGCCGCAGCTTCCTTCTTTCCGGCCATCATTCTTGGGATATTCTATAAGAAAATGAACCGGCAGGGCGCCATAGCCGGAATGATAACCGGGTTGTTATTTACACTGTCCTACGTGGTATTCTATAAAATCGCCTTTCCCGAATATAATACACCGGAATTCTGGTGGTTCGGAATTTCACCGGAGGGAATTGGCACCCTTGGAATGCTCTTGAATTTACTGGTATCCTTTGCAGTTGGGATGATTTATCCTGAGCCGCCGGAGGATGTGCAGGAGATGGTGGA
>JBBDLQ010000193.1:0-11997 GCA_040878765.1 Balneolaceae bacterium | reverse complement strand
GTGTAATTCCCGGTAATAAGGACAGGGAAGCTTCCACCGGCCCAACCGTAAATCAGGCTGTCACCACTGTTTATTAATAATCTTCATAAATATCTGGAAGGCATGGCAATCCCTAAAAGCTTCATCAAAAGAGTGGCATCAGTATGTTTTATTCTGGCCCTTTTTCTCTCAACATCCGCATTTTCCCAAAGCTGTCCGGCACAAGGAATCGAAATTTTCCCGGATCTGAACGGACAGGTGCTTATTGATTCCCTCATCGCTAATTATAAGACCACGTCCGTACTCAGTTATAACGCCGCCCGTGAAGAGATGTACGGTGATATTGACAATTTCGACGGGATTGTTGAAGGAATTTATACCGGATATCAGGGAGCAATTGACCCGAATAGTACTGAAAACCCCAGGTTGCAAGCTGTGGCAGTTGACATCAATGCAGAACACAGCTGGCCGCAAAGCAAAGGGGCTACATCCGGAACGCTTGCTCATTCTGATATGCATCATCTCTACCCGGCATATGAAAGTGCCAACAGCTCTCGGGGAAATCATCCTTTTGCAGAAGTTCCGGATGACCAAACCGTAAGCTGGTGGCGAAACGATTCTCAGGTTTTTTCACCCAATTATGAATTCATCGATGAATATAGCGAACGCCGGGAAGGTCACCCCAGCGGACAAAATCATCCTAATGGGGAAGAATACGACAGCTGGGAACCTCGTGAAGATGCCAAAGGCGATATAGCCCGGAGCATGTTTTATTTCTATACCATGTATAAAGATCAGGCCGATGCCGCTGATCCTATCTTTTTTGAAGTTCAAAAGGAATTCCTGAGAGCATGGAATTCCTACGATACAGTTTCCCAGAAAGAATATGACCGTACCTGCGCTATAGCAGGTTATCAAAGCGGGAAAGTAAACCCTTTTGTAATTGATCCCACCCTGGCAGCGCGCGCTTATTTTGAAGGAGAAATCAGCCAGACCAACGTGCAGTTTACCGCTTCTGTTTTTTCTGTGAATGAAGGTATCGGCGAAATTCAAATTTCGCTCGCGATCTCAAATCCCAATCCCGACACTGCAACTACAGTTGATGTAGCTTACACCGGTGGAACAGCTACTCCCGGCGAAGATTTCGAAACCTTCACTACACAAACCGTGACTTTTCCCGAAGGCTCCTTAGATCAACAGTCGGTCACGCTCACATTAATTGATGATGAGCTTGCCGAACAAAATGAAAATATTTCACTGGAGCTTCAGAATGTGAGTGGGCCGAATAATGTCGTAATCGGTCAGGCAAACTCACTGGAAATAACGGTTCAGGATAACGATGGAGATACACCCACTTCAGCCTGGATCAATGAATTTCACTACGATAACGATGGCGGCGACACCGGTGAATTTGTTGAACTCGCCGTAAATGCCCAATCTGCAGATCTAACAGATATCACTTTAACACTTTATAATGGCAGTAATGGCACCTCTTACAATACCTTCTCTGGCACTGATTTTGTACAGGGTGAAACAGAAAACGGCATTTCTTTCTATTATGTGGATCTTCCCTCAAACGGATTGCAGAATGGGAGTCCGGACGGCATGAGCCTGGATTTAGGCGGTGAACTCATTCAGTTTATTTCCTATGAAGGCACATT
The DNA here is from genome assembly GCA_040878765.1 of Balneolaceae bacterium. GTDB lineage: Bacteria > Bacteroidota > Rhodothermia > Balneolales > Balneolaceae > Gracilimonas. The sequence goes on along the minus strand of JBBDLQ010000193.1, from coordinate 10,357 downwards.
CGCCGCAGTGGATGGCCCCGCTCAGGATATCGAAAGCACCGATATTGGCGCGGAACAACCCGGAACAGCCCCTATTGGCAGTTCCCTTCAGCTTGCCGGCTCCGGTAGCGAGTACAACGATTTCACCTGGGAGTACCTGGAAGAAAACACCAAAGGAGCACTTAACAGCGGACAAGATGTTGAACAACCCATTTCGAATGAGGATGAGCCTGAAATCGCCCATTCTTTTAAGCTACATCAAAACTATCCGAACCCGTTCAACCCTTCCACAGTTATCAGTTATCAGTTATCAGAGAGCAGCGAAGTTCGCCTTGAAATATTTGATATGATGGGACGAAAAGTGGCGGATTTGTTGAATAATGAGCGAAAATCTGCCGGAGCACATCAGGTTACCTTCGATGCCGGGAACCTGTCAAGCGGCGTTTACATTTACCGGATTTCAAACGGCAACGGCCAGCAATTAACCCGGAAAATGTTGTTGATGAAGTAATGAGTGATAGGTGATAAAGTGATATGGTGAATTCGGGGTATCAAGCTAATTTGAACAAATCCATCAGACGAGTAATCTGTCAGATGGATCTCGTAATGCAAATTATATTTTGAATTCACGTCACCATATCACCATATCACCTTAAAAATCAATCCCAATTCGTTTTTTCAGCTCTTCGGCAGCTTTGTCTTTAAGGGCTTTTTCCAGCTCCTTCTTCTTCTCTTCGAGATCTTCTCTTTTTTGTTCCACCAGGGCAATCTGATCATCCACTTTGGCCTGAAGTTCCTCATAACACCGGCGAATTTCCGCTTCTTTTTCGTCTCTGAATTTCTCTAATTCCTCTTTCTTGCCGGCAACACGCTTTTGAACTTCCGCCTCTACTTTTCGGCGGGCGTTTTCAATTTCCCGGCTAACCGTTTGTCGCAAGGCATTCATAAAAAGATCATCCACATTTGACCGTACCCGTACCCGTAACGGGCCATCCACATTATCCACCAGGGCAGAAACATCAATTTCATCGGTGCTGCCAATGGCATCACGGATGAGTGTTTCAATTTTATTTTTAGGAGCTCCGGCCGAGGCAAAATCAAAGCTGATATCCCGGGCCAGGTAATCGATCCGGCTGTCAATGCGCTTTCCAATAATGTCAAGCTTCACATTCACTTCTCCTTTACCGGATTTTAATTCCCATGGTAAAAGGTCAGAACCAGACAGCCGTGCTTCTGAAAGTGTGAAGCCGCTGTAGTATACATTGAACTTCTCCACAGGATCATCACCCAGGTAATTTATTTCACCATTTAGTGATAATGAAACTTCGTTTTCATCTAGTCCGCCAAGATCAAACACAACAGGCTCACCCGTTTTCTTTTGGCTGCTGCTAATATTTGTAACCGTTCCGGAAAGAACAAGGTCCGTATTGGTACGCCCTGAAAGTTCAATGTTTTTAAACCAAAATCCCGGCCAGTCATATTTATCTGAAAAATGATAATCCAGCCCTTCATACCGCGGGATTTCATCTTCTTCATCACTTACAAACCTGCTGCCATATTCACGGGCAATGGCTACATATTCAAGATAAGAGGCATAATCTCCCAATAAATTCTGACCAAATAATGCTGAACCTATATTTCGAACATCCAAGTCGGGTAGTTTGGCTACACTAAGTGCCCGCTGGTAATCCTCCTCAATCCAGTTATCTACCTGCTCCAGGTCATCTTTCGTTGAGCCATAATCTTGATCAAATTCACTTTTTAGCTGCTTTGCCTCTGTTTTAAGTGAATCAACCTGATTGCGGAGTTTCTTAACATTCTCAATTGCCTCGATTGCTTTTTTGGGATCCTTGATTTCATCCACTTTAATGGATTCAACGGATTTCCTGCCAGTCTCAATCTCTTTTTCAATGGAGGTGTTATTGAAGGTACTATCCCATTTGGTATAATTACGCTGAATACCACGTCGAAGGGAATCAATTTTATCCACCGACTGTATATTAACCTTTGCCATGAGGCTATCAATATTCAGGTCATCGCGGACATCAGTAAATTTCACTTCTGCATTTTTCCGAGCTTCGCTGCTAACTTGTGTTACCACTTCAGAAATAAATCCGGGTTCAACCTCCTCTCCATATTCATCAACCGGCATTTCAAAATAACCATCCGTTTCGCGTTCCGTTGCCAGTTCAAATCCGGTAAGCCGTACATTATCCACAATAACTTTGTTCCTCAAAATAAGAGGCCAAAACTCCATACTGAATTCCGTTGGCCCGGTTTCAAATGTATTTTCCATCGTGTTATTTGAATTTGCAACCTGCAGCCGGTTCCATTTCAAATGCAGGTTAAAAAAACTGAAATCCAATTCATCTATTTCCACTTTGGCTTCATTAAGGATACTGGCCTGATATTCAATTTTATTCTCCATCCACTCGCTAGTTATAAAAAACGAGGCCGCAAAACTCAATCCTATCAATACTAAAACTGTTATGATTCCACCTATTCTCATGACCTAACCTCTAACTCTGCTTACTGTTTGGTAAATACTGTAGAATTTCGTCCCCTTAATTGCTTTTATAACCTTCCACTTTTGCATTTTTTCGTGAATGTGTTTTCGATATTGCAACACTCCAAATTGTGTTAACGGAAACATCGGTATGCACAATAAAACAGCGGTCGCAAAGCTCCCAATTACGACGGTGTTATAAAATTTCGTCAGTGCCCACCATTCATTATTGTACATATCAGTCCATGTTTGCTGCATACTTTCCAACTCCAGTAACCAAATACCGAAACTATGAAAAAGCGGATCTGCCAGATAAGCAATTCCGCTAAAAATGGTAAAGGATAGAATGGCCATACCCAAATTAACTTTCAATATCAAAATCAGTATTAAAATAAACAGGTTATGAAGGGATGCTACCGGCGTCAACCCAATGATCATTCCTAAAATTATGCCTCCGGCAATTTGGGATGGGGAAGCTTCTGAAGCTAAAGCTTTTAATAACTTGGCAAAGTATCGCATAATCAAGAACATGGGCGGGCCTCTTTAATATTTGTTGGAAATGAAAAGTAACCGAATTCAAGTCAATATTCCTTCATTTTTTTTAACCTGATGTTTATTTTATATACTCATTACATGAGTTCGTTAGGAAAGTCGAATAATTAAGATATATATTCGTCGTTTAAGTAAGAGCATTCATTTCATTTTATGACACGCCACATATTACTTCCATTATTACTTTTCATTATTGCAGTTTTCACAACATCCTGTAATTTAAATACTGAGGATGATAAAATTAAAGCACCTTTTCCCTGTGAAGATGGCTTAGCCAATGATTTTCCATGTGAGAATGTAGACCTGTTTGCCCATCTTTCAATTTATGACCTCACCGGAGATTCCACTGGGGTTTATTTAAATGATATTTGGGGCTGGACCGATCCGCAGTCAACAAAAGAATATGCACTTGTTGGCCTTACAAACGGAGTTTCTTTTGTAGATATATCTGACCCGGAACACCCTGTTGTTGTGGGTCGGCTTCCGGAATCTGATCTTAGGTCAAAATTCAAACCTCTTACCATTGAACAATATCCGGCCTGTAATGTTGGTATTGGTACTTCAGCCAGGGCAAAATCAATTGTACAAGGCTCATCCTGGCGAGATATTAAAGTTTACAGCAATCATGCATATATAGTAAGTGATGCCCAGCCACATGGTATGCAGGTTTTTGATCTCACCAAACTCAGAAATTATGTTGATGAGGCTTTGACTTTTGAACATGATGCTTTGTATGATCAATTTGGAAGTGCCCATAATATTGTCATAAATGAAGAAACCGGGTATGCCTATGCAGTGGGGGTAACTCAGGCTGAAACATGTGGCAGTCGCGAAGGCTCAGGTTTACATATGGTGGATATCCGTGATCCAAAAAATCCTGAATTTGCAGGTTGTTATATAGATTCTACACCGGGCTATTATCGCGTAGCTCCGGGATATATTCATGATGCCCAGTGTGTAATTTACGAGGGCCCCGATCCGGAATACCGTGGTAAAGAGAAAGAGATCTGTTTTAATTCATCAGAAGGCAATGTGGTAATTGCAGATGTAACAGATAAAGAACAGCCTGTAACCCTGGGATATAATCGCCAGGTTGATATGCAATATTCGCATCAGGGATGGCTTACTGAAAATCAGGAATATTTTTTAATGAATGATGAACTGGACGAATATAACCTGGGGCGTACAACAAAAACTTATATCTGGGATGTGAGAGATTTAAACGAACCTACATTCGTTGGTTATTATGAACACGAAACCTCTTCCACGGATCACAATTTGTATATCAAAAACAAGTACGCCTACGAAACTAATTATACATCCGGATTACAAATTCTTGATATCTCCGGAGTTGCCAACGCAAACCTGAAACGAGTGGCTTATTTTGATACCCAGCCTTCCAAAGATTTTGCCTCTGGCCCCTCCGGCACCTGGGTTGGTACCTGGAGTAACTATCCCTTTTTCGAAAGCGGTATGGTTGTGCTAAGCGATATTGAATCCGGGCTATTTATTGTGCGCCCAAACCTGGATTAACATCATATCTGCATTCTTAAACCGGGTTCAATCATCACATTAAAACTGGTAATCCCTTTCTTACCTGGAATTACCAAGTCTTAAATATTTTTCCAGCCACTTTAACCCGAATCTTATATATTCAATTCAATTGATTAATATCAACCAACTACCAATATTACCATGATGCGAACCACTTTAATACTTTGCGGAATCCTGTTTTTAGCTCCCTTTCATGTAATTGCACAAAAATTTGACGGCCTTGCAGAAACGCCGCCGATGGGCTGGAACAGCTGGAATGAATTTGCTTGTGATGTGGACGAGGATCTTATTAAAGCCACTGCCGATGCAATGGTTGAGTCGGGAATGAAAGATGCCGGCTACGAATACGTTAACATTGATGACTGCTGGCACGGAGAACGCGATGAAAATGGATTTATTCAGGTTGATCCTGAAAAGTTTCCATCCGGTATGAAAGCCCTTGCCGATTATGTGCATTCAAAAGGACTGAAACTGGGAATTTATTCTGACGCAGGGTGGGAAACCTGTGCCGGCTATCCGGGAAGCCGAGGCTATGAATTTCAGGATGCTCAGCAGTATGCCGCCTGGGGGATAGATTATTTGAAATATGACTGGTGCAATACGGAAGGATTAGCTGCAGAAGGTGCATACATGACTATGCGCGATGCTCTGGCAAAAGCCGGCAGGCCTATATTATTTAGTATGTGTGAATGGGGAACGGACGCCCCCTGGGAATGGGCTCAGGATGTCGGACACGCCTGGCGAATTTCGGGAGACATTTATCCCTGTTTCGATTGTGAATATAGGCACGAAGGCGGATGGAGTTCCTGGGGAGTTACCAAAATTATTGATATGCGGGCAGATCAGGAAATTCGCCAATACGCCGGACCCGGCCACTGGAATGATTATGATATGATGGAAGTAGGTAACGGAATGACTATTGGCGAAGACCGGGCTCATTTTGGAATGTGGGCTATGCTTGCCTCCCCGCTTATTGCAGGGAATGACTTGAGAAATATGAACACCCAAACACTTGACATACTTACGAATGAAGAAGTCATCGCTGTGAATCAGGATGCCGAAGGTGTTGAAGCCTGGAAATATCAGGTTTATGACAGTACCGGAGTTTGGGTAAAACCATTGGCCGATGGGGATTTAGCTGTTGCCTTTTTAAACCGCAGCCGCGAAGATCATACCATCAATTTCACATGGACCAATCACGTATTTAATGACCCGCATTTTAATTACAGCTATAATTTCAAAAATTCTGAATATGAAATTAAAGACCTGTGGACTGCAAAAAAAATGGGTACTACATCTAAACCAATGAAATTCACCGTTCCGGGGCATGATTTAAAAATCTACCGGCTTTCAGGTAAATAGTGACATTAGATCCAATTATTCAAAATCTTTTAAGGAGGAATTAAAAGGGGTTTTATAAAAAATCACCAGTTTCTGCCTAATTTTTATACTGTTAATCGCCCTGCTATTAAGTCTTCTCGTAACAAGCTTGACCGGCATGCCATCTCTTTTGAGTTCAGGGGATATTTACGTACATTTCGCACGCTCTTATGCATGGCCATATCGGCCAGAATAATCACAATTACAGCGAAAATTTCAGCTCAATTTTATGGATTTATTTGACAAGCTAGAAGGCCGACCAAGTCCACTTGGCCAATTCACATCTGAAGGTTATGGGTACTACACATTTCCAAAATTAGAAGGTCCTTTAGGGCCTGAAATGCAGTTCAATGGCAAAGATATGGTCGTTTGGAGTTTAAACGACTATCTGGGTATTGGCAGCAATCCGGAAATTAAAAAAGTGGATGTTGAAGCCACTGAAAAATATAGCCTGAGTGCACCAATGGGTGCCCGGCTTTTGACCGGCAATTCCAATGAACATGAAAAACTTGAAGAAGAGCTGGCTGCTTTTGTTCATAAAGAATCCGCCCAGCTATTGAACTACGGGTATCAGGGAATCATGAGTACGATTCACGCCCTGGTTGACCGTAATGATTTTCTGATTTACGATGAGCTGAGCCACGCTTGTATTGTAGATGGCAAACAACTTTCCATGGCTGATAAATCAGTGTTCAAGCACAACGATATTGAAAGCTTTAAGAAGCAATTATACAGAGCTGCCAAAAAGAAAAAAGATAACTCATCAATTCTTGTTGTAACTGAAGGTGTGTTTGGCATGACCGGCGACCTCGGTATTCTCAAAGAAATTATCGAACTCAAAAAAGAAGTTCCTTTTCGCCTGTTAGTGGATGATGCCCACGGAATCGGGACTATGGGTGAAGATGGCTCAGGTACCGGAACCCACCTTGGCGTTCAGGACGGTATTGATGTTTACTTCGGAACTTTTGCAAAATCCTTTGCATTAATCGGAGCTTTCATTGCTTCGGAACCACGGGTAATTGAGTTTTTGAAAGCTAACTCCAGAAGTCAGGTTTTTGCTAAATCCCTGCCGTTGCCTATGGTAGTTACCGCCCGCAAGCGTTTGAAAATGATCAGCGAGCATCCGGAATGGAGAGAAAAATTATGGAACAATGCCCTGAAATTACGTGAAGGCCTTCGGGACATAGGTTACACCGTTCTTCCTTCTGAAAGTCCCGTTACTCCTGTTTTAACCCAGGGAAGTACTGAACTTTGTACCGACATTATGAGGAAACTCCGTGAAGAGCACGGCGTATTTGTAAGCGGAGTAGCTTATCCGGTAGTGCCAAAAGGAACCGTATTGATTCGCCTCATTCCAACTGCAGCGCATAATGATGCACATATTGATAAAACACTTAAAGCTTTTGAAGCTATCAAAGATTTTGTGTTTGAAGCTGCATCAAAACTGAGTGCCTAAGCAGATTAATTAGATAAAAACATTGAAAGCCCGATTGATTACTCAATCGGGTTTTTTTATGGCTGATACTCTAAGTTTAGATTACATCTGCACCCGAACTTGTTCATATGAAAAAGTTCGTACATCCAGATCTTTATTAAGTGCCACCAATTCCCCAACTGAATTCACGCCTAAGAATTTATATTTCCCTGCCAGAGTTTCTCCGTTAACCTTTAATTTTATCCACTTTCCAAAACCCGCCATTTTCTGGTTAATATCTGTGACCAACTTCTCCTCAGAATTATCCCATTGCCTGTAACAGTACTCCATTTTTTTCAGAACCTCCGCAAGCAGTTTTTCCCTTGATAGAGTTTTCCCGGAATCAGGTGAACCCAAAAGTATGGAAGTTGCAGTTTCCTCTAATTCACCCTGAAATTTTTCCTGATTTACATTAATCCCAATTCCGACAACCACTTTTTCTAATTTATTTCCTGTGAATTGAGTTTCGGTCAGCAGGCCACATAGTTTTTTACCCCCATGAAGAATATCATTCGGCCATTTTAATTGGGTTGAAATGGCTGAAAATTCATCTATAGCCTCAGCAATGGCTAATGCACTCGCTAATGTAAGCAAGGTAAGACGTTCAGCTTTATCCGGTAAAAAAACCAGGCTAAATGTAAGATTTTTGCCCGCCTCAACGATCCAATCACGCTCATACTGTCCGCGACCTTTTGTTTGATAGTCAGTTAATACCAGGCTTCCATGTAAGCGTTTTTCACCCTCAATACTCTTAGCATAGGAATTGGTAGAGGGCAATTCCTCAAAAAAGGAAAAGCTACGCCCCAGCCAAGACGTAGCTAAATGTTTTTCAAAAAGCTTTGTATCAAACAAAATTATTGATTGTGTTTACTCCTACTTGTGTTGGTAGCATTAAAAGTAAAACAATCAATACAATGTTCCTGTAATATTTCAGAATACTTATTATTTACCTACAACAATTACTGAATCTTCGGTACCGTAATCATTTTTTACATACTTATCGGCTGCATCATCATTTTCCCAGCGTTCCCCGTCAATAAAGTACTTGAAAGCATATTCATTTTCAGGCTTCAGTCGCAGCGTGGTAGTCCAGGTATCTTTTTTCTTTTCGAGTTTGTCTGCTTTTACATCCCAGTTGTTAAAGTCGCCAGCTACTGACACCTTTTTCTCTGCCCATTCGGCGGGAAGTGTTAGCGTAACTTTGCAAACTGTTCGTTTTGGCGTGAATTTTTTAGTGATCATAACAATGTTTTATTTCATAGAATATTAAGCGAACTTAAATTTATTTATTAATTTTAATTAAATCAAGTTTAATTATAAATTAATATAGTATTATGTAAAAATATACTTATTTATTTAATTATAAATTATATTTATCTTAATATATTTAATATTGAAAGCGTTTCTATAACTAATGTTTTGTTTAAAATTCTCTCTTTAGGTTAACAAAATAAAATCAGTGGATTTTATTTGTGTGAAAGCTATTGTAATAATCCCAAAGATCGAAAAGTGTGCAAATTTCTAATTTATTAGAATTCACGTAGTATTTACTAACGTGTTAATTTTGTGGCAGCAACACTAATTATCAACTTAATCTGCTCTTCTTTCAGCCTTTCGGTACCAGAAATTGCAACGAGACGTTGAGAATGAGGCGAACGACTTTCCAAAATAACTCATTTATTTTTGTAACATTTCAGTGGTTTGTGTATCTATAGATAGAACTAAACTCAAAAAAAAAAGACAGTTAAGAGATAATGAAAAGTACTTTCTTTCCAACAATAGTATTAATTATAGCATTGGGCTTTACCTCCTGCTCCCTGTTTGATAATGAACAAATCCCTGAGTGTTTAAAAAAAGAGCAGAACAACCCAAGCGAAATCTCTCAATGTTATCAACCCGTATATTTTGGGAGTCCAGCCTGGCATCCTGACGGAGAATGGATTGCGGCAGAACATACTGACAGCTTTGATATTAATCAGGATGGATTTATAGACAGCACATTTTCCGGTATCTGGCTGGTCCATGCAAAAACCGGAGAAACCCAGCAGTTGCTGCCCTTTGGGGATGCCCCGGCCTGGAACCCGGCTGGCACCCATTTAGCCGTACATGGAGGCGGTGGTATCTATACCGTTGAAGTAACCTCACTGGAGCCGGCACAATTTGATACCAGCAGTATTACGTTACTCACTGATTTTGATGCGCCAGCCTTTTTCCCCACCTGGAGCGGGGATGGCGAATGGATTGCTTTTGATACGAGTTATGAACACGAAAATGGAGCTTACGTAGTTTGGAAGGTGAAAAATGATGGCTCAGAACTAAAAAAAGTTAGTAAGAGAGAAGTTGGTGGAGGGAGACAAGCTAATTGGTCTAAGCAAAATGATAAAATCACATTTACAAGTTATGTAACTGGCGGTGCTGAAGGACCTGAAATATTTAGTATGAAAGCAGATGGATCCGGATCCAAACAATTAACAAACAATGGGGAAAACTACTATCCCAAGTTCTCTCCAGACGGAAAGAAAATAGCCTTTACTCACCAAATGCCCTATGAATTTCATGTCGTGGTGATGAACTCCGATGGGAGTAATAAAAAAGTCATCACCAATAATCACAGCAGAGAAGCTACCTGGAGCCCGGATGGAGAACAACTGGTGTATATACTTTTGAACCTATATGAAGCCGTGCCTGGAAACGGGCAACTTTGGATAATGGATAGTAATGGTAACAACAAGAAACAGTTAACGAATTTTAAAGGAGAAGCGCCTTAAGAAATTAAAAAGCCCCGCCGGGGCCATCCAATAGTTTGATCCACCACGATCAATAAACCACAGGAAGAGGTAGTCCGACAGGGCTATTGTCTTCCTGTTTTTAACAAATAATCAAAAACAGGAATACCATGAATGCAAATATAC
>JBBDLQ010000192.1:10284-12092 GCA_040878765.1 Balneolaceae bacterium | reverse complement strand
TTAGCCTCTTTATCATATCTGTTTTACCTTTCATAAAATATCCTATAAAAACAATCACACGAAATATTCCTATGAAAATCATTGCTCAACTCACTTATATCCCTCTTTCAGAAAACGATCCCAGAGAAAAAGTTCACGAAATTTTGGAGCATTTAGCCCAATATGATGTTGAAATTGAGGTTGGTTATTTATCAACTACCATAATAGGTGCACCTAAAGTAGTATTCGAAGTTATTCGCGATCTTTACGACACCATGTCGCTGGAAACGGAGAGGTTTCGGTTTCAGATCGATCTCCTAAGCCCTACTAAAGAATAAAATAGTTACAAGGTGTAAGGTTCAAGGGGCAAGAATTATACTTGCCCCTTGAACCTTGAAACTTGCACCTCCTTACAAAAGTTTTGAAGCCAGATTTGCCAATTCCGAGCGCTCTCCTTTTTGAAGATTGATATGCGCATACATTTCATGGTCATTCATGCGGTCAACCAGGTAACTCAGTCCGTTGCTTTGGGCATCCAAATACGGAGTATCAATTTGGAAGATATCTCCGGTAAAAATCACTTTGGTATTTTCGCCCGCCCGGGTGATGATAGTTTTAACCTCATGCGGAGTCAGGTTTTGGGCCTCATCAATAATGAAAATCACGTTAGAAAGACTCCGTCCGCGAATGTATGCTAAGGGCACAATCCGGAGTTTATCCGTTTGCAGCATCTCATCAATTTTTTTGAAAGCTTTGCTTGATTCCTTGTATTGATTTTTGATGAAGCTCAGATTATCCCAAAGCGGCTGCATATAGGGATCGATTTTCGCATTGGCATCGCCGGGAAGAAAACCAATGTCTTTATTACTCAGCGGAACGATGGGTCGCGCCAGGTAAATTTGTTTGAAATCGCGCCGTTGTTCCAAAGCACTTGCAAGAGCCAACAGTGTTTTTCCGGTTCCGGCGGCCCCGGTTACGGTGGTACACAGAATATTGGGATTTTTTAGCGCATGCATGGCAAAAATCTGTTCAGCGTTTTTGGGCTGTATGCCATAGGCGTTACTTTTCTCCACCAACTCCACAAACTCACTCTTTGGATTATACCAGCCTAAAGCCGATGACCCGTGGCTTTTCATGATGTAATAGTGATTACAAATAGGCTCGGTATCAATAAATTCTGAGGGTTTGATTTTCCCCTTTTCATATAACTTGCTGATGATGGATGGGTCGTCAATTTGCAACTCGGTATTTCCCCGGTACAAATGATCAATATCCTTGATCTGCATGGTTTCATAATCTTCGGAATCCAGGTTCAGCGCCCGGGCTTTAAGCCTCAGGTTGATATCCTTGGTAACCAAAATAACCCGCTGATTCGGATTTTCTTCTTTAAGATGCAGCGCAGCATTTATGATGCGGTGATCGTTTTTATCGGAGCCGTACACTTTAGTGGCATCCTGGGAATTTTCGCCATTAGTGATGACCCGAAGGTTACCATGAGACCGGCCATTTAGTGGAATCCAGTTTTGGAGCATGTTATCATCCGAAATTCCATCTAGGTACCGGATAAATTCCCGCGCGTGCAGGTTTATTACATTGTTTCCTTTTTTAAAGGTATCCAGTTCCTCAAGAACCGTGATGGGAATAGCAACATCATTTTTTTCAAAGTTTCTTACTGCTTCATAGTCATATAAAAGGACGGAAGTGTCGAGTACGAAGATCTTCTTCGATTTCTTCTTAGGCATAGAGGAGTTGGTTTAAATTAATATACCAGTTGTACCAGCCATTGTAGATGATTTAAAAGAACGGCTTCTCAAATAAAGCTAAAGCGC
>JBBDLQ010000192.1:7074-10184 GCA_040878765.1 Balneolaceae bacterium | reverse complement strand
ATCCTCCATAAAGCAATAGAGAGCGCCACTGCCGCATTCAGGCTTTCTACTTTTTCCTGACCGGAGGCCGATTCAATCTTTACTTTTTTTCTTCCCGAATTCAGTAGCTTTTCATTGATTCCATTTCCCTCATTTCCAACCACCAAAACGGTTTTTTCAGTGGGTTGAACCGAATCCAGGGTCACACTTTCTTCCCCGCCATCGAGCAGTAAAATTTCCCAGTTTAATTGCTCCAGTTCCTGGAAAATTTCCTCTAAATCACCTGAAAGAACCGGGATGCTGCCAGTAGCCCCGGCTGTACTTCTTACCACTTTGGGATGATAAACATCCACACTTCCTTTTCCCGCAACGAGTGCTTTTGTGCCAAACCAAGCCGCCGTTCTTAAAATGGTTCCCATGTTTCCAGGGTCTTGTATGGCATCCGTTGCTATAATAATTCCAGATTGTTTTGCCAATTCTTCGGGTTTAATATCTTCCGGCATCTTACAAACCGCCAATATCCCCTGCGGATTATCCGTATCCGCCACCTCCTCAAATACATCCGGCTCAACCCAAACACTGATAGCTGAAAGCTGAGGATTGACAGCTTTACCCTCCACCACAAACACCGTCTCCACTTCAACCAGGCTATTCTCTAAAACCTGCTCAACCGCCCGCTCTCCCTCCACAATAAACCGCTGTTCTTTCTCGCGATACTTTTTGCGGTTCAGTTTTCGGAGGAGTTTGATTTCGTTGTTGGAAGCTTTTCTCATGGAGGAAGAATACTGGATTCAGAACTCAGAATACAGAAGAAAAACTGCGTTCTGAATCCTGAGTTCTGACTTCCTTTTATATTTTTTCGCCACCATTAAAGGATCATAGAATCACATTGGCCAGGCCCATACTATTGCCGGCACGCCTATCAAGATAACAATTATTGAAAGCGGAAGTCCAAGTTTCCAGTAGTCAGTAAACTGATATCCACCGGGCCCCATTACCAAGGTGTTGCATTGATGACCAAGTGGAGTCAGGAATGCACAGGTCGCCCCAATTGCAACAGCCATCAAAAGCGGGTCGGGGGATACTCCCAAGTTTTTTGCAATATTGATGGCAATGGGAGCCATAAGCACAGCCGAAGCTTTATTCACCAAATTAGCCAGCAACATGGTAGTTACAAGTACTGAACCTACGATCATATAGGAAGACATCTGTTCGCTGTATTCCATCAGAATATTTGATATGATATCGGCCGTTCCGGTAGGTTCAAGTGCCTCGGCAACGGGTATAATAGCCGCCAAAAGAACCACAACCGGCCAATCCACACTTTGATAAAGTTCCCGTAACCGGACAAACCTAAAAAGCGCAAATGTGGCTGCTGCAGCCGAAAGAGCCAATTCAATGCGTATTAGATCTAAAGATGTTAACAACACTGCAGTAGCAAAAATAGCTAAAGCTGCAAGCAGGTGTCTTTTCTTATTGAGGTATATTTCCCGGTCGTTTAGCAGCGTCAGGTTTAACTGCTGAAAAGTGTCATGCAGATTACTTTTCTGAATTTGGAAAAGCAGAACATCTCCTGCCTTAAAATTGATCTTTGGCAGCCTTCTTATCATTCGCCTTCCTTTTCGGGCAACCGCCAAAAGGTTCACTCCATATCGCCAGCGCAGGTTTACTTTACGTACCGTTTTATCAATGAGTAAAGAATCGGGCATGATCACGGCTTCGGCAATCCTGATTTCTTCGGAATCGATTCGATCTTCACCTGCCTTTTGGGTTCCTTTTAACACCAATTTGTTATACTGAATGAACTTGGCCAATTCTTCCGGGGAGGCTTCAATAATCAGGATATCATCGGCTTGAATTTGTTCGTATCTGGATGGGGAAAGAATCCGCTTTTTATCTCTGACGATACCGGCTATTACCACATCCGTGTCTTTTTGATTCCGGAATTCATCAAGCGTTTTACCTACGAGCTCATTTTCAGTAGGCACCTTTATTTCTGTAGTATAATCTTCTATGCTGAAGACATCCTCTCGCGTTGTCTGTCCCTTTCTCTTAGGAACCAAAAACCTGCTTACAAAAGTAATGAACACCAGGCCGCCAACTGCCACTGGAATTCCAACCCAGGCAAAATCAAGCATCCCAAATGGCGAAACAGTCTCAGATTCCCGAAATCCCGCCACAATGATATTTGGAGGGGTCCCAATCAGAGTGATCAATCCACCTAAAAGAGAGCCGAACGCAAGGGGCATCAACAATACCGATGGGGGGCGATCATATTTTCGGGCAAGATGAATGGCTACCGGCATTAATAAGGCAAGAGCGCCTATGTTATTCATAAAAGCCGAACAAACTGCAACAAGGGAAGTTAAGGCAGCCGTTTGGGTTGTTAAATTTTGCCCTAATTTTTCCAGCCTGTCAGAAATGATATCCACTACCCCAACATTGATCAGGCCACGACTCAAAATTAATACAGCCGCAATGGTTATCACCGCCGGATGAGAAAATCCGCGGAAGGCTTCATCGGCTGGTACAATCCCAAAAATAGTCGCTGCAATCAGCCCAAAAATTGCCACAATATCATAACGAGGTTTTCCGAATACGAAAAACACCATCATTACAAGTAATATGGAACCAAGAATTATCTGGTCGATCAATTTTGCTTAGGGTATTTGTTAAAAGCTCTTTTCCTCATCTAAGAATACATAACTCTGAATTCAGAATACAGAAGATAAACTGAATTCTGAGTTCTGTATTCTGACTTCCTTCTTACCTATCTTCAAGTAATATTCAGCTAAAAAAAATATCGTTATGGAGTTTCTGAAAACATTAGGTATCGAAGGCATTAATCCCGGCACCAGCACCGGACGCAAACATCTGGAAAGCAAAGAAACCATCAGCAGCTACACACCCACAGATGGGGAACGAATTGCGACCGTTGGCGTAACCACTCGTGAACAATATGATGGTTTGGTGGAAGAAGCTCAAAATGCATATAAAACCTGGAGCCAAATGCCGGCTCCGCAAAGGGGTGAAATTATACGGCAAATCGGGCAGAAACTTCGCGAATACAAGGAACCACTTGGCAAGCTGGTGACCTATGAAATGGGAAAGATCTACCAGGAAGGACTGGG
>JBBDLQ010000192.1:0-6974 GCA_040878765.1 Balneolaceae bacterium | reverse complement strand
CTCAAAGAAAATGACCTGCCGGAGGGAATCTTCAATATCGTTACCGGCGACCGTCAGGTTGGGGAATGGATGACGGAAGATACCCGCATTCCGCTGATTTCAGCTACCGGCTCTATTCGAATGGGAAAAGAAGTTGGTAAAACAGTGTCATCACGACTTGGAAAAACCATCTTGGAACTGGGTGGAAATAACGCCATCATCATATCCGAAAATGCCGATCTCGAAATGGCCATTCGGGCAACGGTATTTGGAGCTGTGGGAACGTGCGGTCAGCGTTGTACCAGCACGCGCCGGCTCATTATTCACGAATCGGTATATGATCAGGTAAAAGAACGCTTGATAAAAATTTATAAGAAAATCACCATTGGCGATCCACTGGATGAAAATACCTTGGTGGGACCGATGATTGATCAGCCGGCCATCGACATGATGCAAAATGCCCTTAAAGAAATTGAAAAAGAAGGCGGTAAAGTCATTTATGGCGGAGATGTGCTGGATGAAGACGGTTTTTATGTGAAACCGGCCCTGGCAGAAGTGGAAAATCACTATGATATTGTACAGGAAGAAACATTTGCGCCCATCCTCTATCTTATTAAATATAAAACGCTGGATGAAGCTATTGAGCTCCATAACGGGGTGAAACAGGGACTCAGTTCTGCCATGTTCACCCTGAATATGCGCGAAGCCGAAACCTTCCTGAGTGCCCGCGGTTCGGATTGCGGCATTGCTAATATCAACATTGGAACGAGCGGTGCTGAAATTGGTGGCGCTTTTGGCGGAGAGAAAGAAACCGGGGGCGGACGGGAATCCGGCTCTGATGCCTGGAAGGCTTATATGCGCCGGCAAACCAACACTATGAACTGGGGGGATAGTTTACCGCTGGCTCAGGGCATCGACTTTGATGTATAGGAAATTGGGGATTTAAGTGATAAGGTGATATGGTGATATGGTGATATAGTGATATGGTGAGGTTGCCAGATCAAAAGTTCGAATTCAAATAAAACCTCTCAAATAGTTTAAACAGGATTTGATGATTTAATACATAATCCATCACCATATCACCTTATCATCTATCTTAATAAATTCGGAGAAGATTTTTGGCAAACGGTGATGGGGAAATTTTAAATGAGGGAATGCTACACATAGGGATCCTCTTGGGAGAATTTTGAATTAAAATCCTCGCTATGATCGCTCCGCATCGTAGCGAATGAATAGTTAGTGACGAGGCGGAAAGAGGAGGTTGGTAGCATTGATAAGCACTCGGACCCGGTGGTCCTACATGGCATTCGCCAACTTGGTAGTTGGGAACGAGGGGAAATGTTGGTTAAGCACTAAATTTTTACTCTTTTTCTACCTCTTTTGATGAGAGGTGTAAAGTGTTTTCTGAAGTCAATAAGACTATTAATGTGCCATTGTTTTATTTCCATTAATTCTTCTGTGGGAGAATGAATTGTGCCGTTTCTATAAATCGCGATCCGTGAGGCTCTTTTATCGTCCATACGTTCCCATTCGAGTTCCTTTCCAAATTGTGACTCTATTTCATTTTTCTGTTCAAATAACCAGTCAAATAATGCCTTATTCTTATCTGCGTCTCCCACATCTATATAGAGTTCAGTACGAGCTTGGTCTGACTGTACAAATACAGCACCAAAAGTAATTCCTGATATTCCAGAAGAAAATGAATACCAATTTTGAGGCTGACCAATTCTTGCATTAGTAAATCTATAATTTTCTCTTAGCTCATCTATCAATTCTTGGAAATATTTGCGATACAATTCTCCCTTTTCTGAAACGGTCCCTTTTGCTTGTCGTTTTTTTGATTTTTGCCATTTGCTAGGTGAAACTACAGGTTTAAAGATAAATGCAGGTTTTGATTCATCAATGCTAATTATCTCTATCTCAACACCAAAAAACTGAGTCTCTTCATCTGTTCGTTGATTTAACCATTCCAAGGCCTGTCTGTGCTCATCTCTTACCACTTCAGAACCCCAGACAACTGCTGAAGCACTGTAACCCGCTGCATAAGTCAATAATTTTCCAAGATGGTCATGATCCGTTTGTGTCAATTGATTTTCAATTATAACAGTATTTCCTGTTCCCAAATCTTTGGCCAAGAGATCTAATGAGAAGTTACCGACAGCTGCTTCCATATCTGTTAATTCAAGCTCCATCCCAAGGGCTTCTCCTAAAGTATTTATATTCTCTGATAGCCAAGGGGTGAAATCGTATGCTTCTCTCGACCAAACATCTTTCAGTGGTATTTTCTTAATTTTTCCGAATTTCATTTAGCTGTATTTGATTTCAATGTCTTTAAAATATGATTTTTCACCATTATAAAATGATTACCAAAATGTAATACTACATTCTTGCCTGTATCTTCACCCAGCCAACGTGATGTTACTAGAACATTATATGAGAGGCCAAGTTTTGAGTCCTGGACAGTAAATTGAATTTTTCTTGGAAATGAGTCTTCAAGAACCAAATGTAGATTTGTTTCATTTTCTGCGTATTCACCTAAGGCAATAATTATAGGCAATCTGCCTAATATTTCATTCCCATTTTGAACATGATTTTTATAACGTTTAGTCGCATTATCGTCAGCTATTATACTCACTTCAGTTAAAATGACATACTGAACATCTTTACCATGATCAGCAAATGTATATCTTAGACAAAAAAGGCCCTGATCTGTATATCCCCAATCCATTGACCAATCAGTATGAAAATTAGTTTCTGTTTCAAATCTACCCTGAGAATCTGATGTCACCTTTGCAATTGCTTCCAATGTCTTCCTAAAACCGTCATCAAAATCTTTTCTAAAATCAGCATACATTTTTCCTCTTAAAAAAATTGGCATTTCACAATCTTCTAAAAGTAATGGCAAAACAACTACACGCTTTTCCTCAAGTTCTTTAAGAAAACCAGCTGATAGTTCTTTTTTGCACCATTCAGATTCCATTGAGGCTTTTGATATTACAATAATAAGTGCACTAGATTCTTGAATAGCACTCTGCACTTTTTCAATGATTGAGTCGCCAACATTAAGTTCCCAAGTGTCAATCCAAACATGAGCTTTTTGCTTTACTAAATTGGCAGCGAGCTTATTAACAAACTCCTTATTTTTGTGAGAATAACTTATAAATATCGGCATCTTCTTTTCTCTTAGTGCATAACATTGCTTTGAGTGGATTTGACAATCCACAATAACAACCTGCATAATATTTTTGATAAAGTCATCCCTTTGGGAAAATCCTCATAAAAACCAACTAAACCCTCTGTTTTTCAATGTTATACGGATTTCTTTATTTCGAAATCTGAATGAGGTTGTCAACTCATTAAATATGAATTACAAATGCCGTTCTATCCGGCTCACCAGCTCTTCCGCAAAATCCAGCTGTTCTGGTTTCATAAACACACTTCGTAAGATGACCACTTCCTCCGAATCAACTTCAAATTCAGGGTGCAGACGGGTAAAAGTTTTGGCCGGTATTCGGTAAAGCGACAGGTAAAAAGATTTTTCCTTCATGCCCGCCTCAAACACCTGTTTTGATTTTTCCGATATCTCAGATGTGGTTTTACAATCGGATGGGAAATACCCCAAAATATCGAGTTCGGGTTTTTTAAATGGCTTCAGTTTTTGGCTCTCTTTGGTCAATTCATACATCCGTCGGGCAGCATCTAAGCATTTCTTCAGAATTGGGCCAAACCCGGTGTCTTCTTTTAGAGGAAATAGCTGCAAGGTGGTCCAGAAAGCCACGGCGGCGGCTCCGGCCCGCGAGCACTCCAGGCTGATTTCCCCGAGATGTAAATCTTCCGAAGTGAAATAGGTATAGGGCGAATCGTGCTTATAGAATTTCCCGACGGCCGGATCTTTGAACAGCACACAACCACATCCATAAGGTTGTAACCCATGTTTGTGCGGATCTACGACGATGCTATCTGCCTCTTCCATCAAGTTCCAGGCAGGCTCGCGAGCCAATTCGGTATCTTTCAACACCCGGAAAAACCCACCATAAGCCGCATCAACATGAATACGAATTCCATGTTCTTTCGCCCAGGGCAAAATCTGATTCAATGGTTCTACTTCACCCAAACCGGTCGTTCCGAGGGTGATAACCATCGTCCCAATTTCCTTCGGATTGATGGCATCCAAATCAAACTCCCTGTTTTCCCGAACCGGAACTTTGACTCCTTCAACCCGCAAAACCGTACACATGCGCTCATGAGTGTAATGGGCGTTTTCAGAAAAGGCTATTTTCTTATCAGGGTGAGATTCCCGCGCCATCCAAAGCGCTTCGAGATTGGCGATGGTTCCGCTTGCGGTTAGGTGGCCCAAAAATTCATCCCCATATCCAAAAAAGCGGGCCAGTTCTGCTACGGCTTCTTTTTCCATTTCAGAGGAAGGCGGGCCTCCATCCAGGGCGTGGTTGTTGGGGTTGATACTCATCGCCAGCGCATAAGCTGCCCAGGTTAACGGATGGGGCGGCTTCAGCATCTGTCCGGCGTAGATGGGGTGATGAAAAGGGTAATTCCCTTTCAGGCGATGAGTGAGTTCATTGAAAACCAGCTTAACTTTTTTTTCTGGAACCTTAAGAGTGGGATCTTCTTCCCACAATCCAAATGATTGTTCCCACTCTGAAATTTGATCCAGAGCCTGATCTAATACCTTTTTTGAGGACTCATTCATTAATATTAATAGAGATTTACAGATATACCCACAGAAAGTACTTGTTTTAGCTGCAGTTCACTTGAGAAGTCATTGTCATATCTCACTTCAAACTGAAGTGAAGCACTTACCAGGCTGTTAATTTGTCCAACCAATTCATTAGCCCAGATAACATCCGTCTCCGAAATAGGAATTAACAAATTAGTAAATGTTTGCAATGAACTATTATAGAGAATGTTCTCAAACACTTCCTTTTCAAAATTAATACCTGTTGTTATACCACCCTCACCCTTGAAATTCTCGCCGGGTTCCAGGCCGTAATTCTCACTAAGGTCGTCATCTTTTACAATGGTTTGTTTTAAACCCAAACCTCCTTCAAAGGTAAAACTTTTTGTGGGATTGTAAGCTATACCAACGCCTTCTTCAATATAAGCGGGAGCAAAAAAGTTTGAGATCAGGGAATCGCCGCCGGCAACTTTGCCGCCATAATCATACCCATCATCAAATTGAGACCTCAGGCTAACCGAGCCATAAGCTGATATAGTTCCGTCTTCACTTAACAGGTAATTAAATCGGTTCCGGATCGAAATAACATCATCGGTTTTACGAACACCTTCTCCTTGTATATGCGATTGGCCGTATTTAAAATTCGTTCTAAAAGCATAGCTAAATTTGCCATTTCTATACATAAGAGTTTGTATAGATGAGCCGGTTCCGCTTAAAGAACTCACGCCCCCCTGCGACCAATTGCTATAAGATGCCTGCGAACCATTAAGACTTGCAACCCAGGTTTGATCCCAACCTTCTAATGTATCGGGGATGGAAATGCTTTGGGAAACACTCTGCTTCGTGAGGAATGCTAAAAAAATTAACACGGTTATGTGCTTTCTATTAATTTTCATATTAATGCTATTATTTATTTTTAAATAGAATTGCTTCGTCAAGTTTTCCGTTTTTAAGCATTACCTCAATATGCTCCCCCTGTTTTGTTGGCACAGTGATTCCCGTCAAATCAGTCCGTAACGGATATTTACGATGCCCACGATCAACCATAGTTGCAATTTCAATACTTGCAGGTTCATAAATACTGCACACCGTTGACAATGCCGCGAACATAGTTTTGCCGGAAAAAATCACATCATCAACAATAAGTACAAATTTATCATTGCAGTCGGGAAGATTGTTTTGTGGAGCCTTACCCTGTACATCATACCGGTAGACTTCCATTTCCGATTCCATTTGTATTTCTAAATAACGGGCAATTTCAAGAGCTGTAGCATATCCCCGCTCATTGAGCCCAATCAACACAAGTTCCCCTTCATTTTCCGTGCCCATGCGTTCCCAAATCTGTAATGCCATACGCATTAAAGTTCGTTCAATCCGGGCACTATCCATCAATATAATTTGCTTTTCCATATCCAGATTTTAATTTCGGGTAAAGGTACCGTTTTCTGTTCTAAGTGTTTAAAAAAATATCCAAAAAACATGATAGATATTCTTATCTTAACAGTGTTAACCTGAACCATAAGAGAGAACCATGAAACGTTTAATTGGAACCTTAATATTTGGAACAACTGCATTTGCCAGCGGTTTAATTGCCGGTTTATTGGTAACACCAAAAAGCGGAAAAGAAAACCGACAATGGCTTGAAAACCAAAGCCGTAAGTTTAAAGAAGATAGTGAAAAACGTATTGACCGGGTTTCACAGGGAATCAAAAAAACCATGAAAGATTCCGTACCTGATCTTTACGAAGCAACAGAAAATTTAGATTTTACAGAAGAAGAGGAAATCGAAGAAATCACCAAACATGGCTGATGCCGGTTTTAATCATTCCGAAGCTTTTCTACAGTGGATTTGGGAAAATCTGCTCTTCGATTTTTCTGCCCTTAAAACAACTTGTGGAAAAAGTATTCAAATTTTTAATCCGGGTATAATAAATTCCTCCGACGGCCCTGACTTTAAGCAAGCTTCCATTGAAATTGACGGGCTAAATTGGTTTGGAGATGTTGAAATCCATACAAAATGTTCGCATTGGCATGCACACGGGCACGCTAAAGACGAGAATTTTAATACAGTAATTTTACATGTTGTGGTAGATAATAATGCCAAACCCGTCACCACAAAAAATGGCCATACGCCTTTTACATTAAATTTAGCACCTTATCTCTCTACAGAACTCCATTTATTCCTGAAAAGCTTTGACCTTCCAACAGAACTTCCATGCTCATCTGGTTTACACTTTATTTCAGAAGAAGCCTTTTACCAGCAAATTGAAAAAGCCCATAACGAGTATTTTGAGAAAAAGTC
>JBBDLQ010000191.1:0-2043 GCA_040878765.1 Balneolaceae bacterium | reverse complement strand
CTCCAGTCGCCTGGCAGGGCATGAAAAGCTGGGATGGTGAATTATTTCGTCCCCTTCTCCCTTTTACCAAGCAGCAAATTCTGGATTTTTGTGAATCCGAAGCCATTCCATTCCGCATCGATGAAAGTAATGAACGTTCTGATTTTGCCCGGAATTTAATTCGCAATGAGTTTTCAGATAATATGGATGAATTGCTGCCCGGCTGGAAACAAAATGTGCTTGATCTCGCCCGCCATGGAAAAACTTACGAAACTGCTGTTAATTTGATCGCGCAGCAGGTATTCAAAAAGAATACCATCAAACTAAAAAAGTATGATGCCCTGCCTGAACTTCTAAAGCCCGCAATTCTAAAATCGATATTTGATCAAATGGGATTGGAAGGTGATTATTCAAAAGGTCAACTGGAGGAATTAGCGGATTTGGAATCACTTCAGACCGGGAAAAGCCTTCATGTTGGGAGCTTTCAATTAACAAGAGACCGGGAAGTGATTCACCTTCACCCCAACAAAGATGCACGCAGAATAAAAAAGAAAATAACCCGTGAAGAGGCCAAACAAATCTGGAATTATGAAGGAATCAGTTTGATACTGGGTGAAAAATCCGAAAGCGGGCCTGCATTACAGCTTGATGACTCCCTCCTGATCTGGCCCCTGACACTTAGAAACTGGGAATCCGGTGATTCGTTTACTCCTTTAGGTATGTCGGGGAGCCAAAAAATATCCGATCATCTCACCAATCGTAAAATTCCAACAATATCCCGCGAAAAAGCCTTGGTATTGTGCGGATCAGATGGTACTATTTACGCCATTATCTATCCCTTACCTGCCAACAATGGAGAATGGGGTGCCATTTCTGAAATGGCAAAGAAAACACCTAAATCACAAACCTTTTTGACGATTAACATTTCATAGCATGAGTTCATCTTTTTATCAGCCTGATACTATAATGTGTAATGGAGAACCTTTCAAAATTTTCATTACCAAAGAACAAATTGACGAGCGTATAAATCAGCTTGGCATGTTGTTGGATAAAGATTTTGCCGGCAAAAAGCCGATATTTATTGGAATCCTAAATGGAGCATTTATATTTCTGTCGGATTTGATGCGTCATGTTAGTATCCCATGTGAAGTGGATTTCATGAAACTAAGCAGCTATGGTGATGAAAAAGTCTCTTCCGGTGAGGTTACCGAACTCAAACATATTGATGCAAAAATTGAAGGGCGACACGTGATTCTGGTTGAGGATATTATTGATACCGGCCTGTCTATGAATTATATGGTAAAACGAATTAAGGAAAATGATCCGGCTTCGGTGTCGGTTTGTACATTGCTTCATAAAAAAGAAGCAACACAACATGATGTACAAATAGATTATGTTGGTTTTGAAATTCCTAATGCATTTGTATTGGGATATGGATTAGATTATGCTCAGGAAGGCCGGAATCTATCTCAAATTTATGTACTTGACGATGAGAAATAGCTTCTTGTTACAGGTCTAAGGAAGCAACAAAAAATGATTCAAACATGAGTCCGAATTAGGCTTCTTAAAAGTTGCTTTTAGTCCTTAAAGGTGGCTATATTTGGTGCCCTTCAAAAAACGGAGAGGTGGCTGAGTGGCTGAAAGCGCTCCCCTGCTAAGGGAGTATACCTTCAACGAGGTATCGAGGGTTCGAATCCCTCCCTCTCCGCAATAGAACATTCAGGTAAGAAGTGCTCGTAAATCGTAATTCGCTGTTCGATCTATCGCAATTCTGTTTTTTACTTCTCTATCTTCAATCAAGCCTTTGGAATTTGAGTGTGCCTTTCCGAGGTATCGCGGGTTCTGCCGAAGGCACTCCTTCGGAGGAATCCCTCCCTCTCCGCAATAGAACATTCAGGTAAGAAGTGCTCGTAAATCGTAATTCGCTGTTCGGTCTATCGCAATTCTGTTTTTTACTTCATAAACTTCCGGTCGGACATATCTGTCCGACCTACTCGAATTATTTAGCAGATATCCATTCTTACTTTACTTGCTTTTCATAATGAATACCCCGTTCCAATCTGC
>JBBDLQ010000190.1:9565-12158 GCA_040878765.1 Balneolaceae bacterium | reverse complement strand
AAAACAGGTTCATGGCTAAAAATATAACTTCACAAGAAAAAGATTATTCACAATGGTATCTGGATGTGATCCGGGAAGCTAAACTGGCAGAGCATTCCCCGGTGCGCGGAAGTATGGTGATTCGCCCAAACGGGATGGCACTCTGGGAAAACATGCGCGATGCACTCGATCAGATGTTCAAAGATACCGGCCATGAAAATGCCTATTTCCCGCTGTTTATCCCGAAATCTTTTCTTTCCAAAGAAGCACAGCATGTGGAGGGTTTTGCCAAAGAATGTGCCGTTGTTACACACAGCCGTCTTATGAGCGTGGATGGTGGGGTGGAAGTAGATCCCGATTCAAAACTTGAAGAAGAGCTTATTGTACGCCCAACTTCAGAAACCATTATTTGGGATACTTATCGCGGATGGATTCAATCTTACCGGGATCTCCCCATTTTGGTGAATCAATGGGCAAATGTGGTGCGGTGGGAAATGAGAACCCGCCTGTTTCTCAGAACCATGGAATTTTTATGGCAGGAAGGCCATACGGCTCATGCCACAAAAGAAGAAGCGGAAGAAGAAACACTGCAGATGCTGGAAGTGTACCGCACTTTTGCTGAAGATTTCATGGCCATGCCGGTCATAAAAGGGGTTAAAACCGAGAGTGAGCGTTTTGCAGGAGCCGTAGAAACCTATTGTATTGAGGCACTGATGCAGGATGGAAAAGCCCTGCAAGCCGGCACTTCCCACTTCCTGGGACAGAATTTTGCCAAGGCTTTTGATGTGAAATTCCAGGATAAAGACGGCGAACACAAGTCGGTTTGGGCTACGAGCTGGGGTGTTTCAACCCGTTTAATTGGCGGATTGATCATGACACATTCTGATGATCAGGGCTTGGTGCTTCCTCCAAAACTGGCACCAACTCAGGTGGTAATCGTTCCTATTTACCGAAGTGATGAACAGCGCGAAGCCGTGCTCGAATACGCCGATACTATTTTTGATGAACTGAAAGCTTTGGGAGTTCGCATAAAAGTGGATGATCGTGATAATTACAATCCCGGCTATAAATTTGCAGAACATGAAGCAACCGGAATTCCACTGCGTATTGCCGTGGGGCCCCGTGATCTGGAAAACAACAATGTTGAACTGGCCCGCCGCGATACCCTGGAGAAGAACATCGAAAGCAGGGATGGGATTGGTGAACGCGTGAGGAAATTACTGGATGACATTCAGGTTGAACTTTTTGATAAAGCCAAAAAACGCCGTACGGAAAATACTTCCGAAGTAGATTCTTATGATGATTTCAAAAAAGTAATTGACGAAAAAGGTGGTTTTGTATGGGCGCATTGGGATGGAACGCCCGAAACCGAAGAAAAGATCAAAGAAGAAACAAAAGCCACCATTCGACTTATTCCCCTGGAAGAGGGCGAAGAAGGCAAATGCATGGTCACCGGAAAACCATCTAAGCAGAAAGTGCTATTTGCGATTTCTTATTAATTATAACCACGGAGTTATTATTAATAATATTGGTGGTCATTCCCGCGCAGGCGGAAATCTAAAATGACAGTATTACCTAAAATATATTACAAGATCCCTGCCTTCGCAGGGATGACTCACTGAAAAAATTTACCATAAATGCTGAAAATCCCGCATTCATATTATTTGTGCTCGGCCGAACAATCCCGGTTTATGGATGAGAAAACCATATCCGAATTTGGGATTGAAGGATTCACATTGATGGAAATTGCCGGAACCAGAGCTGCTGATTTTATAATGACAGATATCGCCCCTGGGTCTCATGGTGTCTTTTTTTGCGGAAAAGGAAATAATGCCGGCGATGCCTTGGTGATTGCACGGCTGCTCTCGCAGCAGGGATTTAGCATTACCCTTTGTTTTCTATCGGGAACCGGAAATTTAAGTCCTGATACACAAAAAAACCTGGATCTGCTTAACAAACTAGGTGCTGAAATTGAGATTCATAACTGGGAAAACTTCACCCCAAAAAACTACAATTTTGTAGTTGATGGAATGCTGGGAACCGGTTTAAATTCGGATGTCCGTGCTCCCTATTCCGATGCAATTGAATGGATTAACAATCAAAAAGCGCCGGTATTTGCCCTTGATATTCCAACAGGGCTCCATGCCGATTCGGGCCGGATATTGGGGACTGCAGTTCAGGCTGATTTCACATTAAGTTTTGGGGCTTTAAAAACCGGATTTTACCTGAATCACGGTTATGATTGCACCGGGGAAGTGATTTTATGCGAACTTTCTTTTCCCAATAAATACAAAAAACCAACGGCTTGCCTCATCCACAGGAAGTGGGTGGATGCCATTTCAACTTCACCCCAAAAAACCAAACATAAGTATGATGGGGGCGTCTTATATATAATAGCAGGATCGGAAGGACTGACCGGAGCTGGAATTTTAGCGGCAAAAAGTGCCTGGTCAGCCGGTTTAGGGGCGGTAATACTGATTACCCCAAAAGGATTGCTGGAAATATATGAAAAGCAGCTCGTACAGATCATAAAAAAAACGGTTGGAGATAAAGATGATCAGTTTTTCAAAGAATCTCATCTGGATCAGGTTTTAGAAATACTACGGGAAAAACC
>JBBDLQ010000190.1:0-9465 GCA_040878765.1 Balneolaceae bacterium | reverse complement strand
ATGCCATCTATGGTTGGAACAGAATCGGGTGAGGTGTATTTAACAGGATATGATACCCGGATTTTTTCCCGCGCCGGTTTTGGTGACATACTCGCTGGAAAAGCAGGAGCTTTTTGGCTTCAATTTTCATCAGCAGAGCTGGCTTGTTTTCATGCCTTGTTAAACGGTTTTGAAAAAGCACAACAATATTATTCATCTAATTCAGGTTCATTAGAACCAATTGATATCATCTAATGGCTAAACCAATAAAATTTCTTACGCGCTCGGTAAAATTTCATCTCAGCTTGTTGATAATCTCTACCGGATTAATTTTGTACGGCACCCTTTTCCCTGCCGATTATGACGTTCCCAAGCAATTCTTTGGATATGATAAATTAATTCATTTCCTCATGTTTGGGACCTGGACCTTTTTTTATGGTTTGGTGCGCTTTTTAAAAAATAATTTTTCCCTGTTCCCTGTTTTCATGGCTTCGGCATTATTCGGGTTATTTATTGAGATTCTTCAATATTTCTTGCCCACCAACCGCACTGCCGAACTTATAGATTTTGTTGCAGATGTATCCGGTACAGCTTTTGCTCTGTTGATACTTTACTTGCTTGCTAAAAAGCTTCCAGAATTTAAAACAGACCCCGCATCTTAATGTGATATCAGCTTGGCTTTGGGTTCTTTTAATTAAGTAAACACTTTCATTAAAAGTCCAAACCAATGAAAAACACAGTCAAAAAATTCGACCTCCGTAAAAATTATCCGGTGATTTTTGAAATTGCCTTAATTGCTGCCCTATTATTAATTATCGGAGCTATTAAATTTCATGTACCGGCTCCACAAGATTCAGCAATTCTATTAAACATAAATGATGAACCTCCGATAGTTCTGCCGCCCGTTACCCGGCATGAAAAAATTCCGGCACCACCAGCTTTTGCCCGAATTCCCGCCCCTGTTCCGGACGATAGCCCCATCGAAACACCACCAATAGATTTTGGAAATATAGATGACCCGGTTAATCCACTTGCACTCCCGCCAGATACTGCTTTTAAGAATGATGATGAAGTTCTCGAATTTGCCGAATTTATGCCCGAGTTAAGAGGGGGAATTGAGGCCCTTTACAATGATATTACCTATCCTGAAAATGCAAAACGTGTGGGTATTGAAGGAATGGTAGTGGTGCAATTTATCATAAATGAAAAGGGCGAAGTTACAAATCCGCAGATTATCCGAGGCATAGGCGGTGGTTGTGATGAAGAGGTTCTAAGAGCAATAAAGAAACAAAGATATACACCTGGAATTCAAAACGGCACCCTTGTGAAAGTCAGGGTAAGGCAGGTTATTCATTTTAGATTACAGAATTAGTACATAGTACGGGTTAACGTGAATTTTTTAACAATTTTACTATCTTAAATATGTTCCCTTGGTTTTATGATTGAGGTACATATATGCTAAAGAAGAATTTTTCATCTGATTTAAGAACAGCCTATCCCTTAATAATGGAGGCGGGTATAATCCTTGCCTTACTTATCCTGATTTTAGGTACCAAGATTCAGTTTCCGGAATCCTCAACCGATTTCCTCATTTATGTAGAGAATGAAGAAACCGCCCTTATATTACCACCTCAGATTTCCGAATCACGCGTCATGAAACCACCTCCGGTACCAGATGTCCCTATAGAAATACCCAATGATTCCCCAATCGAACCTCCTCCAATCACCATCAATGAATTTGACCGGGTTTCACGTTTAATGATACCTCCATTACCTAATGAGTTAAAGATAGAAGTGAATTATGAATTGTTGGAAAAGTATGAGCAGTTACCTGAATTAATAGGGGGTGAAGAATTGTTACGCCAAAGCGTAACATATCCTGAAAGTGCCCGAAGAGCTGGTATTGAAGGTATTGTTGAAGTTGAATTTACAGTTGATGAAAATGGCCGGGTGGTAAATCCAAAAATTATACGGGGTATTGGCTGGGGGTGCGATAAGGCCGTTCTGAATGGAATCAAATTAATGCGCTATAAACCCGGAAAAATAAATGGAAAGCATTCTTCTTTTAAGTTAAAAGAAACGGTTCAATTTATACTGATTAATAAACACTTTTGAACGACTTACAATAATTATCCGTCTAATAGGTTAAATCTATTGTTAGAAACTTGCACGAGACCGATAAATTCCCGTTCTTTTTTCCTTAGTTATTATACCAGGTAAATATTGTATTTGAATTATGAGAAATGAAAGAAAATCACCAAAAGCAGATCTAAAACGATCTTACACTGTTTATTTAGAAGCAGGTTTGATCATCGCTCTGCTTTTTATGATTACCGCAGTAAAAGTTACGATTGCAACTGAACCGCCTAATGTCGTTGCTTTAGATGAGCAGGACGTTATTGAAATGGAAGAGGTAGTTCAAACCAAACAAATTGAAACCCCTCCACCGCCACCCCGGCCACCAGTCCCTGTAGAAGTACCTAATGATGAAATTATCGAAGATGAGATCATTGACTTGGATGCTGAATTGGACATGGATGCTCCAATGGCTTTGCCTCCACCGCCTGATAAGGAAGAGGTGGAAGAAGATTTCTTTGTTGTTGTGGAACAAATGCCGGAATTAATTGGCGGAATGTCAAAACTTCAATCAAGTGTTAAATATCCTGAAATGGCGCGACGGGCTGGTATTGAGGGCCGTGTTACCGTTCAGTTTATTGTAAATGAAAACGGTGATGTGGAAAACGCACGGGTTGTTCGCGGTATTGGCGGAGGCTGCGATGAGGAAGCTCTGAAAGCTGTACAGAAAGCAGAATTTAAGCCTGGTCAACAGCGTGGGCGTCCGGTACGTGTGCAGTATGCACTCTCAATTAATTTCCGTTTAGAAAATTAATTCAAGACATTTTTAAATTTATTTTAAGGTGAGGTCGAATGGCTTCACCTTTTTTTATATCCGGAATTCCCCTAAGATCTCTTTCAGGTTTTCATAACCTGCTTTTTCGACTGCTTCAGAAAAGCACATCCACTGCACTTCATCTATACCTTCTTCTTTCTGGGGGGATAACCGTTCAGGCTTGGTAAAGATCATGGAATACCAGTGGGTGGTTTTACCGATCATTTTACCCTTCTCCTTATACTCATGATAAGTTGTGCCCAGTTTCCGGGAAATTGATGGGAGAGAACTACCCACTTCCTCAGCAACCTCTCTTGCCGCACACATTTCGATGCTTTCCGGGGGTTCCAGTTTACCCTTTGGCAAATCCCAAACCCCATTTCTGAGAATCATGAGTACTTCCGGTTCGGCATCAATTTCCTCATATCGAAATACAATGCCGCCTGCGGCAATAACCTGCTCAATAGTTTGATTACTCATCTTTTTGGGAAGACTTATCCGAATTAGCTGCTTTTTGCTTCTTCGATTCTTCCGCGTAATTAAGTCTTAAATTGGTCAGCGTTTGTTCCAGGTAATTTGATGATTCGTTGGTAAGATTTCCCTTGGTATACTTTTTAAGCATGGCCAGTGTATCAATGGCGTACTTTGCGGAAGAGAGATCTTTTTCAATTTCCTGTGTTGCAGGGTTTTGAATTTTCCCCAACCCCATCATAGCTATCTGCTGATGCTGCTGAATCAGCATCATAAATAAGAGTTGTTCTTGTTGTTCTTCGTTTAAATTATTTCCGTTCTCACTCATATCGAATCTCCTTTTAAATTTCTTGTATTTATCCCTCAAATTTAAGGGCTTTCCAATTAAATAAAGTTCATTTTTACGTACCTTATAATCACTTAAGGATAATCAAAATCAACAACTTTTTTATGGCCATTGTAAAGCCTTTTAAGGCATGGAGACCTGAACAAAATTACGTAAAAGAAATTGCCTGTGTTCCCTATGATGTGATTAATGCCAAGGAAGCCAGAAAGCTCGCCGAAGGTAAACCAAATAGTTTCCTGCATGTCATCAGGCCTGAAATTGATTTGCCCGAAAATATTTCTTTACATGATGCAAAGGTGTACGAAAAAGGGCGAAAAAACCTTAATGCACTGCTCAATTCGGATAAATTTATTAAGGATGAAAACAATGCACTCTACATTTATCGATTAATTATGGATGGGCGGCCTCAAGCGGGTGTTTTTGGCTGCGTTAGTGTAGATGATTATTACGATGAAGTGATCCTTAAACACGAACTCACCCGCCCTGATAAGGAAAATGACAGAACTAAGCACATCATTACCCAGGAAGCTCATGCAGAACCTGTAATGTTGACTTTTCGGGACCCGGGAAGCATAACATCCATAATGGATGCTTATATGGATGATAATACACCAATTTATGATTTTAAAACGGAAGACGGCATTTCTCACACTATTTGGAAAGTAGATAAAGCCAATACCCTTGTTGAAGCTTTCGAACAAATTCCGAATTTATATATTGCCGATGGTCATCATAGGTGTGCGAGTGCTGCAAGAGCGGCAAAGAATTGTGCTGAGAAAAATTCAGCGCATACAGGAAATGAAGAATACAATTACTTTCCTGCTGTTCTGTTTCCAATGAATCAAATGGAAATTCTTGCTTATAACCGGGTTGTTTATTCTATACCGGATGACTTCCTTAAACAGCTAAGCCAAAGTTTTAACGTAACTAAAAATGCCAAACCAGTTCCTGCTCAAAAAGGCAGGATATCCTTATATGTAAATGATAGTTGGTATGGAATTACCTTAAACCCATCTGCTGAAAAAGATCCTGTTTCACAGTTAGATATATCTCTGTTGCAAAATCAAATACTGGAACCAATACTGGATATTAATGATCAGCGCACCGACCCAAATATAGATTTTGTTGGTGGGATTCGCGGTACCAACGAATTGGAAAAACTGGTAGATAATGGTGAGGCTGCACTTGGCATCAGCCTGTACCCAACCAGTATCGAAGAGTTGTTGGATGTTTCGGATGCCGGTTTGTTAATGCCGCCAAAATCAACCTGGTTTGAACCCAAACTGCGATCGGGTTTATTAATTCATACCTTTTAGTTCTCACTATAACTCACTCAAAAAACCACAATTAACCATTATGAAACGCGTACATAATTTTAGCGCCGGGCCAGCCGCCCTTCCATTAGAAGTTCTGAAAATTGCTCAGGAGGAATTCCTGGATTACGATGGAACCGGAACTTCCATCATGGAACAAAGTCACCGCGGAAAGCCCTATTCAAAAATTGATCAGGAAGCCAAAGAAAGACTAACACGAATATTAGGGCTTGGGGATAATTTTGAAATACTTTTTCTGCAGGGTGGAGCCAGCACACAATTCATGCAGGTTCCCTTTAATTTTTTGAAATCTGATGAAACCGCAGATTACATTAATACCGGGGCATGGTCCCAAAAAGCTATTAAAGAGGCTAAAATGTTCGGTAATGTCCATATCCCCTTTACAAGTGAAGATCAAAATTTTAACAAAATTCCCACAAATGCGGAATTAAATCTTTCCGGAAAAGCACGGTACGTTCATTTTACTTCCAATAACACTATTTTTGGAACACAATTTCCTTCGGAACCCGAAACTGGTGGAGTCCCGTTAGTTTGTGACGCTTCTTCCGATTTTCTATCCCATAAAATTGATCCCGATAAATATGGAATCATTTATGCGGGGGCACAGAAAAACCTGGGGCCTGCTGGGGTAACAGTAGTTATCATTAACAAAGATTTTCTGAAAACAGCCGACAAAAACGACCTCCCTACCATTATTAATTATAATACTCATGTGGAGAAACTCTTCAATACTCCCCCTACATTTGCCGTGTATTTGGTGAATTTGGTGTTGAAATGGGTGGAAGAAAAAGGCGGGATTCCATATTTCGAAAAAGTGAATACCCAAAAAGCTGACCTGCTTTATAATACTATTGATGCCGATGATTTCTATCGTGGTACGGCTGAAAAAGCATCCAGATCAAAAATGAATGTTACATTTCGGCTTCCTTCTGAAGAATTGGAACAGCAATTTTTAGCCGAAGCTGCCGATCATGATTTGGTTGCCCTAAAAGGCCACCGCAGTGTGGGCGGAATACGCGCAAGTATTTACAATGCCTGTACTCTGGAAACGGTAGAAGTTTTGACTGATTTTATGAAGGCCTTCCGCAGTAAAAACGGTTAGTGTCTAATTCATATTTGTTATCAAAGGGATGATTTTCTTTTAAAGATCATCCCTTTTTTATATCAGTCCAAAAACACTTAGAAAATGATCAATGGTGTTGGGTACAAAGATAATCAGGTAAACTAATCCCCAAACCGCTCCGGCAATATGGGCCTCGTGGTTTATGCGCCCTTCCCCTTTGCTGGCATACAGGCTGTAGGCCAGGAACAGCACTCCAAAAATTATGGATGGTATTCCAAAGGGTATGAACATAATGTAAATAGGATTGAGCGGAAAGAGCATAATATATCCAAATAAAACACTTTCTACCGCCCCCGATGCGCCTACAGTTGCAAATTCGGGATTATCCTTGTGCTTGAAGAGTGAAGGCAGGCTTGATACAATCAGTCCGGTAAAATAAAGTGCCAGAAAATGTCCCTGACCAATTGTGCGCTCCAGCACCAAGCCAAAGAAAAAAAGCACAAACATATTGAGAAAAAGGTGCCCAATCCCGGCATGAATAAATCCGGAACTAATAAGCTCGTACCAGGTTTTTTCACGTACCATACGGTAGGGAATCATCATACCTTTATCGAAAAGCTGTGGGACTGCATAAAGCGCGGCTATTGAAACCACGACATTGATGGCAATTAGAGTAAGAGTTACCGACATATAGTTTTTCTTTTCAAGGTAAGGGGATTGAGAATCTGTTGCAGAAGAATTGAAAAGGAATCACTTGGTTTGCATAGTCCAAACCCCTTTATCCCAAGAACCTTCCGGGCCATTTTCAATGATATAGTCGCATCTTTTTATAAACACTTGACAGGATATATCACTTTTATTTGTTGAGGCGGCTTCTTTAAATACTTTATTGGCTTCTTCAAAAGATGCCTCCCTGTATAATTGTAGTGCTTCAGAGAAAAGTGTCAGAAATTTTTTTGTTTTCTTATCCGGATTATAACTCTCATCTCCCAACACTTGATAAATATGCACCGGCTCATTTTTCCCTTTTACACGAATAACATCCAAATCACGGACATAATAGTTTTCATCTAACAGGTTATAAGTAAACTCACTGATTATAATATCACAACCATATAATTTGGTAATACTTTCCAGCCGTGCGCTCACATTTACGCCATCACCAATAGCTGTATAATCCATACGCCTGCTGGAGCCGATATTCCCGCTAATCACTTCGCCAGAACTAATTCCAATACCAATCTTAATAGGTGATTTTCTCTGTTTTTTTCGTTCCTTATTGTATTGTTTTAGGTTGTCTCGCATACCTAAAGCAGCATTTACAGCCAATTGCGCATGGTCTTCAAGGTATAAGGGTGCCCCAAATACAGCCATAATTGCATCCCCAATAAATTTATCAACCGTGCCCTTATATTTGAAAATGGGATCTACCATTCGTTCAAAATAATCGTTCAGCAAATTCACAACTTCCACTGCCCCCAATGATTCAGTTAACTGAGTATAACCTCTGATGTCAGAAAAAAGGATGCTAACATTGTGACGGGTTCCCTCCATAAGGCTGCTATCTTCTGATGCCATAATTTGTTCGGCCACTTCTTGGGTCATATACCTGTACAACGCACTTTTCATACGCTTTTCCTGGCTAATGTCTTCTAATACAAGCAATGTACCATTTACTTCTTCCTGAGTATTTTTAAGGGGGTTGATAGTAATATTAACATTTCGCTCTTCACCGCTTTCAGATGATTTGCTCTTTTTAATTATGCTTATTGTTTGGTCAGGATAATAATTGGTCTCCCCTTTTTCAGCTACTTCTTCCAGCCAATTTTGAAGCTTCTCATGATGAATTACTTCCCAGGCAAGCCTTTCTTTGACATCAGCTTCTGAAATTTTCAGAATTTCTTCGGCAGACTGGTTGATAGTATTTACTTTTCCATCAATATCGGTTGCTATCACTGCCTCAGATAAACTCTGCAGCATGTTTTTCTGATATTCTTGTAAGCTTTGCACCTCTTCGAATAACCGGGCATTATTCAATGCAATACCAGCCTGGGCATTGAAAATACTCATATAGTGCTCATCTGATTTGGTAAAGACACCCTCTTTCTTATTGATTAATTGGGTAACCCCGATCAACTCATCGTCATCATTATAAACAGGCATACATAAAATAGTGTCCGTTTTATACCCGGTTTTTTTATCTACTTCCTGGTTAAAACGGTCATCATTATACGCGTCCTGTATGTTTAATAGCTTTCCAGTCTGAGCTACTGTGCCTGCAATCCCTTTATCAGCCGGAAAGCAAATCTCCATTGTTGAGCCATCATCCTGCTTAATATGAGACCAAAGTTCATGGTTCTTTTTATCAAGTAAAAATAGAGTCGCCCGGTCCGCATTCATGAGCTTTCGGGCTTCCTCCATCACTGTGTATATGGTATCATCCAGCTCCAGGCTTTCAGCTAAGGTAGATGTAGCTTTCATCACGGCTTCAATTCCCCGCTGGTGGCGCAACACTTCCTGAACTTTGAGATAAGAATCAATGACCCTGCTGATAGACGTCCCATACTTCTTCAGCATTTTTTCATCCTTACTGTAAAAATGACTGCCGCCCTGTTTATTTAATAACTGGAATACTCCAACTACCTTATGTTCAGCATTCTTAAGAGGAATACACAGAATGTTGTTTGTTTTATATCCTGATGCCTTGTCCACTTCCGGATTAAAACGGTCATCATTATAAGCATCCTCGATGTTTAACATTTCTCCCGTTTTAGCAACGCTGCCGGCTAAACCTTTACCTATTGGCAAACGAATTTCAATAATCTCTCCTTTTTGCCCCGATGCTACTTTAGACCAAAGCTGCCTGGCATCCTGATCAACAATAAAAAGGGTACAACGATCTGCATCCAAAAGCTTGCCAATTTTATAACTAAAAGATTGTACGATCTCATCTATCATATCCTGAAGATCTGTGCGATCAAGGTAGGTAAATGACTGATGTAATTGGCCAAAATCATCAGCAAGCGACTCCAAAGCTTTAACGAATTCTTGCTCTTCCAGTTCTTTTAGCTGAGAGTAAATCTGAATATTCCCACTGGTAAGCATTCTATGTAGTGAAGAGATATTTTTTGACGTCATTCGTGTATTCTGAATTAGTACCCTTTTCACCGACAATATAATAGATATGACCGAGCACGGCTAACTTCATTCTTTTTACTATTGAATATTAGTTTTTACATCAAGGATTGTTAATACTGAAACTGTTGCAGAAGAATTGAAAAGAATCGTAACTTTGATTCTGTTAAAGCCGAAGTAGCTCAGCTGGTAGAGCAACGCTCTCGTAAAGCGTAGGTCGTCGGTTCAAATCCGATCTTCGGCTCAT
>JBBDLQ010000189.1:11097-12175 GCA_040878765.1 Balneolaceae bacterium | reverse complement strand
GAAATTTTAAAAATGCTGAAGGGTACTCAGGAAATTTTAAAACCCGGTGGATTACTAATTTTTGATTTCTCGACCCCGCAAAATTCACTGGAAGCCGTTGATTATTTAAACAATGAAGAAGGTAGTTTTGGCCGCTACAGGTATTTCCGTACCAGCAGGTATAATCCGGATGATAGTTTTCATTACAATGAATTTGAAATTGATGAAATGTCTGCCGATGGCAAAACCGTACTTCGCAGTTTTAACGAGATCCATAAACAACGCATATATTCCTTAAAGGAAATGCTGTCTATTTTGGAACAAACCTCCTATCATCAGGTAGCCAAATATGAAGGTTTTGACTTGGTAAATGCAGACGATAAAAGCACACGTATAACGATGGTACTTAGATGTCAGAAACAGCTGTAATAGAACTTAAAAATGTATCCCTGCGGTTTGATAACACCAGGGTTTTGGATGATGTTAATTTTAAACTCCATAATGGAGAATTTGCTTATTTAATCGGGCCTACCGGAATAGGTAAAAGTTCTTTTTTGAAATTATTATATCGTGATGTGCTGCCCGATACCGGGACAGTAAGAGTTACAGAATATCCTGTAAACAAAATAAGTGAACGGGAAGTACCTATGCTGCGACGAAGGCTGGGTATTGTTTTCCAGGATTTCCAGTTACTTCAGGACCGTAATGTTCACGATAACGTAGCCTTTGCCCTTCAGGTAACCGGAGAAAAACCCAAATTCATCAAACAACGTGTGCTCGAAGTTTTGACAATGGTTGGATTGAGTCACCGCCGAAAACACATGCCCAAAGACCTTTCCGGCGGCGAACAGCAACGAGTGGTAATTGCCCGCGCCTTAGCTAATGAACCCCGCATTTTACTGGCCGATGAGCCCACAGGTAATCTTGATCCCAAAGCTACCAAAGATATCATGGAGCTCCTCAGAACCATTAATAATCGCGGTATGGCGGTTTTAATGGTCACTCACGATTACGCCGTGGTTAAAAAATACCGGGCCCGAACCGTTCGTATGGTTAACGGCAAAACCCAAAACCTGGTTTGGAAAGGTGAAAAATTAGT
>JBBDLQ010000189.1:3724-10997 GCA_040878765.1 Balneolaceae bacterium | reverse complement strand
TGTGGATTTGCCAAAGCTCAACATCTTCCTGATGAAGCCCGGCGATTGGAAGAATGGCTGAATCAGCAGAGAAATGGCACCATGGACTGGATGGGAAATCACTTTGAAAAACGAGTAGATCCTACCCTGCTTGTTCCCGGTTCTAAAACGGTAGTGTCGGTGCTGGCAAGTTATCATCACCCCAAACATAACGAACAAATTGGGGTTAAAGATCAACCGCTTATTTCTAAATATGCGCAGGGACGGGATTATCATAAAGTGCTGAAGAAAAAGCTTAAAGATTTATTCAAGTTCACCGAAGAAAAATTAGGTGGCCTTGAAGGCCGGATTTTTACCGACACAGCACCTGTCCTTGATAAAGTTTGGGCGCAACGCGCCGGGCTGGGATGGATTGGGAAAAACTCAAACCTGCTGAATAAGGATATTGGTTCATTTGTTTTTATCGGGGAGATGATCATAGATGCCGAATTAAGTTACGACACGCCTGTTACCGACCATTGCGGCTCGTGCACCCGCTGCATTGATGCATGCCCCACCGACGCCATTTATGAGCCTTACAGGGTGGATGCCACCAAATGCATTTCCTATCTCACCATCGAATTGAAAGAAGAAATTGACAAACAATATCAAACAAATATTGAAAACTGGATTTATGGCTGTGATATCTGTCAGGATGTTTGCCCGTGGAACAGTAAATCGGTGGTCGCACAATATGAGGACCTTCATCCCCGGGATTATGTAGTGGACCGAGATCTTGAATTCTGGGAAAATCTCACCCCTGAACAATACAACAAAACATTTGAGGGAAGTGCAATAAGGCGGGCTAAATTCGATAAGTTTAAATCGAATGTGCTTACAGTCTCAAACAATTTACAGAACAGAATTTAGATTTCACTTCAAAATTATATATAACAAACAAAAAAAAGCCGGATGTAGATAACCCGGCTTTCATACATTGATATTTTAACTATATCAGCATTCGGTTTCCTGAAAATCAGCATCCCAGCATCTTTGTTCGGAACCTTCCTGATAGTAGCCATTGCCGGTTTCTTCATTCCAATAAATTATAATGTTGTTATCCTCATTTTGCGTGTTCATTGTAATGGTATGTTCTACCCCATCTTGTTCATACCTGTAATTGGCTACTGAATCTCCCTCTTCATAGATATCTGTTATAATTTCACTTTCCGTATCGCTTATTCTCTCCCAAGAAGTCTCCATGATTGGATAATGCTCCCCGGTTTCCTGATCTAAATCATTGAATTTCCAGCTACCGTAGGAATTGTCATTTGCCAGTGTCCCTTCTACCACTGTGTAATTTTCAACTTCTTGTCCGTTCCCGCTGTAGCTCCAGGTCATAGACCAATGGGATTCATTTTCAAACTGTTCCATTTTCAATACAATAGAACCGGATACTCCTTGCCAGTTATACTCATATTCCCATGTCCAAACACCATCTTCATAATTTCCTGCGTCCCGGTCGGCTTCATAAAACATAGAACTATATACACTGCCAAGCTGAGATACATAACTAAAGGAATTTGCATAAGTAGCAGCAAAATATGCCGGAGATTCAGTTGGTATATCTTGTTCAAAGTAGGATAGATCTGGTGATATATGTTCGAAGCTTGGAAATTCAGGAGGGTCTTCATCCACAGATGCCGGATCATCACTGCAAGAAATGATCGTAAATGAAAAAAGCAGGAGTGCAGTTAATAGCTTTATTGATTTTGAATAGTTCATGATATTGCGCATTGAATTAAATGGATTATCTATTCAATACATGCGAAATACCATGCAAAAAAGGTTCAAATTAATTTTAAAATTTATCTCTTTTATCAATCAGTGCTTTGTAAAGGAGCTCCCTTGCCCTGAAAATATGGGCTTTCACCGTTCCTAAGGGTAAATCCAGAATTTCAGCAATTTCCTGATACGACTTTTCCTCCATGTGCCTCATCTCAATAACATCACGGTATTTTTCGGGAAGATCAGCAATAGCCTTTTGTACAATCTTCTTTCGTTCTTTTTTGATGACCGAACTGTCGGTAGCGTAGGTTTCATCCGGTAGCTGAATTTCCATTTCCCCGTCTTTAGTGGAATAGGGCTGATTGATGGAAAGTGTTTGCAGCTTTTTTTTACGTAAATAATCGATGGTGTGATTAGTCGCAATTCTATACAGCCAGGTAGAAAAAGCATATTCATTACTATATGAAGAAAGGTTATGAAAGGCTTTCATAAACACTTCCTGCACCA
The DNA here is from genome assembly GCA_040878765.1 of Balneolaceae bacterium. Classification (GTDB taxonomy): domain Bacteria; phylum Bacteroidota; class Rhodothermia; order Balneolales; family Balneolaceae; genus Gracilimonas. The sequence goes on along the minus strand of JBBDLQ010000189.1, from coordinate 8,744 downwards.
GGTCATCTACCAGTTCTACTTCCTTTATCATCTTGCGAATGTGGAAGTATATGGGCTTCTGATATTTATCAACTAATTTTGTGTAAGAATCCTCTTTACCTGCCAATGCATCTGCTACAAACTTGTCGTCTTCCAGACTGCTTGCAGATGCATTTTCACGCGGGGACTGATTCTTGATTTCGGAATTTTCTTCTGGCATATCATCAATTATTCAGGCCCTAAAATACAAAGCCTGAGGGAAATCAAAATACCTTTTTTGAGCTTTTTTATTCTGTCACTTCGTATTACTAATAAACAAGCTAATTTAACAATAACAAACCTTATTCAATCACATGAAAAAACTAACCACTTTGATATTCGCCTCATTATTCATGCTTTTGTCTACAAATTATGTGCATGCACAAATTGATGTTGGCGGGGGACTCATATTTGGCTCTGGCGTATTTGAGAACACAACTGTAGATAATGATTTTGGGTTGAGAGTTGAAGGGCGATATAGCCTGAATGATCACATAGATTTACCCAATGATTTTAGTGTTGGAGCCGATCTTGCATACTTTTTCCCAAAAGAAGAAAATGATGTTAAAGTATCCTTGTTCGGAGTTAATTTAAATGCTTTTTACACCCTATTCTCAAATGATGAACTAAATGCCTATGCAATTGGCGGGATCAATATTGCGGTTGTAACGGTAAATGTTCCTGAACAAACATTTAACGGCCAAACCTTTGGCGGAAAAGATTCTGAAACCGAATTAGGATTAAATCTGGGTGCAGGAGCAGAATATGGGTTGGATTTTGGCAACTTATTTGGAGAATTGAAATTCGGCGGATTGGGTGGCGATGCAGATCAATTAGTTATCTCAGCCGGAGTTCGTGTACCGATTAATATGAATTAATTCTTCCATATCATTTTTTCGGGGAACAAAATTAACGCCGGCCCTAGTGGCTGGCTTTTTTATTTATAAAGATTTCAATATAGCTCCATGACGTATGCCGCCAGTTGAAACTTTGATTTCATGCAGATTAAAATTCTTCAAAAAGCCCTCCAGTATTAACAATCCGGCCATAAAAATATCTTCCCGGCCTTTTAAATATATCGGATATCTTTTCAGCATTTGTTGATATGGATATTCTTCAAACTCTGCAATCACCTTTCTAAGCATCTCTAATGAAATTGAAAATCCATTCAACTTTTCAGGTTCATAGGTTGCTAAATTTAACGCCATACCTGCAAGTGTGGTCACGGTTCCTGCAACTCCTACCGCTTTAGTTTGTTCACTTACTTTTATTGGACGGCTTTTATAAAACTTTTTAATTTCATTCCTGCAGGAAGATATCTCTTCTTTATTTGGCGGATTTCCCGTTAAAAACCTTTCCGTAAACCGGACAGAACCCATATCAAAAGAATGACTGTCTGCCACCTTCTTGTCTATTAAATAAGCCACTTCTGTGCTTCCCCCGCCAATGTCTAAAATCAGTGTATTGTTTTCGGGGTGTGATGTTAACACAGACAGCGCCCCGGCCGATGTCCACTCTGCTTCCTCTTGCCCAGATAATAGCCGGATTTCAAATCCGGTTTCCTCTTTCACCCTTTTTATAAAACCAGCCCGATTTTTAGCATCCCGAACTGCGCTTGTTGCATTTACTATTACCTGTTCGGCTTCAGGAAAATCAGTTTGCAGAATTTTTTTGTATTCATTCAGAGCAAGAATAACACGCTCTGTAGCTTCTTCATTGATGTTTTTATCCGCATCTACCCCTTTTCCCAAACGCGGAACCCGGTGTTCTTCATGAACGGGAATGATCCGGCCATCTCTTATTTCAGCAACAAGAAGCAATACCGTATTTGTTCCTATATCAATGGCTGCTTTCATGCTTCAAATAACAGGGCAATCCACTCAAGGTGCTGCCGTGTTCCTAAATGTTTTAGTTTCTGGAGTGCCGGTTGATTTAACATCGTTTCTTTATCCTCTTCTAACAAACCGGATAACAATAATTGGCCTCCTTCATTTAAATATTTGATGAGTTCAGGCACAAGTTCAATCAATGCATTTCGATTAATATTGGCTAAAATAACATCATATTTCTTGCCTTCAGGAATAACTTCGACAGAACCAAGCCTGACTTCAAAATTATCTACCTCATTTAATAAAATATTTTCCCGTGCATTGGTTTCGCTCCATTCATCTATATCAAAACCGAAAGCTGAGGCAGCCCCTAGTTTCAAAGCGGCAATAGCGAGTATTCCGGTTCCGGTTCCGGCATCCAATACGCTGTCTTTTTCTGTAATCACTTCGGGAAGCCATTCAAGCATTACCCTTGTAGTAGCGTGATAACCCGTCCCAAATGCCATTTTGGGATCTATCATCAGTTCGATCTTATCCCCGAGGTCACCTTCAAAAGTTGACCAGGTCGGGTGTACATAAAACTGACCGATGGTTTGGGGCTTTATGGTTCGCTCCCACTCCTCATTCCAATTTTGCGGGGCAATGATTTTTTCGCTTAGTACGGAAGCATTACCGCCCAGCCCCATCAATAGCTTTTCGATCAATTCCCTTTTGGAATCATCAAAACGGTTAGTGGGAATAGTGGCAACTAAAAGATCATCCTCTTGCTCAAATCCTTCAAAATCCAGGTCGAAAAGTTCTGCAATTAACAGTTCGTGTAAATCATCATTTAGTGATATTCGTAGCTCAATGTATTCCATTATAACCGGTTGTAAATAAGTTCAGCCATTACATCACCCACAGCCTGCAGGGTTTCCCGGCTAATGATTTCCATATTATCATTATGTGTGTGCCAGTGCGGACCGAAAACCGCTGCTCCACGTTCAGAGCGGCTATGGTTTATAATATTAATAATGGGAATTCGAGCTTGTTCATTCACAATTACATGATCGTCAGAAACAGCGGCTCCCTTTTCGTTCAGGAAGAAATTGTCATACCCTTTTTCATCTGCAATATTCCAAACTTCATTAACTAAATTTGGGGCATAACTGACTGAATATTGTTCTTTGGGAAATTGAGCCCCTTTTGCCCCTACCATATCAAGTAAAATTCCAAATCGAGGATTGTAACCAGGAACGGGGGGATTTTTGGACCAATAGCGCGAGCCTAAAAAGTATAATTCCAGGCTTCCTGATTTCCCGTAATCTTCTCCGTCAAAAAGTACAATATCGACTCCAATTGGCGGGGGATTTTCACTAAACATCCGGGCTAATTCCAATAAAACAGCCACGCCGCTGCCACCGTCGTCGGCTCCCAAAATAGCTTCCTCCTCCCGGGCAGAATCCATATCTGCCCGGGGGCGGCTATCCCAATGGGCGCTTAGCATAATCCGGTCTGGTGATGAGGTATTAAATGCAGCAATTACATTCCCAAGCTCGAGAGTTTCATTATAACCCTGTGCTGTAAATTTTTGTGTGAATACGGAATTTGAGCCGGCATATTCCCTGAACTTATTTTCAAAATAAGCCATAGCTTTTTTATGAGCCTCAGTGTTGGGAACCCTGGGTCCAAAATCTACCTGTTGCTGTACAAATTGATATGCCGAATCTGCAGAAAAAGCTGGCACTTCCCGGCCCTTTTCCGAAAATTTAAGTCCAGGTTTGTCAGAATCAGAACAACCCCATAAAAAAATTAATCCCCCTAAAATCCACCATTTATTCATCTCGGTGTACCATGGTTGCTGAAGATTGTGCAACGGGATAAATGATGGTATCCAGGATATTTACATGAGCCGGACGATTGGCAACAAATAATATTATTTCGGCAATATCCTGGGCTACAAGCGGCTTGATTCCTTTATACACATTGGCAGCTTTTTCCTTATCACCGTCAAATCGCACCTCGCTAAACTCTGTTTCTACCAGGCCGGGTGAAACCATGCTAACCCGGACCTCCGAGCCATGCAGATCTTTTTTAGTTGCTTCGGTTATGGCTTTTACGGCATGTTTAGTTGCACTGTAAACTACGCCGCCGGCATATGCTTCATGTCCAGCAGTGGAACAAATATTAATAATATGTCCGGTATTCCGCTCTTTCATTTGGGGTGAAATTAATCGTGACAAATACAATAAACCCTTCATATTGGTATCTATCATAGCATTCCAGTCATCAAAGGAAGCATGGTAAACCGGGTCGGTGCCTTTTGCCAGGCCAGCGTTGTTTACCAAAATATCAATGCTTCCTGAAAGTGAGCTTACAAATTCCTTACAAGCTTCCGGATCCTGAACGTCAAATGCAGCTATTTGCACATTAACATCGAAACGAATCTCAAAATCTTCCTTTATTTCCTCCAGGCGATTTTGACGTCGGCCTGTTATAATTAAATGCACCCCTTGATCTGCAAAAAGTTCGGCTGTTTTAAATCCAATTCCGGAAGTGGCTCCGGTAATAATCGCTGTTTTCCCTTTCAGCCTGTTCATCATATCATTTCTGATTTAGATAGATTGAAGTTCAACCAGCCTTCCTGCATTAAGAACTTTAGCTTCCTGAAAACTATCTGCCATAAATTGTATACCGTATGGCAAGCCGTTACTATGCGTTCCGGCCGGCACGCTGATGCCACAAATTCCCGCAAGGTTAGCTGTAATGGTGTACACATCATTCAGGTACATTTGAACCGGGTCATCAACTTTGGAACCAATATCAAAAGCAGTTGTAGGCGCTGTGGGGCTCACAACTACATCCACTTCCTTAAATGCTTCTTTGTAATCGTTTTGGATGAGGCGGCGAACTTTTTGGGCTTTGCCATAATAGGCATCATAATATCCGGCACTCAATACATAGGTTCCAAGCATAATTCTGCGCTTCACTTCAGTTCCAAAACCTTCTGTTCGCGATTTTTTATATAAACGAATAAGCGGAGAATCCAATTTGGCTAATTTTTCCTGCAAGGCAATTTTCTCCTCGCCTTTGGCAATTTCAAACTGCTCTTTTAGGGCTGTTTCTTCTTTTTTGAGCTCATCCAGCATTTCATCTTTATCAGCGCGATGCCCATACCGGATGCCATCAAAACG
>JBBDLQ010000189.1:0-3624 GCA_040878765.1 Balneolaceae bacterium | reverse complement strand
GCCAAATCAGCGGCAATTACTGCCGCACTTCCCCCAGATGAGCCACCGGGAACTTTTGATGTGTTATGTGGATTTTTTACCGGGCCAAAATTACTGTATTCGGTAGTAGAACCCATGGCAAATTCATCCATATTAGTACGGCCAATAAATATAGCATCCTCAGCCAGCAAACGCTCAATAACAGTGGCATCATACACACTTTCAAAGTTCTCAAGTATCTTTGACGCACAGGTTACCTTTTTTCCTCGCTCAGAAATCACATCTTTGATCCCCATAACAACGCCGGCAAGTTTACCTGCGGACCCATTATCTATCTTTTTTTGGATCTCCTCAGCCCTGCTAATTGCCTCCTCAAAATAAGTGGCAACATAGGCATTAATCTCTAAATTCTGAGCATCAATTTTTGCAATGTACTGCTCTATGATTTCCCTTAATTTTACTTCTCCTTTTAAGACTTTCTCACGAGTCTCTGAAATAGTCATATAATTCAATTTCTGCGTTTATTTGCTTTTAGATGAAGTTTCTTCATGATTTGCAGCATCGTTGATATCGCGAGAACTGTCTTCAATTTCTTTTTTGATATCTTTTGAAGCCTGTCGAAATTCCTTAATTCCCTGGCCTAAACCGCGGGCTAATTCGGGAATTCTTTTAGCTCCAAAAAGAACCAAAATCATGATAGCAATAATTAGAATTTCTGGAGCACCTAAACTATTAAACATAAAATAATCCTCTCTGGATTTAGTTGATGTATTTGTGCGAAGATAACAATATTTTCGGCACGAATTTGGAACAAAAATTTTATTTATTCACTTGTGTTTTATTGTCACATGTGTTTATTACACTCATTCATTCTAAAATAAATACTTAACTATGATTTGGACTGTTGAATTAGCCGCCGCTTTAGATGATGCCCCGTTCCCGGCCACCCGGGAAGAACTTATAGAATGGGCAGAACGCAACGGCCTGCCGAACCAGGTAATCGTGAATCTTGAAGAACTCGAGGAAATTGAACAAGGTGAAGAACCTGTTTATGAAGGTATTGAAGATATATGGCCCGATTACATCCGTAAAGAAGACTTCTTCCATAACGAGGAAGACGAAGGCTTTGACTACGACGACGTTTAACCGATTTTAACCTAACAGATACTGCGGTTATTGCTTTATTTATTAATAAATAATAACTCTCAGCTGTTTTCTGTACTATCTTGCTTGAGCCCATCAAAAGCCTATTTAAAATTGTATTCCTGCTATGTTTTATAACATGGATGGATATGATTCATCCGGTTGAAATTTATGCACAGCAAAGTCAGGATGAATCTAATACAGAAGATGTAGTTCGCCGCGTCCGGTTTTCGGGAAATAACCAAGTAAAAGACCGCGCACTAACTACCTTGGTAAGAACACGGACCAACCGAGAGTTTTTAAGCATACCCCGCTTTACTCCCTGGTATTATATCTGGCGTACTACAAATGGGCGATTCGGAGAAAAACCTGCCTATTTAAACCGCATTACGGTAGCAAATGATATGGAACGAATTGCCTTGTATTATGAATCGCTCGGTTACCTTGATATAAGTGTGGATACCACGATAGTTGAATATCGTTCAAATAGGATTGAAGTTTCCTTTATTATGAATGAAGGTAAACCTTATACCATAAATAGTATTTCCTATTCCGGAATGCCGGATTTTGAGGAACCTCACATAAAATCAAATTTTCTGGAAGAAAGTGCCCTTACACGAGAGCGGATTGATGAAAATTCATTCAGGGTAAACCGACAATACAATTCACAGGATTTAAGTATTGAACAGCAGCGTATTATTTCATTCCTAAAGAACAATGGGTATGCATCGGTACAGCGCGATTCGGTAACTGCCCTCGTTAAACCAAATGAAACCAAGGCCAACTCCCTTGATATTCGTTTTGAGATAATTCCGGGAAAACTTTATCGCTTCGGTGATATCCGTATACGTTTAAGTGATAACAAACCACCGGTCAATTATTCCCAGAAGGATACCCTGACGGGACCTCCCGAAACTTTAGATACCACAAACACCATTTACCTGGAGAAAGAACCGGGAACACAGTCAAAGTTTAGGTTGCTATCCAACCAAATACTTTTTAAGCCCGGGGCATTGTATAACCACTCTTTGTATCTGGAAACAGTTAATGAATTTCAAAATCTCGGGATGCTTTATATACAGCGATTTGGGCAAAGTGAAAGTTCAGCCCTTCCTGATTACAATAAAGATGAAATTCCTTCTTATTTCGATCTTCAAACACTTACCAAACACAGTATTTCAACGGAGTTATTTGGGATGAAACGGTATGGATATGGTACTGGTTTTGGGGTCGATTATAACAATAATAATGTATTCGGAAATGCTGAAAATCTAACCATAGGAGCTAATGCAAGCTTCGAATTTGTAAATCCTTCGGTGCTTGAGGAAATTGATACCACAGCTACCCAATCATCTATTTTTAGAAGTTATGAATTAAGATCAGATTACTCCGTACCCCGCTTAAACTTTCCATTCGCATCATTAGATAACCGCCCGGGATTTACCAGCGGTGTAACCCGGTATCTGCTCGCCTACAGCCGGTCAGATCAACTCCTGTTCGACATTAATTCCGATATAGGATTTAACATGCGGTATGAAGTTAACCATACAAAAAACTATTCCAGTTTCCTCGATTTAATTCAACTTGATGTGGTAGATACCAACCCTGCCGATGCATATATCAGAAACCTCAGAAACGAATTTGGCACGGATACTCTTGACGATGGCACTATTGTAGATGCCTTTGAATTGCAGCGAATACTTGAGGATTTCAACCCGCAGGTTTCATCAACCATCCGTTATACTTTCCGAAGTCAAAACACAGATATCATAAAACGAAATCGTGGTTACTACAGCGAATATTCCATTTCTGTTGGAGGTAATATCCCCTATTTGTTAGATAACAGAATTATTACTCCTGATACCCTGGAAGGTCACCTTCCCTCTTTATTTAATTTAAGTGAAAACAGTTTAAACTATAGCCGGTTTGTTAAACTGTCTGCCGATTACAGGCGATATATACCATTTTCAAATTCCGGCGTTTTAGCATGGCGGCTGTTTGGTGGATTTGCTCAACCCTATGGAAATTCAACATCCATTCCTCTTAACCGCCGGTTTTTTGCAGGCGGAAGTAATGATATTCGAGGCTGGGGGCCATTTCAGTTAGGTCCGGGTACTATTGCCACTGATAACGTAAATATTCCCGGTGGGGAAATTAAACTTGCAGCTTTTGCGGAAATCCGCACCATTATTATCCGGAATTTTATTGGAGCGAACTGGCATGCAGCATTGTTTGCTGATGCCGGTAATATTTGGTACGGCCCAAAAAATGATTTCAGAGATGAAAACAATCAGGACAGACTGGAACAAGGACGATTTAGTTTTGATAATTTTTATAACCAAATTGCCGTGGGAAGCGGCCCGGGAATTCGGCTGGATTGGGAATATGTAGTAGTAAGGTTTGATTTTGCCTACCGCCTGCACGACCTTCAGGTTGGTTGGTTAAATAATAAGCAACTATATTTCAGTTTTGGAATTGGCCACTCCTTTTAACCTAAATAAC
>JBBDLQ010000188.1:10206-12313 GCA_040878765.1 Balneolaceae bacterium | reverse complement strand
CTGACGGATTACCCGTCTGATGGATGGATAAGGCTTCAGTGGTTGAATTCAACCATCGGTCGGACGGGCTTGGATCACACAAATTCGTCTATCGGTCTTTCGCAAATCATTACAAAGCAGAACTGCGATTTTATAGACTCATTATTGGGTAAATCAAGCCAATAGGTCAGGATAGGGTTATCCGACCGTCGTCTCCGGAAACTACTTCTTCCCTTTCACCTCATCCAAATCTTTCAGCGAAAGCCCCTCCATCAGTGCATCATAATTCGAGATATCTTTTGGTAGAATCACGCTGTTTTCATCGCGGCCAAGACCGGATAAGACTTCCAGGTATTTTTCGGATAGTTTCAGCTTCATAGCCTCTTTACCTTTGGGCTGGGAGAGGGCATCGGCTACTTCTTCAATAGATTTTGCAGTAGCTTCTGCTATGGAAAGAATTTCTTCAGCATAACCTTCAGCTTCATTAATTCGGCGCTGCATTTCGGCTTCAGAAATATTGATGATTTGCGTCCTCATACCTTCCGCATCATTTATGTTGGCTCCCTTTACGCCTTCAGATTTTGCAATGATAGCGCGGCGGTCTCGTTCGGCAGTCATCTGCCGCTCCATGGCTTTTTGCACGGTGCGCGGTGTCAGGATGTTCTTAATTTCATACCTATGAACCTTTATACCCCAAACCTGTTCAACTTCACTTAGTACTTTTACCACTTCTTTACTCATTGCTGCACGCTCTTCAAAAGTTTGATCCAGTTCCATATTTCCCAAAACCGATCGGGTGGTAGTTTGGGCAAGCTGAACTGCGGCATAGCGGTAGTTAGTGACACCATAACTGGCGTTTACCGGATCCATCACACTCAGGTAAATCACCCCGTCCACTTCTACTTTTACGTTGTCTTTGGTGAAACATTCCTGGGGCTCTACTTCAATGGTTTCCTCCCGCAAATCCTGTTTGTACACTACTTTATCAATGAAAGGTATGAGAGCGTGAAATCCCGGTCCCAGTGTTTTGTGATAATTGCCGAGTCGCTCCACAATAAAGGCAAATTGGTTTGGCACCAGCCGTAAGGAACGCACAAACTGGTACATCACGTAAATTGAGAAGAGTCCTAATAAAATTTTACTAATAGTTTCTAAAATAACCATGATTACCGCTCTCCTTGTGTTGTAGCTTTAGTTTTTTGTGAAGGATCTTTTGTATGATCACTTATTGTGCTTACTCCCTCAAAAAAGGTTTTCAGGTTGGCTGTTTCCGTTGGTAAAACAGATACATTTGATTTTTGAATGATGTTGCCAAACTGTTTGATGTATTGTTCTACCAATTTTGTCTTAACGGCAACTTCTCCGCCCGGACGTTCAATAGCCTCCGCCACTCGCCGTAACCCTTTTGCAGTGGCTGTGGCAACCAGTTCAATTTCCCTGGCACGTCCTTTGGCTTCGTTAATTCGTTTCTGGCGCTGAGCTTCTGAAACCAACACCTGACTTTGCTGTTCTCCTTCCGATTCATAAATACGCGCCTGACGATGGCCTTCGGAATTGGTGATCTCTGCTCGTTTTTCGCGTTCAGCTTCCATTTGCCGTTCCATGGTATCTATGATCTCAGTGGAAGGACTGATGTTTTTAAGTTCGTAGCGCATTACTTTAATTCCCCAGGGATCGGCGGCTTTATCAATTTCCCGAACTATGTTCTCGTTCATTTTATCACGTTCCGAAAAGGTATCATCCAGCGTCATCTTTCCGATTTCGCTGCGCATGGTGGTTTGGGCCAGGTTCACGGCTGCAGCCTGGTAATTTGAGATACCGTAACTGGCTTTGTGGGAATCCATTACTTTCAAATACACAAGTCCGTCAACAGATACTTCAATGTTATCTTTGGTGATGCAGGTTTGGCTGGGTACATCTAAAACCTGTTCCCGCATTTCCTGGCTGTAAGCCGGGCGGTCTACAAATGGGATTAGAAAATGGAATCCGGGTTTAAGCGTTTTTTTGTATTTCCCCAGTCGTTCTTGTATCACTTCTTCGCGAAACTCCACGATTTGAAATAACCGCGTGAGCACGAAGTATGAAATCACAATAATAACTAATAGTGTAGTCCACATAATCAGTTGTT
>JBBDLQ010000188.1:8767-10106 GCA_040878765.1 Balneolaceae bacterium | reverse complement strand
CCAGGCAAATGTTGCTGTAAATGGATCTTCTAAAAAGCCAAAATACCTGAGTACTCCAACGCCCAATCCAGTGATTCCCAATAACAGCGAAACACCACCGGGTAATACGGTTTCGAGCAGCATTAGCAGGATGCCACCTGCTAAAAATATCCATGTAAGAATTTCACTATCCATATCCCGGAGAATAGATTTAAGTTTGTGTATAGATAGTGATTTGAACGCAAAAAATCTCGAAAGTTTATGATTTATTTTTTGGGAATAAGTGGGAGTTCATGAGGCGATCAAAGCCGGATGTTTTGCCACTAAGGCACAAAGTCCCGAAGAAAATTGTGGAGTAGTAACCCTTAGTGTCTTTGGGGAATTTTTTTTGAAAAAATTTAAATAACACAAACTGAACGCTTTTTCTAAATGATGGCTTATATTTAACTATGGGAAAAGATGAGACTAAAGAAAAGAAATCCATAAAATCACTTTTGTTGACGCTGAAGCAGATCTTTGCGTTAAGTAAACCCTATCGGCTTCGATTTTACACCGCAACGGTTGCAGCCATATTGGCTTCTGCTGTCTGGCTGACGGTGCCATTGGGCTTACGGGAATTACTGGATGCGGTGTTTGAATCCGGTGACAACGAACTGTTAAACTGGCTGGCAATCGGCCTGTTTGGCCTTTTTATATTGCAGGCTGCATTTTCCTTTTTTGGGAATTATCACCTCGAATGGGTGGGAGAGCGGGTTATTACTGATCTTCGTAAAAAAGTATATGAGCACTTGCACCGGCTTGGATTCAAGTTCTTTGCCGAACGCAGACTGGGAGAGATCACTTCCCGGCTTACCAATGATGTCGGCTCTATCCGAACGGCACTCACCGATTCTCTCCCCCAATTACTAACTATTACTTTTTCATTAATCGGTTCCGTGTCGTTGATGGTGGTTTTAAACTGGCGGTTAAGTATGGTGATATTTGTGACGGTTCCGTTTGTAACCCTGGCCACCCGGTATTTTGGGCAAAAGATCCGTCATCTTTCTAAAGATATTCAGGATGAACTGGCCGATTCAACGGCGGTTGCCGAAGATGCTTTAGGGGCAGTTCGTTTGGTGAAGGCTTTTGTTCGGGAAGATTATGAGGTTGGCCGATATCAGGATGCAGTTGAAAAATTATTCACTACAGCCCGGCGTAAAGTAGTTCTGACTCAATTCTTTTGGGCTGGTGTAGGCATCATGTTTATGAGCACGTTGGTTATCATCTTTTGGTACGGCGGAAAAGAAGTACTTGCCGACCGGTTGACGGCCGGTGACCTGGTTGCTTTCATCATTTATGCATTGAATATCTCGCGGTCCAT
>JBBDLQ010000188.1:0-8667 GCA_040878765.1 Balneolaceae bacterium | reverse complement strand
GGTGGCTTTGGTTGGTCCAAGCGGGGCGGGAAAAACAACGCTTCTGAATCTCATTCCAAGATTTTATGATCCCCAAAAAGGGGCTATTTATGTGGATGGGATAAATATTCAGGATGTGAAGTTTAAATCTTTGAGGGAGCATATATCCATCGTGCCGCAGGAAGTTCATTTATTTGGGACTACGATCCGTGAGAATATCATTTATGGAAAACTGGATGCCGCAGAAGAGGAGATTATTCAGGCTGCCAATGATGCCAATGCCCATGAATTCATCATGGAAACGGAAAACAAATACGATTCCATGGTCGGGGAGAAGGGAGTGAAGCTGAGTGGAGGTCAGCGGCAGCGGCTGGCCATTGCCCGAGCCATCCTTAAAAATCCGGAGATCTTGTTACTGGATGAAGCTACCTCATCGTTAGATTCAGAATCCGAAGCTCAGGTTCAGGAAGCCTTAATACGACTTATGGAAAACCGAACGACATTCGTAATTGCGCATCGCCTTTCAACCGTACAGCACGCTGATCATATTTTGGTGATGGACGAAGGTAAAATTGTGGAAGAAGGAACTCATTTCGAACTCATAGAGCAGAAAGGATTATACAGCCACTTATATGAATTACAATTCAGGGATTTAGATGAAACCAAACCATTAGCTTAATTGTCAGTATTAAAAGCTGAAACCACATCAGGATAGCTCATATTTTCTAGCAGACCGTTATCTCTGAGCCGGTCAAGAAAACTAACGGTAACGCCATTCTCAAAATAAGAAATTACAGCAGGGTAGGATAGACTCTCCAAATATCCGGCTTCATTTAAAGTATTTAGATAATCCAAAGAAACCCCGGCATTGTAATAGGCAATAACTTCCGGGAAAGAAAATTCTGACAAAAAGCCATTTTCGTTTAATGTATTCAGGTATTCTAAAGAAACCTCGGCATTGTAATAGGCAATGACTTCCGGGAAAGAAAACTGTGACAAATACCCATTATCGTTTAAGGTATTCAGATACTCTAAAGGGACATCAGCGTTGTAATAGGCAATAATTGCCGGGTATGAAAGATCTTGATACTCAGCCTCAACCAATTCCGACAAATAGATAACAGGAATCCCGGATTGATAAAAAGCTTGCAGGGCAGAACTTGAGAAACTGTCATCAATTCCCGCTTCATTGATCTCGAGTAAATAATTCACAAAACCGGTCTCATTACTAAGAGCTGGAATTTGAGGTATTTCCGGAACCTGTGGAATATCAGGTAAGGTGAATGAAGGAGCAGTAGCTGTTACTTCAGCTGAGGTTTCATTACTCCCAAAAATACTATTCCAGGCCTGGGCGGGATTCCAGTTATTATACCAGAGAAATGCAGTGGCAAAAACAATAAAAACGAGCAGAGCATTTTTAAATTGAGAAGAATCATCGTCCATATCGAGGGGCACTTTGGAGCTCGATTTAGCGGGCGATTCCTGACTTTGTTCCCGGATATACTCATCTAAATCAAAGTCTGAATTCCGGTTGTGGTCGTTATCAAAATAGTGTTGTTGGTATTTATCTTTGTTTCCCATATCAAAAAAGTTTTTCTAACATAGACGAATTAAACGTAGAAATTGTTTCACAAACATTATGTTGTAATGTTATAATTTCAAAAGCGGATCAGGCTAAAGATTGTTTATGTGAGAAGCTACGATGCCTGTCTTTTCAAACCCCTACCATGGTAAATTATCCAGATCCACATTTCCACCGGAAAGGATGATACCCACATTTTTACCCTGAACATCTATTTTTCCGTCAAATACGGCAGCAAGAGGTACCGCTGCGGAGGCTTCGATGATCAAATTCATTCGTTCCCACACATAACGCATAGCCTCAACTATAGACCTTTCTGAAACAAGGACGATATCATCTACTTTGTCCATTATGATTGAAAAAGATAATTCGCCGAGCGAAGTCCGAAGTCCGTCAGCAATGGTAGTGGGATTATTGATCTTGATCAATTCCCCGGATTTAAATGAGCGGTAAGCATCATCAGCTTGTTCCGGTTCAGCCCCAATTATTTTGATTTCAGGTTTTATGGCCTTTGCAGCAATAGCAGTACCGCTTACCAAACCGCCGCCGCCAACGGGTGTAATAATGATATCCAGCTTGGGATAATCTTCCAGGAATTCCAGGGCAGCCGTTCCCTGACCAGCGATAATACGGGCGTCATTATACGGATGAATGAACGAAGCCCCGGTTTTTGCTACAACCTGTTTGAGGGTAGTTTCGCGGGCTTCCAGGTTAGACTCATAAAAGGTGATTTCAGCCCCGTAATCTTTCACGGCCATGACTTTTACTTTAGGTGCATTTTCCGGCATAACTACAAAGGCGGGAATTCCGCGTAACTTTGCTGCAAGTGCCAGTGCCTGGGCATGATTGCCGGAAGAGTGAGTGGCTACACCATTTTTAGCTTCCTCATCATTTAGAGAAAAAACGGCATTCGTAGCTCCGCGAAATTTAAAAGCTCCAACTTTTTGAAAATTCTCACATTTAAAAAAAATTTGCCCGCCGGTTTTTTTATCTACCTGCCTGCTATTTAATACAGGGGTACGATGCGCATATTCAGAGATTCTTTGGCTTGCTTCTTTTATAGCATCGAAAGCGGGAGGGGTGAGTATTTTTTTCATATTTATTTAATTGAATTTTTAAGTCCGGATAAAAGCGACTTCCACCAGTAAGCAAATATGGATTTTTCTTTTTCACGTTCAAAATCAATTTCACCAATACGGGGATCATCACCTGTATTCTTAGATTTTATTACGAATGTATTGGCAATTAAATCACCTGCCCATTGAAATATATTTTTACTGTTTGGATCATCTTTATTTAGGAAAGAAACCTTGAGATCTCTGTACAAAACTAATACTTCTCCGGTTGAAGATTCAGCATTCAATTTATATTCAGCTTCCAGGCTTTCAATAAATCCGTTTTCAATTCGTACAAAACCTACGTGCTCCATCATATCGCTAACAGCTTTAGGATCCAGGCTATCGAGTTTTAATTTTAGGTAGTGTGTGTCATTTTCATCAAAAATGGGGTAAAGCACGTCAACGGTGAGAGGGGCAACATCCATAAATAAACTTTCTACATGAAGTTTAAGAGTATCTTGATGGAAGTTTGGATGTCTTGCAGTTCTGAAATTTGTAAGAGAGGCGTTGATTTCATTAAAAGAAATGCTTCCGGAGGTATCGGAAGGTGGTTTATGTTCTTCGTAAACGATAGTAGCATTGGAAATGAGGGTATGGTTCAACCCAAACGAAAGATCCATGGCGTGTGCTACTTTATTCAGCAATGGTTTTGTAGCTATACCGGGAGCACGGTCAATTTGTTTGTTTCTGAAAACTTCCATCCAGGCATCAAATATTTTCAGGGTATCCAGCTCAAAATGTTCTTCAGAAAGGGAATCAAGCTTAAAACCGGAGAGTTCGGCGCGGGGGATTTTAAGGTCGATACGGTCCAGCTGATAGGCCCGCAGATTTGAAAATTCATATTTGGGGACCACGGGTGTCAGCTTGATATCCGTTAGTGAGATAAATTCTTTCCGTTTATCAAAGCTAAAATCGGCTATCGTAAAAGCGTATAATTTTTCTTCTAACGACCATTTTAGTCCTGATCCGTTAATAGATAGATTTTCCAGAAAAACCAATTCTGATCCAAATAAGAGGGCATTTAAATTCACATCCTCTGCCTCAAGGGAAAGGTTATCTACAACCAATACTTCGGTACGATCCTCACGAACGATTTTCCCGCTGCCGTTTTTGATTATGAGGTTAAATGTGGTAAGATATCCTCTCTTTTCTTCATTCAAATCATCACCGGAACCTGAAAATGAGGAGGCGGAATAATCTCTGGCAAATAATTCCACTTCCGGATTTATCAAGGTGATGGATGCAAAATCGGGAAATGATTTATTGAACAAACTGAACCATTTTATTCCATTAACTGAAATGGAGGAAGCAGCGATTTTGCGAATATGAGGGGAGGCACTATCGGGTTGAACTACAAGGGAATCTACTGAAATGGAACGCCTGAAGATCCCTATATCAAAGGTAGAAAAATCCAGGGTGTAGTCCTGTTCGGTTTGCTTCTGAAACTCATTGATCATTGCAGATTTAAGGGAATCGCTGAATAATGCAGGGGCGAAAAGTAAAAATGCTCCGACTAAAACAAGTAATGAAAGAATGGCAACGGATAGAACCTTAAAGACTTTTCTCATAGCTCAAAATTGATATTATTACATAAAATGCAAAGCACTTTTTGAAATGAAATTTACTCAATTTTAGCTTACTATAATTTCATCATTTAAGGATAATTTTAAACCCGTCATTCATGAAATATTTTACTTCCTTCCTTACGCTTTTATTGCTCACTTTACCGGCTTTTTCACAAACCCAAACTGCTTTTAATCGTTTTCAGTTTGAGCCGGATTTAACTTATGATACTGAAATTACCTCTCCGGCCGACTATTTGGGCTATGAGCTCGGTGAAAAATTCACCTTTTATTATCAGGTAATGGATTACTTTAAAAAGCTGGATGAGGAATCAGCTAAACTTACCTTTCATAAATATGGTACCACCTATGAAGGCCGTGATTTGTATTATGCAGTGATTAGTTCTGCTGATAATCAGGAAAACATTGAAGCCCTCCGACAGGCAAATGTAGCACTTGCTAATAATCCTTCTTCAAACACTATTGATGGAAAACCGGTGGTGGTATGGCTGAGCTATAACGTGCATGGAAATGAAGCATCCAGCAGTGAAGCTGCCATGCAAACGGCATATCGGTTAATTGCGGCAAACGATCCGGAAACCCAAAATTGGCTGGAAAATGCAGTAGTGATTATTGATCCGATGTTGAATCCGGACGGGCGCGATCGCTATGTGTATTGGTATAAATCTACCCGCGCAAATGTTTTGAATACTGATGCGAATGATCTGGAGCATGATGAGATATGGCCTGGCGGACGTACCAATCATTACTGGTTTGATCTAAACCGTGATTGGGTGTGGCTGGTTCACCCGGAATCGCAGGGCCGGATAGCCGCTTACCAGAAATGGATGCCGCAAGTACACATGGATTTTCACGAACAGGGCTTCAACAACAATTATTTTGCTATGCCGGGAACTACACCCCGAAATCTGGAACTCCCATCGGAGTACGACAAATGGGCCGATGCTTTTGGCCGTGCATTGATCGAAGAATTTGACAAAGCCAACGTAAATTATGCCTCCCGCGAAGCATTTGATTTCTTTTATCCGGGATACGGCTCCTCGTATCCAAGTGTGATGGGCGGAATTGGGATGCTGGCTGAGCAGGGCGGACACAGCCGTGGGGGAAGAGCCGTTAAAACTGATGATGACTACGTACTAACCCTTCGCCAGCGTATTTTTGATCACTATACAAACGGAATCTCTATCGTAAAAACAGCGTCTGGAAATAAGCAGGGATTATTGAATTACTTCAAAAAATCTGTTTCACAATCCACTCAAAAAGGAGATGCCAAAGCCTATATTCTTCTCAATAATGAAAATGATTACACCTATCAGGTAATAAATATGCTGATGAAGCATAATGTTGAGATCGAACGAGCCACTGAGGATTTCAATCAACAAAATTCTTTCAGCTATTGGGATGCCAGCTCATCCAACCATAGTTTCAAAGCGGGTGATTTTATTATCAAAACCGATCAGCCTAAACATCTTTTCATCAATACACTCTTCAGAAATCAAATGGAGATCGAAGATTCGGTGATGTATGATATGGCAACATGGTCAATTCCACTGGCTTATAACCTGGAGGCTGCATGGACTACCAATACCGTTGGAGTATCAACAAATCCGGTTGAAGAGGAGTTGAAATATCCTGCTGAGGTAAAAAATACAGATGCGCAATATGCTTATGTAATTGACTGGGAACAGCGACATGCCCCCAAAGCGCTAGCCAGACTCTGGGAAATGGACTATAACGTACGAAGTGCCGAACGTACTTTTACAAGTAACGGAGTCACCTATTCGGAAGGAAGTTTGATCGTTTTGATCGGTAGAAATTACGAAAAACGAGATCGGATTCAGTCCGATATGCAGACTCTTGCAGCAGAAACGCAGGTAGTGGTTGAAGGTTTTGATACCGGACGAATGGATGAGGGAATGGATTTGGCCTCAAGAGAAAGCAAACCGGTTAAAAAGCCCAAGGTAGCTTTAATGATTGATTCTCCGTTCAGTTCATATACAGCCGGTCAGCTTTGGTTTTTATTTGATCGATGGACGGAATTTGGAATTAATCGCATACGGTCGGGCAGTTTTAACCGGATTGAACTCAATGAATATAATGTCATTCTAATGCCTGGTGCCCGGGGTGGGTTAAAAGATGTTTGGAGTGAATCTCAGATTGAAAGCCTGAAAGACTGGGTACGGGACGGTGGTGTGCTAATCGGAACGGAAGGAAGCGGGGCCTGGCTCACGAAAAATGAATCCGGCTTTACCGGGGTTGAAATGTTTGAAGAAGAAGAAAAAGACAGTACTAAAACTGATCCCGAAGCATACACTAAATACGCTGATGGAGAAGATGTGCGTGGGTTGAAACGCATTCCAGGCTCGGCTTTCAAGGCAGTGTTAGATAATACCCATCCATTGGCTTTTGGGATGCCGGATAGGCTCTATTCGCTTAAATTTGGTGATAATGGGCTCCTGCCGTCAACTTCATTCCAAACGGTAGGTTATTACGTGAAAGAGGGAGAAGAAGTATTGGCTTCCGGCTATGCATCCGAAGAAAACAAGGAGAATGCAGCCGGAATGGCTTTTGCCGCAGTTCAGAATATGGGAAGCGGGAAAGTAGTCATCTTGCTGGATAACACGCAGTACCGGATGTTTTGGGTGGGCCCAAGCCGAATGGTACAAAATGCAGTGATGTTATTGCCGGGATTTTAATGGTTAAACCACTGAGTTTCACGGAGTCATTCTGAGGGTATCCCCGAAGAACCTTTGTCTGTATTATTTACCAAGCTTGATTTACAAATTTAGTATGCACGGTTTTAGTACAATACCATCATTCAATCACTCAGCTCCGCAAAAGGCAAGATCTTTCGGGAGTACCCTCAAGATGATTTTTTAAGTGTAATAGGCAAAATAAATAACCATCACCCCAGTCATTCTGAGCCACTAATTTTGCCGCATTTGGCAACACCATTGAGTAGATGACAACTTATCCGTTATCTTAGTTTAATACCTTAAATAATCATTGTTCATTTTTTCTTGATAAAAAACGAACCAAAAAATCAAGGCGGGCGAAAAAAGAGCTAAAGAGGACTACATTGCACTAAAATAAATCAATGCTCCGTCTCTGGGCTAGCCTGCTATCGAGCACCCGTGCGGTATGATTTATTTCTTAACGCTCCATTTCGTCTTCTTCTTAACGCTCTTTTTTCTAAGGCCGGTGATATTAGGAGTTAATTCTCATCTGTCATTGGTAGGGTACCCCCGAAGAACCTTTGTATATATTATTTACCAATCCAACCCCGGTTGGGTAATTTTATAATTTTCTTCAGCTTTTGCCGATTCCACCATTGCTTCTACATTTTTCAGCAGTTGCTTGGCATCAAACACAATACCGTCCTTGATAGTATATATGATTCCGCCTTTGCGAATCGCCTCATTTTCGTCATTCACATAAATAGCTCCGGTGCCATAAAGCACTTTCAGATTTTTCATGGGGTTGGCATCCACAATGACCATATCAGCCAGTTTCCCCACTTCAATGGTTCCCAATTCATGATCAACGCCCAAAACTTCGGCAGCTTTTAACGAGGCTGACTGAAATATTTCCAGGGGATGGAAACCGGCCTCACGCATTAACTCCATTTCTTGAATGTATCCGAAACCGTAGAGTTTGTATATGTAGCCGGCATCGGAGCCAAGGGTAACACGGCCGCCTTTATTTTTGTATTCATTCACAAATTGCATCCATAACCGGAAATTTTCTTTCCAGGTAATTTCCTGTTCCGTTCCCCATTCCAGCCAATAAGAACCATGCGAAATTTTGCTGGGTTTATAGAATTCCCACAAGGAAGGAAGCGTGTATTTTTCGTGCCATTCTGCCCGGCGCTGTGCACTCAGGTCTCGGTTGGCTTCGTAAATGGTGAATGTCGGATTCAGGGTCAAATCCAGTGCAATCATCTCATCCATAACTGCATTCCATTTTTCAGATCCCGGTTTGGCGGCCTGTTCCCAAAGTTTACCAGCTTCCTCAAAACGGTGCTGTTCGTTGTTGTAATTATAATCGAGCGGGTAATCCTGGATAATTTTGTCATCAAACATAGATTCCGGCAGGCCATACCAATGTGTGAGTGAAGTAAGGCCAAGCTGAGCCGATTTCAGGGCATTATTATATACCACCCGGGTTTGTGCGTGATGCGTCATGGTACCTAAACCCAATTTATTCGCCTCTTCAATCGCTGCTTTGTAAATCTCGGGTTGGGCTCCAAAAAACTTAATGCCATCCGCTCCCTTTTTGTGAATCATCTGAACCCATTCTTTTGCTTCCTGAGCCGTAGTAATCGGTTTATTGTTATTCATTCCAAAACCAATCCAGGCAGAAATTCGTGGAGCTGTTATTTCATTTTTTTCACTCAGTTCTTTGT
>JBBDLQ010000187.1:0-2084 GCA_040878765.1 Balneolaceae bacterium | reverse complement strand
CATGTTTAAAGTTCAAGACACCATTTTATCTGATGATATTGCGACCGCAAAATTTACCTGCGACCTTCCCCGGTGTAAAGGTGCGTGCTGCGTAGTAGGTGATGCCGGTGCCCCGGTATCAAAAAATGAAATACCTGTTCTTCATAAAGCCTATCAAATCCTTAAAAATGAGCTCCGGCCCGACTCTGTTAAAGTAGCTGAGCGCGAAGGAGTGGTTATTGGTTCTTCAAAAAGCGGTTATGAAATTGCCACGGTAAATAAACAAGAATGTATTTTTGTGAAATATGATGAAAATGAAGTGGCTTACTGTGCCATACAAAAAGCTTATTTTGAAGGCCGGTTAAACTGGGAAAAACCGTTGAGCTGTCATTTATTTCCGGTGCGTTTAAAAAAAATTGGTGGTTTTGATTATGCAAATTTTGAATATGTTCCCAAACTTTGTTCAGCAGCATGTGAAAAGGCTGAGAGAGAAAATAAGTATCTTGCAGAATTCCTTGAGAAACCTTTAGTGAGAAGGTATGGCAAGAAGTGGTTTGCCGAATTCATAGATTCTTGTAAAGAAATCAGGCAAAAAAAGAGTGATGATTCATAACCGACAAAACATAAGCCAAAAACAGCAGCAGAGCCTGCAGCAGAAGTTATCTCCCCAGCAGTTGCAATATATTAAATTGCTTCAGCTGCCTACAATTGCCCTTGAACAGCGCATAAAGGAGGAACTGGAGGAGAACCCGGTGTTGGAAGAAAGATCTTTGGAGGAGGCAGAAACAACAAGTTTGTCGCAGGATGATAATACGAATGAGAAACAAGAAGATGATGCCCTTGAAAGCCTCGAAGAACATGAAGTAGATTGGGATGAGTTTGATTCGAATACAGAATATGACGGGGAAAGCTTCAGTACAACCTACAATCCTGATATGGAAGAATGGAGAGATTTACCTAATCCATACCAGGCTTCGTTTTTGGAGCAACTGGAAGATCAGGTTGCATTGCTTGGTTTGTCTGATGAAGAGCAACTTGTGGCTGACCAAATTATAGGTTCGCTGGATGAGGACGGATATTTCCGGCGGGAACCGGAGGCTGTGGTAGATAACATTGCTTTTAATCATGGCATATTGTTAGATTTTGAAATTGTTGAAAAGGTTCGGGCGAAAATTCAGCAATTGGAGCCTGTTGGGTTGGCATCGCGCGATTTGCAAGAGTGTTTACTCGTTCAGCTAAAGGCAAGTGATAAAAGTTTAGCAGGACGCGATCTAGCCATAAAAATTGTTCGCGATACATGGAAAGCTTTTGAGAAGAAACACTTCAGTAAGATTATACAGAAATTTGATATAAGCCGGGAAGAACTTCAGGAAGCTTTTGAAGCCATCCGGCACATGGACCCCCGTCCGGGCTCGGTAGCCAGTGATATGGAAGAAACCCAAAACTACATTGAACCCGATTTTGAAGTGTACTGGAAGGGGGAAAGAGACGGAGAAACACAAAGGGGTGAATTTGTGATAAACCTGAATCAGCGAAATGCACCGTCGCTTCGTATTTCACCGGAATACAAGCAAATGTGGCAGGATATTAAAGCCAAAAAGAAGAAAAACACGGATGCAGAAACACGGTCTTTTATGAAAAGTAAAATTGATTCGGCACAGTGGTTCATCGAATCCATTCGTCAGCGCCAAAATACCCTTATGAATATTATGAAAACCATCGTGGCCCTGCAGGAAGATTTCTTTAAATACGGGGAAGGGCTGAAACCAATGATCCTGAAAGATGTGGCAGAGCGTATTGGGATGGATATTTCAACGGTTTCCAGGGTGGTGAACGGCAAGTATGTACAAACACATTTCGGGGTTTTTGAACTCAAGTATTTCTTCAATGAAGGCTTGGAAACGGAAAGCGGGGAAGAAGTTTCAAACAGAGAGGTAAAAAATATTCTCCAAAACCTGATTGATAACGAAGACAAACAAAAGCCGTTAAGCGATCAGGAACTAACCGATAAGCTGAAAGAGATGGGTTTTAAAGTTGCCCGGCGTACCGTCAGTAAATACCGCGAGCAGTTGAATGAACCGGTTGCAAGAATGAGGAAACAGGTA
>JBBDLQ010000186.1:0-2109 GCA_040878765.1 Balneolaceae bacterium | reverse complement strand
GCTTTAAAAGCCACGATTAATTTGGTACCCACTCCATCTACGGAACTCACAAAAACCGGTTTTTTATAGGAACCAAGATCAGGTTTAAAAAATCCTCCAAATCCACCGATGTTATGCAACACTTCCTGTCCGTGGGTATCTTTTACCACGCCTTTAATGGATTCTACCATTTCTTCCCCGGCTTTGATATCTACTCCGGAATCTTTGTAGGTAAATTGTTTATTCATTTGATCTGGATTTTGAATATATAAGAACACTCAAATATAGAATCTTTAAAAGAGTGTTTTGAGAACTTTTTCTGTTTCTTTTCCACACCAGAATATTATAGTAATGAGATTTATATAATTTAATAGTAGTAATAGAGCGTGTGGATAAGTGGAAAACTTTTTTATCACGACTTATATTTAAATCACTTAAAACATGTGGATAGTTTTGTTGGTAACTTTTACATTAAAATCAATTACTTATAAGATATTAATCGGAATTATTAACATTCACATATAAACAGCACATAAATCACCAGGAAACTTCATTAACATCAAAAGTTATTCTTTTTGAATGTTGATTAACTGATAAAAATGTGGAAGCTTGTTCACAACTTATGGGTATTTTAGTTATCCATGTTTTGTTAATAGGTAATCCACATAGTAATCCACATAAAGCAGATTATGAAATCAGTCATTCAGCGCGTAAAATCATCTTCGGTAATCGTAAATAATGAAATTTCCGGAGCCATTAATCAGGGACTTTTAGTATTTCTGGGAATTCATGAGGATGATACAAATGAGCAGCTGGAATGGATGTGCAATAAAATTTCTAAACTACGCATCTTTGAAGACGATGAAGGAAAAATGAACAGGTCGGTACAGGATGTAGGAGGCGGAATTTTACTTGTATCTCAATTCACGCTTTATGCAAATTCAGACAAAGGAACCCGTCCAAGTTTTATCGAAGCCGCGCGTCCCGAAAAGGCGGAGCCTATGTATGAGGATATGATAAAATGGTTCAAAACAAATACTGATCTTAATATTCAATCCGGAGAATTTGGTGCGATGATGAATGTGAAACTGGAAAACGATGGGCCGGTTACTATTATACTGGAGAAGTAAATATTGTAGAACCTGCAAGCGTCTGAAAGTCCTTGCAGCGTTCGGGTTTTGATATCAAAATCCACAACGCTTGCAGGACCACAGGACGCTGCAAGGTTGTTTACTATCTTTTTAAAATCGATTATAGGCAAATGTCAGTTATCTTCATTTTTATTGATGGTGTTGGGCTTGGAGAAAGTGATTCTTCAAATCCATTCTCAGTAAACCGGTACAAGTCGTTTGAAGCTTTGACCAATGGGTTCTTCAATAAAAGTGCCGAAACAGTTATAGAAAAAGAGTGGCTCTTTAAACCCATTGATGCCAATCTTGGAGTAGAAGGATTGCCCCAAAGCGGAACCGGCCAAACAGCGTTATTTACAGGAATAAATGCTGCCAAAGAAATAGGAAAGCATTTTGGGCCCTTTCCTCATTCCGGCATCAAACCATTTTTAAAAAAAGAAAGTGTGTTTCATGCAGTGAAGGAATTAGGAAAAAAACCACACTTTATGAATGCCTATCCGCCCGTCTTTTTTGAACACGCAAAAAAACGTAACCGCTGGAGCTGTACTACCCTGATGACTAAAAGCGCGGGTGTAAAATTAAATTCTACGAAAGAAGTACTGAATGAAACAGCACTTACAGCCGAAATTGTACAAAATGCCTGGCGGGAAAAGCTGGGCATCGATATTCCAAAAATCACTCCTAAGGATGCCGCAAAACGTCTTTTAAATGTAGTTCCGGATTATGATTTGTTGCTATATGAATACTATCTAACCGACAAGGCCGGCCATAACCAAAGTCTGGCAGATGCGGATCGCGCATTAAAACCGCTGGATGAATTCCTTCTGCACATCATTAAACATAAGCGAAGCAGTGATACATTGGTTATAACCAGTGATCATGGAAACCTCGAGGATCTCACCACTAAAACGCACACAAGAAATAAAGTACCGTTATTTGTGCTTGGGGAGTCAGCCTTAAATTTCCAAAAAGCTGAAAGCCTTACTGATGTGAAAGACGG
>JBBDLQ010000185.1:9899-12633 GCA_040878765.1 Balneolaceae bacterium | reverse complement strand
ACTTTCTTCACTGCAGGATGAATATGGATCAGGTATGGTGGTAGTGAAAGCAACCGATATCGAAAACGGAGAAATCATGGATACCCTTTTGGTTGAAATTACCTCCGTTAATGATCTGCCGGAATTCACTCAAATTCCGGATACACTGAAATTCCGCAATGATGAAGACTTCACCTTACAGCTGGATACTTCCATAACGGATGTTGAAGATCTGCTTGACGACTTTACCATAGAGGCCGAGGCCGATCCCGCTGATATCGGTGTTAGCTATGATGCCGACAACTATATAGTGACACTAAGTGCTCCGGGCTTTTCAGGGGAAGGAACATTAACTATAACAGTTACCGATAGTGATGGTGGCGAAGTGTCAGTTTCTATAGTTGTTGTGGTAGAATTGTCAACCTCGAACGAACTGGCTGGAGATATTCCGGATCACTTCGACCTGCTTCAAAATTATCCGAATCCATTTAATCCTGCAACACAGATCAGGTTTGATCTTCCGGAAGCCACAGAAGTAAAAATTGAAGTGTTTAGCATGCTGGGACAGAAAGTTGCCACTTTAGCTAACAAGCGATTTACAGCCGGTAAACATAGAGTGCAGTTCGAGGCGGGAGCACTATCATCGGGTATGTATATATACCGTATACAAGCCGGGGATTTTGTGAAAACCAAAAAAATGACGCTCATCAAATAGCATTTTTAATCAGAGCTTGAACAGGAATTAATGCCTGTTGAAGCCTGATTTTTTACTTTAATGATTACAGGCACATCTTTTATATGTAATTATTTTTTTTAAAAACGCATTTCTTTTTATTTGCCAAAGTTGCAAATTTAGATTGGTCAAGAATTTCTATTCTTATCGTTCTTTTCCATCATGCTTTTCTTTGTAATTGTTCACTAACTAGTAAGCGAAAGCTCCCTTTGCATTGCTAATTCGAGTTTTCGGGATTCCACTAACTAACAGGGTATATAAAATGAAACGTCTAATAGGGTTATCTTTTCTCACAGTATTGTTAAGCGTTCAATTCTCAACGCTTGTAAACGCTCAAACGGAAATTTCGGGAACTATAAATGGGGACTCTACCGTTGTTTGGCTTTCGGCAAATAGTCCGTATGTAATAACAGGAAGTACCACTATTTCTGCACTTGATACCGTTCAAATTGAGAGCGGAGTTGAAGTCAGGTTTGACCCAAGCACCCAACTTACCGTTACTGGTAGTTTGATTGCTGATGGAGTTACTTTTACTGCTAACACCGGAACAAGCAGGGAAAGCTGGAGCCGTATTTATTTGAATAGTGCTTCTTCAGAACTCATTCTAAGTAATTCTACCATTCAGTTTTCAACAAATGGAGTTGAGGTAGTTAATGGTTCTGCTACGCTTGATACCGTCATTATTTCGGATTCAAAATATGGCATTACTGCAGCCTATCCGGGTAAAATTACCGTGAATAATTCCACCATAACCGGAACGGTATATCCAATTTACATAACCTCAGAGGCTGATATTAGTTATTCAGGAGTTAATGATTTGTCTGGTAACGACAATAACATGATTTATCTGAATTTTAGTACTGTTGATGTAAACTGGACCATGAATTATGTCGGAATACCTTACTATTTCTATTCTAGCATGCAGGTGTATAATGGTGATACGCTAACCATAGCAAGCGGTAATATCCTGAAGTTTGAGAATAACAGAGAATTGTATACTCAGGATGGCGGAGTTATTCATGCCGTTGCAGATGCAGGAGAAGAAATCCACTTTACTTCCTGGAGAAATGATAATGCAGGCGGCGATACTAATAAAGATGGAAATACAACTGCTCCGGGTAATACCGACTGGTACGGTATTCGTGTTTCAGGAAAAACGGCTACAAGTACTTTCAAACGTGTAAGGGTAACTTTTGCAGGATATCATAATACGTATTACGGGGACTACAGAGGAGGTATTACTCTTATTAACAACAACTCAGTTATTGACATCAGTAACTTCCAAAACAACCTCTATGGTGTTACATTAAGAGATAATTCAGACGCAACCTTTACCAATAATACCATTGGATCAAGTGGAGTGGTTCCTGTTGCTTTGACCTTCGACAGTGATCCTGTTTTTAGTAACAACTCATTCTCATCTTCAAACAATCAGTATGATGCCATTGGATTGATTGGTACAACCATTTCGGGTTCAAGTATTTTACCCAAACGTGATTTCACTTCCATACCTAATGTAACCTACCTGCTGCTTCGGGATTTATATATTGATACCGGTGCAGAACTAACTATCGAAGAGGGGGTTGTAATTAAATCAACAGGGCCGGGATTAAGGGTTAAAGGTACGTTGACAAGTGTGGGTACCAGTGATGAAAAAATAGTATTTACTTCTGTTAAGGATGATAACGTAGGTAATCCCAAAGACACGAATAAAGATGGTAACAACACGGTTCCAGGAAATACAGACTGGCTGGGTATTGCATTTGGCGAAGATGCTGGTGCCTCGGTAGTAGACTATAACCGCATCAGATATGCAAGTTATAATACTATTTTCTATTTCAATGCTGCCAATAATTATATATATCCACAGGGTGCGGTAAATATTGTAAACAGTGATGTAACTATATCGAATACTGAGATAGCTAATACTCAAAAATTTGCAATTGATTCCCGTGGAATGGCCAATCCAACCATAACCAATAATTCGTTTTCAAATACCGGTTCGGTTCCGGTGGCATTGTC
>JBBDLQ010000185.1:0-9799 GCA_040878765.1 Balneolaceae bacterium | reverse complement strand
AATTGGGGAACCATTCGGTTTATGTCAACATCTGATGATGCAACTTCTTCCGTTTCAGAAACAGAAATCCGTTATGCAAAACACGGAATGATATTTACCAATGCAGCTCCATCCATTGATAAAGTGACTGTTTTGAGTTGCCGGTATATGGGCTTTGGTATTGAAAGCGGGTCAACCGTGCATATAGCCAATTCCACTATTCAAAACTGCGGATACGATCCTGTTGCTATTTCCACAAATTCCGCACCTTCTTTTTCAAACATTACTTTTAACTCAAATGGATCAAACGGAGTAGGTTTGTTGGAGTCTAATAATTTGGTGACCTACTACTATAGTGGATTTAACGGGTATGGTTATTTCTATGAAACAACAAATACCGTTTCTTCAGATGTAACCTTAAATCCATACTCATTTGCCGGCTATACGAATTTGCCTTTCATTATGAGACATACCTGGTATATAGGCCAAAACACAACGCTTTCCGTTGCTCCAACTGTAATTTTCAAAGGATCACAAAGCTTGTTTGTTGATGGTGCCCTTAAAGTTTTGGGCACAGAAACAGAGCCTGTAATATTCACTTCAGTAAGTGATGATGGTGCGGGGGGAGATTCAAATAATGACGGTAATATATCGGTACCCAATCCGGGACAATCTATAAGAATTTATTTTAGAGCTTCTTCTATAGATTCGGCAAATCATATCACTCATACGGAGTTCAGATATCCAAGTACTGCTATTGAATTCCAAAGTTCAAAAGCAAAAGTTGAAAACAACTTATTCCAGCTATCTCAATATGATGCAATCAATATTTATGATAACTCAAGTCCACAGATTCTGAGTAATAACTTCCAAAATATTAGTGGTCATTCCATTTATATGGATATGTTCAGCAATCCGACTTTTAGTGGAAATGCAGAGTCTAATGTAAAACACAGGGGGCTTGGTATCCGTGGGGGAACCTGGGGAAGTGATGCAACATTAGCTTTCCGAAGCTTTGCGGGAACTGATTCTATAACTTATGTGCTGCATGGCAACTTCACTATTCCATCCGGTTCAAAAATAATTATACCGTCAGGAATGACTTTTAAAGCATTTACCAATTACGGTGGCTATCGCTATACAAGTGGCCAGTTTAATGTAGAAGGTGCACTTAGAGTTAATGGAACCGAAAATTCACCGGTTGTATTTACCATTGATACCGACGATAGCTATGGAAAGCCAGCTGATATATATACTGATGGTCAGGTCAATGACTTTAATTATCGTAATGGAAATTGGATTACTTATTCATCTACCAGTGATGATACCAGTAATATTGTTAACTATACCATCTTTAGAAATAATTACGCGGGTATTGTTGCCAATAGTGCTGATCCGACGGTGAAGAACTCTCGATTTGAGCAGTTGAATTATGGTATGAACCTGGCCGGTGTATCTGCACCATATGTAGAAAACAATGTGTTTCATAATCTTAATAAAACACCTTTGGTCATTTCCCTTGTGTCATATCCGCAAACCACAGTTGGAAATACGATGAGCGGTACCACTTGGAAAGCAATTGGGGTTCGCGAGGAAACACTGGTGCAAGATGTAACATTGCCAAAGCGTGATTTCGCCGGTAAAGTCGGAATTCCATACTATATGAGTGGCAATTATACTACAGGAACAGGTGCGGTACTTACCATTGATCCCGGTGTAATCATGAAATTTGAAAATTACCGAAGGCTTGAGGTTCAAAAAGGATTGATTGCCCAGGGTAGTAATCATCCGGACAGCCTGATTGTATTTACAACCATCTATGATGATTTCTATGGCGGGGATACCAATGGGGACGGTACTGCAACCAACAGTGCAAATTCCTATTGGTACGGCATCAAATATACGGGCACTTCCCTGCCAGAAGAATCTCTGTTAGATTATACCGTAATCAAAAATGTACGGGTAAACAGTAACAGCTATGCCGGTGTATTGGCAGATAATGCCAGTCCTACTATTACCAATTCCTCCATTTTTGATAATGGTTATGGGGTTGTAGTGTGGGGATCAGGTAACCCGGTTGTTACCAATAATGATATCTATAACAATTCCCAGTTCGGTGTTTATAACCGTGACAAAACCTTTACCATAGACGCTACTAATAACTGGTGGGGAAGCGATACGGGACCAACTCATTCTGCAAACCCGGGAGGTACAGGTAATACAGTTACTGATGGGGTAAATTACAATCCATTTGTTGGATCAGGGGCCACAAATCCGGTATTGGGAGATGTGAGTTTGAACGGAAAAGTGCAGTCTTTTGATGCCTCCGTTTTATTGCGCCATGCTGCCTTTCTCGATACCATGAATGCTACACAATTAGCCGTGGCAGATGTGTCTGGCAATGGCTCAGTTACTTCAATGGATGCTTCATATGTACTTCAATATGTGGTTGGCTTGATCGAAGCCTTCCCTGCAGAACTGGCTTCAAAATCCAGATATGATTTGTTAGCTGCTCTCGCTATAGAAGACATGAAGTTAGCATTAGTTGACCTCCAGGACATGGGTGAAAATCGTTATTCTGTAAACCTTGAGCTGGATAATGTATCGAACCTGTATGCATTTGAAATTGAGTTGTCTTATCCAAATAAGGCCATTGAGATGGAAAGCATTACAGCTACTGAGTTGTTATCGGATGCTTCTTTAACCTCAAATATTACTAATGATGGTAAAATTTACTTGGCAATGGCTTCGGGAAATGCACTCGATAAAAGCGGGGCAGTGGTTAACATCACATTCACTTTAAAAAACAGTGATCAAAACAGCGCAATGTACATCGATAAGTTCATGGCCAATGAAATCGATTATTCTCGATCTGCTGTAGCAAACGAGAGTATTCAGATTAATTTACCAACGGAATTTGAGTTGTATCAAAACTATCCAAATCCGTTCAACCCAAGTACAACCATTGGATTCAATCTGGCAGAAAATAACATTAAAGTAAGCCTGATTGTGTACAACATACTGGGCCAAAAAGTAAAAACCGTGGTCAATGATGTATATCAGGCCGGCAGGCATAAAGCGGTATGGGATGGCACTAATGATGCCGGAATGCAGGTAAGTACGGGTGTATATATTTACAGGATTCAGGCAGGAGACATAGTACAGTCTAAAAAATTAACCTTCATCAAATAATGGGAATCAATAGGGAACTTCCCTTTTGATAAACCGGAGAGGTAATATCATGAGACGTACAATAAAACATTTTTGCCTGGTTTTGATAGGTGTCCTGGTTTCCATACCTGTATTAGCTCAAATTCAATTCTCCATCCCCGACACCAACGCGGTGGATGGAGATACTTTGCTGATACCGGTTAATGTGGACTCCTCGCTCACCGGATCAAATGTGCTGTCTTTTCAATTGCAGCTGAATTATAGTAACTACCTTTTAATTCCTCTGTCAGTTGAAACCGAAGGCACGTTAGTAGAAGGTTGGAATATATCAACCAATCTAAATACGGATAATGTGATACGAATTGCAGGAGCCGGAGAGGTGGCTTTATCCGGAACCGGGAGTTTTTTATTCATCAGGTTTAAGTTGATACGAAGCGGAGGAACCTATCTGAATTTTGATGCCAATAATACCCTGTTAAATGAAGGTGAACTGCCTCTGATCTTTGATAGTGGTTATATAGGTATAGCAGATAAACCTCAGATAATCGTTTCTCATTCAACCAGCCAAATGGTGATAGGAGATTCCGTGCAGTATAGTGTCTCTTATGCGGAAGCACCGGTCAGCTGGTCAACCACGAATCCGGATGTAGGAACCATGAGTCAGGATGGCCTCTTAAAAGCAGTTGGATATGGAAACGTAGCAGTTATAGCCGAAGACAGCCGGGGAATTATTGATACTTCTAACGTAGTGAAAGTTTACGGTTTCAGGTTAATGGGGCAGGATACAACTAACTATCCCGGACAAATGGTATCGGTTGATATCCATACCACAGATTTGAGTGAACTTGGCATACAATCCGGTTCATTCTATCTGCATTCCCAATTTGATGGCAGAATGGAAGTGCAATCAGTAGAAGCCGGGCCGTTACTTGCCGATGATGTGTACATTAATTCAAATACGGAAGCAACCGGTATTTCAATAGCTTTTGCTCAAACAAAAAATATTGCAGGGGCAGGTCACCTGTTAACACTGCATATGAAACTGAATGAAACAACCACCTTTTATAATACATTATACTTTCAGGACATATTATTTAATGAAAGTATAGAAGGCCTGGCCCAAAACTTTCAGGTAATTTCCCAAACGCTGCCATCATTGTATATAAACCCATATTCCGGTTCATATTTGGTTGGTGACAGCATTCAATTCAATGTTTCAAACAATACCGGATGGGTTGATTGGGAGGTAACCAATGCTGAAGCAGCAACCATTGATGATAATGGATTACTGATAGCACAAAAGGGTGGAGTAACTAAAGTTACCGCTGTCGATTCCATTGGGGCCACAGCAACAACTTCCGATTTTACTTTTTATGATGTTGAAATGATATTTCCGGATTCATCTATGCTGATTGGTGATACCCTAATATATCCGGTCAGGATAAAAAATGTAGAACGTTCAGGTGCAACCTTGTACTCAAGTGATATTGAGTTCAACTATGACCATAACAGACTGGACTACCTGGGATTTACCGCAGAGGGCTCACTTTCTGAAGATTGGTTTTATTCTGAAAATATTCTGAGCCAAAATTCGGTGAAACTTGTTGGAGCCGGATCAGATGGTTTTAGCACTTCGGGAGACTTCGTTTATCTTAAATTCAAAACGGATACTTCCATAAGTACGGATTCTTATACGAATGTGTATTTCAATACTGTTTTGCTAAATGAAGGAAGTCCCAATTCAAAAAATGACAACGGCAGTATTTTCAT
Organism: Balneolaceae bacterium; assembly: GCA_040878765.1. GTDB lineage: Bacteria > Bacteroidota > Rhodothermia > Balneolales > Balneolaceae > Gracilimonas. The sequence continues at coordinate 4,879 of JBBDLQ010000185.1, read as the reverse complement.
TTCCACTAAACCATTAACGCCAGTATTGGTTAGTCCGGCTAATAGTGCGCAAAACATCTCAATATCGCCCACATTAGACTGGGACCCATCCGTTGGAGCTGATTATTACGAGGTACAGCTTTCAACATCAACTTCATTCTCAGTAAATTTAGTAGATACAACGGGCGTTTTAACTGATGAACTAGCCATAAGCGGTTTAAATGAGAATACCGTCTATTATTGGCGGGTTCGTGCGGTGAATGATGGAGGAAGCAGCAATTGGAGCCCCTATTTTAACTTCAAAACTCAAATGCCGATACCGGCTGCTCCCGTGTTGAATAATCCTGCTGATGGAGCCGTGGATATGCCTCTCTCTGCAACTTCGGTTTCCTGGAACAGCTCAACTTATGCTACCGGTTACCGGGTTGAAGTTGATACGAATTCAAGCTTCTCCACTATATTTCTTGATTCAACGTTAGCCGGGGATACTTATACCCTGTTACTACCGGAACTGGATTACAATATAACCTATTACTGGCGGGTATTTGCTTCCAATAGTACAGGGGAGAGTTTGCCATCAGATTTCAGAAGTTTCACTACCATTACCATTAGTGAAACACCGGGTATTCCTATATTGCTTGAACCGGAACATCTGTTTGCAGACGCTGATACGGCATTAACTTTTGTTTGGAGTAACACTGCCCATGCCGATTCATTCACCATTCAGCTATCAACGGAAACAAGTTTTGCTTCTATTGTATTTGAGGAGTCTTTGGATGACACAACACTGTATATCCATGGATTGAACTACTTGACGGAATATCACTGGAAGGTTCAGGCAACGAATACATCTGGTGCCGGTGAATGGAGTGAGGTGTTCAGTTTCACTACTAAGGAAAAAGTAAATATGCCGGCAGTTGTTGTGCAACCACTCGGAGAGATCATTCTTGATGAAGATTTCGGTGAATTTATAGTTGCTGCATTAGAATTGATATTTTCTGATCCGGAAGGCGGAATGCTGACGTATGAGATTGTGGATTATGACAGCCTGTTATTCACGGCTTCACTGAATGCAGATACCTTGGTGTTAACTTCACTTCAGGATGTATTTGGCGTTGGGGAGCTGATTGTAAAAGCTACGGATGACGGACTTCTTGAAACCCTGGATACGCTCCTGGTAGATATCAGTACGATCAATGATCTTCCGGTATTCGTTGATGTACCTGACACCATAAGATTCCGGAACGACCTGGAGTTTATATTCCGCCTCGATACATTGGTAAGTGATGTTGAGGATGATATTATGGGTTTAATGGTTGAATTAATAACCGATCCGGATGATGTAACAGCTACTTATGATGAAGAAAATTTCACCATAACACTTAGTGCTTCGGCTTATACCGGAGAAAGCACGCTTACTGTTGTAGTTACCGACAGTGATGGTGGGGAAGCCTTAGCTGCCATCATAATTGTTGTGGAGATGTCGACATCAAATGAACTGGCAGGAGAAATACCCGATCATTTTGATCTGCTTCAAAATTATCCGAATCCATTTAACCCTGTCACGCAAATCAGGTTTGACCTTCCGCAAGCCGCAGATGTAAAAATTGAAGTGTATAGCATGCTTGGCCAAAAGGTTGCCACATTAACCGACATGCGATATGCTGCAGGCAAACATAAAGTGCAATTCGAGGCAGGAGCATTATCATCCGGAATGTATATATACCGTATAAAAGCCGGTGATTTTGTGAAATCCAAGAAGTTGACACTCATCAAATAATCATCAAAAAGTTGAGAGTTGGCAGGGTGTTAAAACCGGCCAGCTCTTAACTATTGCTTATCCTCTGTTTTATTAATTTACTATTTACTATGTTAATAACGGGTTTCTAAGTAATAGAAATTCAAGGGTAGTGTATTGAAATTCTATCTGTAGTATTAGAAAATGAGTGATTATCTGGCATTTTGTGGTTTATTTGTTTTAGCAGGTCTATTGAGCAACGCTTATGCTCAGCAGCCAATACCTCCTATGAGTTTGCAGGAAATCAGGAATGATATTGAACAGCTTCAATCTCCTGAAGAAAAGCTTAGAAAATATGTGGAGTCTAGCACCAGGTATTTGCGCAGAACCCCTGATTCTATGTTGGTTATTGCCGAAGAAATCCAAAAACTCGATGGCATTAATCCCAAAGAAAAAGAAGCCTTTTCCTTATTTGTTTTGGCCGATGCCTGGCGCCATATGAATCCTGATTCTGCTGTTTATTATGCAGAAAAAGCTTCAGAAAAATTAAAAGAACTTGGAGAGCATAACTCATATATCTCTGTTGAAAATCTGAGAGCTACGCAGCATTCAAGGGAAGGAGAATATGTAGAGGCTGAGAGATTGTATATAAATACAATTTCCTACATTGAGGCTTTAGATGAGGAAGAAACCAATTATCCGGTTCACCAAATTTATGGGAATTTAGGCAATTTATATTCTCGTGTAGGAGCCCACGATCTGGCTATTGAAATGTTTGAAAAATTCCTGGAATCCGAAAGCAGCCCATCCGGTCGTTGTAATATATTAATGAGACTTTCTTCTAGTTTCATTGAATTGGGGGAATTTGAAAAGGCTAAAGAGATACTATCTCCCTGTTTGGAGATTGAATCATTAATGCCATCAATAAAAGCTAGTATCCGGTCAAATTTGAGTAAAGTTTATGAAAATCTTGGAGAGAACAATATTTCTCTTTCCTTAATGGAAGATGCGGCTGAAATAAGTTCAAAATTCAGAATACCTAATGTGGGTATCAATCATATTGCGGAATTAGGGAATAAATATTTAAAACTGAATTTTATTCAGAAAGCTGATTCTGTTCAAAATGTACTAAGGTCAAATTCCAATTCCCGTACAACCCCGCAGCAGCAAATAATAAATAATCTGTTTTTTGCTGATCTGGCCTACGCAAAAAAAGAATATGATGAAGCAATAAGCTATTCGGATGCGGCCATTCGCATAGCGGATGCATATAATATTCAGCATCAATTAAGAAATGTATTTGAGATCAAAGCACATGCCTATGAAGGGCTTGGAAGCTTTGATATGGCCCTTGATCAATATAAAAAACAGTATCAGTTTGATAAGCAAAGATATGATGATGATGCAGAACGTAAAATGGCCATGATGAATGTTCGTTACCAGCTGCAAAATAAAGATGAAGAATTACTAAGTGTTAGCAACCAGCTGCGAATTACCCAATTCCGAAATATTGCAATAGTATTACTTCTTATCCTAATAGCATTCTTTGTGATTTATCGATACCGGATATTTTATTTATTAAAAGAAGAGAAAACAAGGACACGTATAGCCCGTGATTTGCACGACGATTTGAGCGGTACATTGAGCAGCATAAGTTTTTTCAGTGAAGCAGCCCAGCGTGTGCAATCTAATGCCGTTCAGTCTAAAAGGTTTTTGGCAATGATTGATAAAAGTGCATCTGAGGCCAAAGAAAAAATTAATGATATTATTTGGGCTATAGATCCTGCAAAAGATAATTGGTCTGTTTTCCTGAAAAAATGCAAACGGTATGCTGCAGACGCATTCGACTGTAAAGAAGTGGATTACGAACTTAAATTAGATGATGATTTTAGCTTCCCGGTTGAACTTGAATTTCGGCAGAACCTCTGGCTTATCTATAAAGAAACGATAAATAATCTGGTTTCACATTCAAAAGCGACCCAAGCGTTTATTGAGATGAAAGAATCCGGTGGCAAAGTAATTCTTGAAGTAAAGGACAATGGAAGGGGATTTAACGTAAATGGGAATTTTAATGGGAACGGGCTTAAAAATATTAAAGACCGAACTGATACTTTAAATGGTAAGGTTAAACTGGAAAGTACACGGGGAGAAGGTACACGTTGGTATTTCGAATTCCCCTATAAATAATTGATTCTCAAATTTTAGGATTACTTAACTTTTAGATTTATTACATATCTGACCTAAAAACCGCCTATTCAGGTAGTTACATTGATGATTATTTTTTTTATATAGTCAAAAAAGCACACTTTTATGATCAATATCGTCATCATTGAAGACAATAAGTATATGCGGGAAGGGTGGAGAACCATTCTCGATTTTGAGGAAAATTTTCAGGTAATTGCTGAATTTGAAAGTTGTGAGGATGCTTTTAAAAGCAACACATTACCGAAAGCCGATGTAGTATTACTTGATATACAGTTGCCCGGAATGCACGGAACCGAGGGTGTAAGGGTAATAAGGGAAATGAATCCTGATGTAGTAGTATTAATGGTAACCATTCATGATGATGACGAACGTATTTTCAAAGCCCTGAAGAATGGTGCAATAGGCTATTTATCCAAAAAGATTTCGCCCGGCGAACTTATTGAAGCCATCAATATTGCAAATGACGGCGGTTCACCAATGAGTCCGAATATTGCCCGAAAAGTCATTAATTCCTTTCATGACACCTCTGAAAGTACCATCGAATTATCGGACTCAGAGATCAAAATTTTAAAATTACTGGCCGAAGGCTGTTCGTATAAAAGTATTTCTAAGGATTTATTTCTATCGGTGGATGGGGTGAGATATCACATCCGTAATATTTATAAGAAACTTGAAGTTAGCAATAAAAGTGAGGCGGTAGCCAAAGCTCTAAGGGATAAACTTATTTAGATTTAAGCACCGGGCACGTAAAAAAACTTTTTTGAAAAACCACATGAATATGCAGTGCTTATAACCAAAAAATTTTAGATAATAGAAGCGTATCAGATGTAAAACGGTTTGGGTTTTTCGGGGTATAAATTCTAAATCGGAATTACATTTTAACTAACCTTGCCGAAGGGTAACCTTCGGAGTAGAACTGCCAAAAGCCTGTCTTTGACTTAGACAGGTTTTTTTTTG
>JBBDLQ010000184.1:0-12745 GCA_040878765.1 Balneolaceae bacterium | reverse complement strand
ACAGATTTTAGAATCCACATTGGGTATGCCTTTGGCAGAACTCAGGTTAAAAAGAAAAATATAAGCGGATTATGAACATACTTATTACAGGCGGAACCGGGTTTATCGGAGAAGAACTCAGAATGATGCTTTTAAAAGAAGGGAACAACCTGATAATAATATCCCGAAATCATCAAAAACATGAGGATGAAAATGCTAAAAACCAGCGTTTTATAAGCTGGGAGGATGATTTGCCAGCGGCAATGAATGAGGCAGATGCGGTGATTAATCTTGCAGGAGAGAATTTGTTTGGAATGCGGTGGACGGAAGAAGTGAAGAGAAAAATTAAAAATAGCCGGATTCAGTCCACAAAAAAATTAGTAGATGCGATGAAAGATGCAGAAAATAAACCTGAAGTATTTATTTCAGCATCAGCAGCCGGTATTTATGGAGACAGGGGTGGGGATATACTAACTGAAGATGAGGAAGCTGCCAATGATTTTTTAGCCCAGGTTTGTAAAGACTGGGAGGAGGAGGCTCAAAAGGCATCAGAATTTGGAGTGAGAGTAGCTAATCCCAGAATTGGAATTGTTCTGGAAACGGGTGGGGGAGCTCTGGAAAAAATGATCCCAGCATTTCAATTTTTTGCGGGTGGTCCCATTGGTAAGGGAGATCAATATATGAGCTGGGTGCATCGATCTGACCTTTGTGAAGCGTTAATTTTTCCTATTCAAAATAAGCAAATTATGGGGCCGTATAATGTCTGTTCCCCAAATCCGGTTACCATGAATGAGTTTGCAAAAACACTTGGTAATATCATGAATCGCCCCTCTTATCTACGGGTGCCACAATTTGCTTTGGATATTGTTTTAGGAGAGGCCGCAAAACCTGTCACCGATAGCATACGCATGCAGCCCAAAAAACTTCAGTTGGCTAATTTTGAATTTCAATACGAAGAACTCGAAGAGGCGTTGGCGGATATTTTATAGGTTTTAGTTACAAGGCTTAAGGTATTCGTATCTTTTCAAACTGAACACCTATTAACAATTGCTACTAATTCTCCCTGTTTATCGTCCAACAGCGAAGCCCCTCGCGGGTTTGTGCAATTAGTTCTTTCTGTCCGTCCCCATTAAGATCAGTGATTATCGGGTATTTCATTCCGGCAGTGGGAAGGGTAAATAATCGTTGATTTGTTAAAACTTCCCAGGCGTAAAGTCTTCCAAATTCGGCAAGTGCTATAATTTCCATATTCTTATCAGAATTGATATCAACAAGATGAGGAACAAGAGTTGGTGATGAAGGTTGTCCCAGGCTTTGGGTAAATCTTAATTCACCCAGTTTATTGTATAGAAAAATTGAACCATTAGAACTTTGAGTGGCCAACAGATCCTCCCGGTAAAAATTTACAGAATCTTTCATTAGTACATTTCTCTGTACGGATACGGAAGACAGCCCACTATTTGCGACATAAAGGGAATGAATGGAGACGGAATCATCAGAAATGATGGTGGCAGTTGAATCATTAAAAAATGGTTTTAAACCTACGGAATACAAATTACCATCACCGGCACTTCCCAAGACCTGGTCTTCATATATTTCAGGAGAATTAGTAAAACGGGCATTCACAAATTGTGGATAGCCCGGACGTGCTGTACCATTTTTAAGCCAGCCGTGCAGTGTGTTTTCTGAAAAAGCCCAAATTGACCAAACCCCATCCAAAAGTTCAAAAACGGGCTTAGACTGTACTGTTGCATTAGTATTCTGCGGCCAGCCTCTGATATTTTCACCCCGCCCATCAATTACATGAACCTTTCGGTCTTCTGTGGCCACTACAATTTCGGGAACACCGTTTTGAAGAATGTCTTTCACCAATATTGGAGCAGTAATTTGTTGCCCCAATTCAAGAGGAAATCGGGGGAGTAGATTACCATTTTCATTCCAGGCAAATATTTGTGAACCTGCGGCAACAAACACAATTTGTTGATTATTTCCATACCAGTCATAAAGTTGAGGGCCGCCTATTGGAACAAGGCCATTGGTGGAAGTTTCCATAGCAATAGTGCCATCTATAGCCAAAGCCATAATGCGCCCGTCCTGGGTAGAAAAAACTATTTCATCCGTACTGCTTCCAACCAAATCTCCTAAAACAGGTTTCCCGCTAAGTTGAAGATTAGATAGTGGCATCACCCACAATTCTTCATAAGGTAGCTGAGATCCTTCTTTTGTGTAGGTATTTAGAGTGAAATCAACTACACCGTTATTTGTGGTCATCACCATGGTAGTGATATCCGCCCTGCTAAATAATCCGGCAAGCTTATTCTCTGTTTTAAGATATGGTTGCAGAAATTGTAAAAATTCATCCGAATCAACCCACACAAATCCACTTATTTGTTCCGGAAGCTCAGATTTTATTGTAGAGTATGTTTCTTCATAGTATATCACCCGGCGACGTGTACGATCCATATTCACACTTTCAGCAATGCCCCTGCGTTTGGCAATAACTACTACGTCATTTGAAAAGGAGAGGTAAAAATCACGTAAAGGATTTAATTCTGAACCAATCAAAACACCCATTATCTTACTGCTTATTTGGTAGGTGTTATTAAGGCGGGTAATCAACTTATCCTGTGTAAGTTCATTTAAAAGACGCTGAAAGGCACCTCTGTCACGAAGTTTTCTCATGAATAAAAACTCCCCGGTTGCCAATAATCCTGATTCAGGAAATGCCTCAAAAGCAAATTCATCATCTAAAGTATTTGCCAGGTTTTGATATAATTCAATATTATCCAGTAATAATGAGTCAAGCGAGGTTACAATTCCGGATTCAGGCTGGGAGGGGATCGAAACCGGGGGGAGCCTTAATATCGCGAAGCCAGCTGCATTTTCAGCAATATGACGATCGAGGGTGGTTGTTTTATTTTGGTACGAGATAGCATCAATCAGAGCGGAATGGTTATTTTGTTCAAGCTCAAGCTGCCCGGTTAAACGTACATTATTGGATGAATCTGCGGGTTCTTCAAATTTTAAAGAAACCGGTTTTGCCCCCGTGAATTTATTAATAATGGAGGGGCGGTGTTGTATTGAAGCAAATTGCTCTACCCAATGATTCAATTGTGGAGTATTTACAACAAGTGATGAAGTTTCCGGGTTTCCCTCAAGTTGTATAGATGGTATTACACCTAAATATGACCGGATGGCATTCTCCACAACAAGGCTGGATTCGGAAAGTATGAGATAATCATTTACCTGTACTGCAAAAAAATCTGTTTTATTAAAAAACAGTTTATGAATGGTAAAGCCGTTAAATTCGTAGTTGTTTTGAGTAAAAGGCAGATAAAATCTGGTTGCCCAGGAACTCAGGTTGCCGCTGAATGATTCGGTTATCCATAAAAAATTTGAGTGTAATGAAGTTGTAGGATATAGTGCCAGCGCTTTAATTTGCAGGCGGTTGCCAACTTCAACATCAAGCCCGGCAATTTGCTGTACGGCTGAGGGGGTGAGGTCATCCAGATAAGAAATATATTCTTTGGTTACTATATCCTGTACATTTAATCCCTCTTCCGGTACTAACAGTACGGTTGATTTTTCAGGAATTAAGGAAAACCAGCCTTTGTCAGGATTAGAAGAGCAAGCTGGTAAAAAACAAACAACAATAAACGTAATTAAGAGTTGGAAGGTACGTTTCATCAATAAGAAATAATAAACAGTTAAAGTATTGGTTCTGTATTGGCTAAGTTCCGGAACATTATAAAGTTCCGGATGGAATGAATAAAGGTAACATTTTTTGATTGCTAAATGAGTTTTCTAAACCCAATTTTTTTATTTGCTTTACTTGCAGTGGGAATTCCACTTCTAATTCACCTGCTTAACCTAAGACGGCCGCAAAAGGTAGCATTTTCTACACTTGCTTTTTTTCAGGAATTAAAAAAAACTACCATCCGCCGCATTCGAATAAAAAGGTATTTGTTATTACTGCTCCGGCTGGCTGCTATTATTTGTCTGGCACTGGTTTTAGCCCGCCCGTTTTTGCCCCCAGGTATATCCGCTGGTGCAAATACTCAGGCTCCCGCCCTTAACGCATTTTTACTCGACAATAGTATAAGTATGAACCGGATAGGGAAACAAGGCCCCTTATTTGAATATGCAAAAGAAATTATTGGTGAAATTGAAGCATCTGCAAGAGATGAAGACCGTTTTATGCTGCAACTCACAAACGGTGAAGGCGAAATGAGTAATATTTTGAGCCGGGCAAATCTTCAAAAAACCCTTGAAGAAGCAGAAGTAAATCCATCCGGAAATTATATACTGAATCGCCTAAGGGGTTTGGCAGAATCGGTTCAGGAAGCTCCTTATCAGAATAAAAATATTTTCATATTAACCGATGGTCAATATAGCCAACTCAGAGATTTACAGGATTTGGAAATTGATAATCTGAATTTAACGGTGATTGATGTAGGGGAGGTGGAAGTCCAAAATACAGTGGTATCAGAAATAAATACATCTACAAATATGATTGGGACAAATATTCCTTTTACTCTAAATGTAAAATTGGCAAACAGGAGTGATGTTCCCGCAGTTAATCAGTTTATATCCCTGGAATTTGACGGGCAAAATGCTGGCCAATATTCAGTGGCTTTAGAACCCCGTGAAACCAAAACCTTCACTTTTGAAATTTCTCCTTCATCTACAGGTTCAACCAAAGGAAAAATTTCGATTGAAGGTGATGAATTCCAACCAGACAATGAATTTTATTTTACGGTTCAGGTTCCTGAAATGCGTAATGTGTTATGGGTAAGCGAAAATAAGCCTGTAAGCGATCTGATTTCCTATACAGGAGTAATGCTTCAGGTTGCTGGTGAAAATGATGCCCAATTAAAATACCGGGAAGCCACGCCATCAATATTTGAAACTGCAAATTTAGGTGAGTTTGATACTATTTTAATAGATGGAGTGGAATCAATTCCGGAATACACTTTCCGGGTTTTGCAGGAATTTGTTCAAGAAGGAGGAGGAGTAATTTTTTTCCCGTCCGAAAAGGGAGATTTGGAAAACTATAACCGATTCCTTTCACAGTTCAATGCGGGGCGCTATGTAGGTATTCGGGGCGAGTATGCATCATTTAAATCTATTGCAACCGCTGATGAATTGTTAGAAGACCATCCATCCTTTTCCGGATTGTTTGAACGTGAACAAAATGAAAATCTAAGTTTTACAAGTCCGGATATTTATTATTATTTGAAATATTTACCAGGCAGTTCGGGAACAGGATTCGATTTGCTTACCATGAATAATGGTGATGTACTGGTTCATGAAAAAAGGTTTGGCGAAGGAGCTTTGTTTATTACTACTATTGGTAACGATCCGGGTTGGTCAAATTTCCCTATTAAACCTTTATTTGCACCATTCTACTATCGTATTCTTTTATATTCAGCCTCATCGGATGAGGGTGGATTTGCAAATCACCAATTAGGGAATACATTTAACTGGAGGGGAAATATTGATGGTGAGAAAGCCGTTATTCGGGCAGGTAATGAAGAAATTAAACCCACTGTTGATGTTGTTTCGTCCGGAATACAATTGCGGTATCCGGCCCAGGAATGGACGCCCGGATGGGTAACTGTCACCGATGAAGATAATGAGTTCATAGTTTCAGTAAATTTTAGCCAAGGCGAATCCGATTTTACAGAAATCGATAAAACTGAATTGGATAATCTTATTCAGGATGTTAATATTAACCGGGTAAATGCGGCTGAAGTGGGAAAAGAAGAACTTAAAAATAAAATAATAGCCTCAGGATTTGGAAAAGAAATTTGGAACTGGTTTATGTTTGCTGGCTTGTTATTTTTAATAGCAGAAACCTTGGTTTCTATGTGGTATAAAGCTGAAACGGTGAGTTAATGGAATCGATACTAGCCATATTTTTTCGTGGTGTTATTGTGTTGTTCACAATTGCCTCTACACTTCTTGCAGGTTATTCCTTTCAGAATAAAATGAGGCTGAGAAATGTACGCCTAAGCTGGCGTGCCGGAAAATTGAGAGGTTATCCATTATTTGCTACCGTTTTTATGGGAGTAATTTTATTATTGACCGTCATAGTTTTATACCGTCAGGATATTCGATACTATCCGTTTTTTATGGCATATATGTGGATTGGCAGTATGTGGTTTATATCCAGTTATCTCGCCTCTAAACATTATATTACAGATTATGGAATAGTGAAAAATATAAATGAACCATCGCAAACCATTCCCTGGTTCCAGATTTTGGATTATGTGGAACATACCCAAATTGATGGAACTGAATATCTGTTTAACTATTCTGAAATGGAAAAAAGCCTGACAGATGGTTACAGACAACTGAAACTTTTTGTGCCAGAGAGCCGATATAATGCTGTCAAAAAAATTGTATCTTTAAAGCTAGGCAATAAGTTCGAAGGACAATCAATCCCGGACATAGACCTCAAGAGAATTCAAGAAGATTAATTAAGATTTTACCCATTTGTTAGACGACGTAAAAAATTCCGATTTAGAACGTGAAAGAGTATTGCTGGTAGGACTATACGGTCCTGATACCACTCGATATCAGGCAGAGGAATATTTAGATGAACTGGCTTTGTTGACAGATACTGCCGGTGGAATTACAATTGAAAAAATTCTGCAAAATAAAACGCATCCTGATGTTTCAACTTATGTTGGAAAAGGCAAGCTCAGTGAGTTGAAACGTATTATGGGAGAGCAGCATATTGACACCGTTATTTTTGATGATGACTTGTCACCCACACAAATTCGCAATATTGAAAAAGGAACCGATGCCAAGGTATTAGATCGCAGTTCCCTGATTTTGGATATTTTTGCCGCACGTGCTAAAACTTCTGCAGCTAAAACACAGGTTGAACTTGCTCAATTACAATATTTACTTCCTCGCTTAACAAGATACTGGACTCACCTTTCGCGGCAGTCAGGAGGAATTGGAACCAAAGGTCCCGGTGAAACTCAAATTGAAACTGACCGAAGGTTAATTGGCCGGCGTATTTCCGTTTTAAAAGATAAACTCGAGAAACTCAGTAAACAGCGTAAAACACAACGAAAAGGCCGGGAAGGGATGACACGTATTTCACTTGTTGGTTACACCAATGCCGGTAAATCAACATTAATGAATGCCCTTACTGAAACAGGTGTTTTTGCGGAAGACCGGTTGTTTGCCACCTTGGATTCAACCGTGAGACGCCATGAACTTGAAAATCATTCTGTTCTGCTTTCCGATACCGTAGGTTTTATTCGCAAATTACCGCATAACCTGGTGGAAAGTTTTAAATCCACATTAGATGAAGTTCGCGAGGCAGATATTCTTTTACATGTAGTGGATGCCTCTTCAAAAATGGCACAGGATTACATAAAAGTAGTGGAAGAAACACTTGAGGAGTTGAAAGCTACTAATAAAAGAACCATTTTAGTATTTAATAAAGTAGACCAAATGGAAACAGAGCAGGTTTCTGATATGAAACGTGCATATTCTGACGCAGTATTTGTTTCTGCAGAGCAGAGAATAGGCCTTAAGGAGCTTGAGAAGAGCATTGAGCAGTTGATAGAACTCGATTATAGCCGTCACACGGTTCAAATTCCAGTTTCAAAATACAAAGCAGTTGCTTTTATTCATGAAAACGCCACAGTAGAAAAAGAATCTTATGAAGGCACAGATGTAGAACTTACATTTACCATAGCCAAAAAAGATTTTAAGCAATTATCCCATTTGTTAGATACTATTGGGGTAAACGGAGAAGTTGTTTAACTATGTTAGTTCAAGAAATTACAAATAGAAATATTTCACCCCTTAAGCTTAGCGATACCGTTGCTAAAGCATTGCTAAGGATTGATCTGCTGCATACTACTAAATTTGCAGTGGTAGATGATGATGGCCGCCTGATTGGGATGGCCTCACTTGATAAACTCATTGAGGTTGTTGATGAGGAAGTGCAGCTTTCTGAAGTTACCCTTAGCGACCCCATTTCAATACCCGAATACCAGCATTTATTTGAAGCCTCACGGGTTATGTTAGCCAAGGAGTTGTATTTGCTTCCGGTTATAGATGAACAGATGATATTTAAGGGAATGCTCAAAAAAAGGGATGTTCTGAGTGCCTTAGGTGATCTATTCAATTTATCCAGCTTTGGTTCAGTGATTACGGTGGAACTGAATCAAGGTGATTTTACTTTATCCGACCTCGTTCGAATTATTGAAATAGAAGGTGCAAAAATTTTGGGAATGGCCGTTCAACAACCTTCAGCCAAAAACACTTCTTACCGTGTTTCATTTAAATTAAATCTGGAAGATTCCTCCGTAGTTAGTGCCGGTTTACGTCGTTTTGGTTATACAATAACATCTGATGCCGATAGCGAAACACTAGAACATAATTTTTCTGACCGTGCGGATGAACTTATTCGCTATCTTGACATATAATAAGTAACTATTAACCTTATTTACCCCGACGAGTTACATGCTCTCCGCCCCAAAAAGCAGCCTAATTACATTAATATTTACATTTCTTTTAGTGAATTGGACATTTGCTCAGGATGTTCAGTCACCATCTGTTCAATTTTATAACTCTGGCTTAGAATTATACGAACAGGGTTTTTTTGAAGAAGCAGCCCGGCATTTCGAACTTTTCAGTAATAAATATCCTGAGCATGAAATGCGAATTGCTGCTGAATATTTCCTAAGCAGAGCTAAAACCGGTACCGATTCTGCAAATATAGAAACTCACTACAAACAGTTTGTACTAAGATATCCCGGCAGTGAGTTTTCGGAAATGCTGCTCAAAGATTTGGGACACCGATTTACAGATAAGGGAGAATATGAAACTGCTATCACCTATTACCAACAGGCAATAGATTCCTGGATGAGTGATAAAAAAGCAGCGGAAACAAAATATTGGGTTGCTGAAGCCGCGGCCGAAAATAAAGACTACTCAGAAGCCAGGGTATATTTTATGGAATTGGCTAATGACTATCCGCGCTCGGAGTGGGCGCCAAAGGCTTTATATGCCCGTGGACGGTTGTATCTATCCCAGGGTCAATATAACACAGCATCAATTGCCTTTGAGGTGCTGAAAGACAGATATCCAAATCATGAAATCACCCGGAGAGTAGGAACTGCATTAGGTGAATCCTATTACCAGCAGGCAAAGTATAAAGAAGCCATAGATGCTCTTGAAAGTGCCTTAACTTATCTGGATGAAGTGTCACTGATCAAAGCCGTTTTTCTGATTGCAGAAAGTCAAAATTATCTTGGAAGATACGACGAGGCTTCAAAGTCATACCTTCGCTACATCAATATGACAAAAGATACACCCCAGGAAAAAATTGCACATTATGGGTTAGGATGGGTATATAACAAGCAGGAAATTTATCATTGGGCGGCTGAATCGTTTGGTAAAGCTTCGGTTGGTGAGGATGAAATAGCACGTAAGGCCCAATACTATAAAGCAGTAAATGAAAAACTGGGAGGTCAATACGGTAAATCTCTCAATTCATTCCGGGAATTTGGTGAACGTTTCAAACAAGGCCTTTGGGTTGAAAAGGCTTACTATGAATGGTCTATTTCAGCATTTGAAGTTGCTCGCTATGATGAAGCCATTGAGGTGCTGTTAGAATTAGTACGAAGCAATGTGAATCTTGATGAGCAGGGTAAAATTTATACGATGTTAGGGGAAGCCTTTTTTGCCAATGCAGAATATACGCGTGCAATGCAGGCTTTTGAAGAAGCAGAAAAAACAGGGAATATTGATCCTGCTCTTAAACGGCAGGCAAGATTTCAAAAAGCCTGGATCTTATACCGGAATCAGGCTTACGAACAGGCCCAACCTATTTTTGAGTCGGTGTATGTAGAGGCTTCAAATTCGGACTTGGGCAGAGAAGCCCTGTTTTGGAGCGCCGACAGTTACTATAAAATGAATCAATATAGCAGTGCCGCACAGCGCTTTAAAATGTATACTGAAAATTATCCGGAAAGCGATTTGATGGGTGCGGCTCTTTATTCCCTGGGGTGGAGTTACTTTCAAACAGGACGGTATGAACAGGCCGTTCATCCCTTAAAAAATTTCCTGGAAAACTATGATCCTCCTTCAATCGCTCTTTTTCCTTATGATACCGATACACAATTGCGGATTGGAGATGCATACTATGCCCTCGGGAATTACCGGGAGGCTATAGCCAGCTATAACAAAGCAATTGGTGCTGATCCGGGCGGGGATTATGCCATGTTTCAGGTTGCCAATAGTTATTACCGGGCAGGAAGAACTTTTGAGGCGGTTTCGAATTTTCGAAAAACACTGCGGATCTATCCATTTAGCCGATTGCGTGAACAGGCTCAATACAATATTGCCTACATTTATATGAATACAAATAATTACTCACAGGCAATTGAAGAATTTCAGGCAGTAATCGATAAATACCCTGGAACTAATTGGGCTGCCCGGTCACAATATAATATCGGCGACGCTTACTATAATGCCGGTGAATATGAACGTGCTATACAGGCTTATCAAAAAGTACTGAATGATTATCCGCGAAGTCAATATATCATCGAAGCCATCAATGGAATTCAATATGCACAGCTTTCAGCCGGAAGATCGGATAGCAGTTCGGTAATTTTGGAAGAGTTTTTAAGTGATAATCCCACCAGCAGTACAGCCGATCAGCTTAGGTACCGGCAGGCATATAACGTCTTTCAATCCGGAGATTATGAGAATGCTATTAAAGAATTTCGCCAATATCTCAGAGTCACGAATTCTGATAATTTAGCACCCGATGCCTATTTAAATCTGGGGGAATCTTATCGACAATTAGGGCAATTAAATAATGCAATTCGAGCTTATCAAACCATAGTAGATGAATTTCCAGACACCGATCAGGCTGCTTCAGCATTAACTTCAATGGGGGCACTTAATTATGAATCAGGAGACTACCAGGAATCACATTCCAATTATGCCCAGCTTTTGGAAACAGCACCCCGGTACCGGCAGGAGGCGTACGTGGGAATGGGAAATGCAAGTCTTGAACAAAATAGGGTTGAACGTGCTAAATCAGAATTTGAATCGGCTTTAGAGATTAATCAAAATAGTGAGTCAGCAAAAGCAGGACTTGGAAAAGTGGCAATTGCTGAAAGGGATTATGAGACAGCGCGCGAAATTTTATATCCTATAGCAGAAAAAAGTACCACGGAAATAGGGGCGGAAGCACAATATTATTTGGGTGAAATTTCACAAAGTAAAGGAGAATACAATACAGCTCTCGAAGAGTATGCAAAAGTGAAGGTTTTATTTGAAGCTTTTGATTACTGGGTTTCTCAGGCCATGTTTAATAGTGCAGAATGCCAGATCAGATTGGGTAACAGGGGTGAAGCAATGTCTACTCTAAATTCCATTGTTGATACTTATCCGGGGACAAATGCGGCACAGAAAGCGAAGAAGCTGCTAAACCAAGCCGATTTATGATCAAATATGTATCACCTGCAAATTCATTAAGGGGAGAAATTATTTTACCTCCCGATAAATCTATTTCACAACGTGCTGCAATATTTTCTCTCCTGCACGAAGGAATTTCGGAAATAGGAAATTACTCGCCGGCCCAGGATCCGCAAAGTACGCTGAGTTGCGTGAAGCAATTAGGTGCTAATGTAAGTGAAGAGCATGGGAAGTTGGTAATCGAAGGACGGGGCAGATCAGGATTGCAGGTTCCGGAAAAAGATTTGGATTGCGGAAATTCAGGAACAGCCATGCGTTTACTTTCAGGAGTTTTGGCTGGAGCCGGGATATCGGCAAAACTGATTGGCGATGAATCACTTTGCGGGCGAACGATGACCCGCATAATTAATCCGCTGGAGGAAATGGGAGCCCATATTTTAGCAAGAAACGGCACACATGCTCCTTTATTTATCAACCGGAATGAAGCGCTGAAACCAATCAAATTTGAGCTGCCTATTCCAAGCGCCCAGTTAAAATCCTGTATTTTATTAGCGGGTTTATTCGGGGAAGAAATTACCCGGGTTATTGAAAAATTACCCAGTCGCGACCACACCGAACGACTGCTTAATTTAAATCAGGAATTTCGTCAGGACCGAAAAATTATATCTGCAAGTTTGGCTGATGAGATTCCCAACCAAAGCTATACCATTCCCGGAGATTTTTCGGCTGCGGCATTTTGGCTGGTTGCAGGTGCTATTCAACATAATGCTGAAATTGTGATTCAGAATGTGGGGTTAAATCCAACCCGCAATGCGTTACTTATAATATTGGATGAAATGGGGGCGGACATTTCCATAGAAAATGAACGGATGGAGGGGGCGGAACCTGTTGGTGATATTTTAGTGAAAGGCTCCAAATTGAAAGCCACAGAAATTGATCCAAAAATTATCCCGAATTGCATTGATGAACTTCCAATTCTTGCTGTAGCCATGTTGTTTGCGGAAGGAACTTCTGTCATATCCGGCGCCGAAGAACTTCGCCATAAAGAAACCGACCGGATCATGGCTATAGCCAAAATGCTAAAAGCCGTTGGCGCCAATTATGAAGAACTGGAGGACGGACTCATCATTCACGGTGATCCTGATTTCACTTTTAAATCTGCTGAATTTGAATCCTTTCATGATCACCGCATAGCTATGGCGGCAGCCATTCTCTCCCTCAAAGGCCAAAAAGAAAGTAAAATCAGGGATTCTGAATCCGCTGCGGTTTCCTATCCTACCTTCTGGGAAGATCTTGATAAAGTGAT
>JBBDLQ010000183.1:10087-12802 GCA_040878765.1 Balneolaceae bacterium | reverse complement strand
ACACAAAATATATTGCCAAAAAACTTAATAAAATATACATGGCTGTAATGTAATAATGGTTTGGTTCAAACCAACTTAAAGCAATGCCCGGACATTAAAAAACTCTTGATACTTCTCACTCGTACCCGGTGGTCTGGGCTGGCATTCCCAACGTGGTCGTTGGCAACGAGTTCAAAAATTATCCGTTCTGATTATTGTCACGACTTGCATCTTGTAAAGCAGATGCAAGTAGGCCAGCTGGTACAGCGACTACGCTTAAGCCAATCATTAGAATTAGAAAAGTAAAAATCTTTCCTCCGATAGTTATAGGATAAATATCACCATATCCAACGGTTGTCAAAGTAGCTACTGCCCACCAAAGGCTGTGGAAAATAGACTTAAATGCCTCCGGTTGAACTGAATTTTCGAAATAATATATCCCAACAGCTGATATATAAATAAGAAAACAGGTTGCACTCAAAAATATGACCAGTTCTTCTTTAATATTCTTAAATGCAATGCGGTATCTCCTAAGTGCTTTACTGTATCGGGCAATTTTTAATAGCCTAAATAAACGGAGAAGTCGTACAATTCTAATCGCACGTAGATCTATAGCAATAGTTAAGTAAAACGGTAAAATTGCAAATAAATCAATTAGACCATAGAAACTAAATATATAGTCCAGTTTTTTATCTGCCACATAAATTCGGAGAATGTACTCTATTGTAAATATACCGACTGTAATGATTTGCGAAATGAAAAGAAATTGAAGCAACCCTTCTCCTAAATCAGGTATTGTCGAAATAGAAAATGTAATCAGTGAATAAATAATGAGAAACTGGATCGTGAGGTCAAAAACCTTTCCAGTTTTCGTATCACTATTCTCGACAATTTGTTTTAAATCCATGAATGAATTTTTAAGCAGTATAACATATTACTGATGAACATTTCATCTCCCATAAATGTATATCATTCAATCCTCAATTTCATGATAACTTTATAGTTACATGAAAATGACACCCCAAAAAGTTCAATATCCCGACTGCTGTCGGGACATATAAACCTGCCTGTGCCGGCAGGCAGGGCGGTTAATAAAAACTTTATTTAACTGCTGCAAAAACATCACGGACATTAAAAAGCCCCGCTCAACTTAATGAACGGGGCTTCTAATTTATCTTATTAACTTAGGCTAACGAAGAACGGTTTATTCTTCTCCTTCGGCCTCGGCGGTTTCGCCTTCGCCGTTTCCGCCGCCAAGTTCTTCAAATACCTTGGCGATTTCTTCGTCTCCTTCTTCCATGTCTTTCTTCGAGCCAACGATGATGTCCTCGTAATCCCGAAGTCCGGTACCGGCTGGTACTTTATGTCCAACTACCACGTTCTCTTTGAGGCCGCGGAGATTGTCTTTTTTGGCTTCAATAGAAGCCTGTGTAAGCACCTTGGTGGTTTCCTGGAAGGATGCAGCCGACAACCAGCTTTCAGTAGAAAGTGCAGCCCTGGTAATACCCAACAGAATTGGCTTGGATATAGCCGGTTCTGCTTCGCGGGTTTCGAGCTCGTCTTTACTGTCTTTAATAAGCTGATTATTTATATCTCTTACTTCACGACGATCGAGGATGGCACCTTTTTTCAATTCGCTGCCTCCCTGATTGGTTACTACAAATTTACCAATCAACTCATCGTTGCGGCGGTTCACTTCAAAACGGTCAACTTTGTCGCCTTCAAGGAACATTGTGTCGCCGGGATCGGTGATCTCTACCTTCTGCATCATGGTGCGAACAATAGTTTCAATGTGCTTGTCATTGATTTTCACACCCTGAAGTCGGTAAACCTCCTGAATTTCATTCACGAGATACGACTGTACTGCATATGGCCCGAGAATATTCAGAATATCCTGTGCAGGAATAGTACCATCAGAAAGTGGCTGACCGGCTTTCACAAAGTCATTGGCCTGAACCAATATATGCTTGCTTAGCGAGATCAGGTATTTCTTCTCATCGGTTCCGTCTTTGGATTTCACAAATACTTCTTGTGAACCACGCTTACGTCCGCCCATTTCAACAATACCGTCAATTTCAGTAACAACGGCAGGTTCACTTGGGGAACGTGCTTCAAATAATTCGGTAATACGCGGCAGGCCAGCGGTAATATCTTTCGATTTAGAGGCTACCCTCGGAATCTTGGCTATTATTTGTCCGGCTTCTACTTTTTCTCCGTCTTCTACCACAATGTGGGTATCAACAGGAAGTGTACTTTCGCGAATTCGGTCGCCTTTACCTTTAATAACAATGGTAGGTACCAGCGTACGATCTTTGGAATCGGTAATCACTTTCTCGCGGTGACCGGTTTGAGCATCGGTATCTTCTGATGATGTAATACCATCGATGATATCTTTATACTCAATAGTACCGTCAATTTCAGAGAAGATGAGAGCGTTATATGGATCCCACTTACAGAGCACAGCTCCTTTTGGTACCACTTCGCCTTCATCAACTAACATTTCTGAGCCATAAGGCACATTATAGTTGATCAGAACTTTGCCTTCATCATTCACAATCTTGATTTCACCGGCACGGGAAAGTACAACGTTATGCTCTTCTTCACCGTCGTTGTAAACCACAACGCGAACGTTTTCAAACTCAACTTTACCTTCAAACTTGGTTTTGTGCTGAGATTCAGCTTCTAAACGAGAAGCTGTACCACCAACGTGGAAGGTTCGAAGTGTAAGCTGTGTAC
>JBBDLQ010000183.1:0-9987 GCA_040878765.1 Balneolaceae bacterium | reverse complement strand
TCTAAACGAGAAGCTGTACCACCAACGTGGAAGGTTCGAAGTGTAAGCTGTGTACCCGGCTCACCAATTGATTGGGCAGCAATAACACCTACTGCTTCGCCTTTTTCAACAACGGTTCCGCGGGCAAGGTCACGGCCATAACATTTGGCACATACACCACGGGGAGTTTCGCAGGTAAGTACAGAACGGATCTCAACTTCATCAATGGAAGTTTCGGCAATTTTCTGTGCTACCGTTTCATCGATCATCTGATTGGATTCGCAAATAAGCTCATCTGTAATCGGATCATAAATTTCATGAAGTGATACACGGCCAAGAATACGATCTTCAAGGCTTTCTATGATATCTTCATTGTCTTTCAACGCGGTCATCTTAATACCACGAAGGGTACCGCAATCTCTTTCGTTAATGATCACATCCTGGGAAACATCAACCAGACGGCGTGTAAGGTAACCGGCATCAGCTGTTTTAAGAGCCGTATCGGCAAGACCTTTACGTGCACCGTGAGTAGAGATGAAGTACTCAAGAACCGTCAGTCCCTCTTTGAAAGAAGAAAGG
This sequence comes from Balneolaceae bacterium, assembly GCA_040878765.1. Classification (GTDB taxonomy): domain Bacteria; phylum Bacteroidota; class Rhodothermia; order Balneolales; family Balneolaceae; genus Gracilimonas. Next base: position 9,429 of record JBBDLQ010000183.1, on the reverse strand, counting down.
ATCGGGTTTTCAATAACTTCATTACCCTGCTGCATGGAACTCTTCTGAGGCTTGGCCATCAATCCACGCATACCACCAAGCTGACGAATCTGCTCTTTAGAACCTCGAGCACCAGAATCCGCCATCATATATACCGGGTTAAAACCGTTACGGTCGTTTTGAAGAGCCGTAAACAGTGTTTCAGAAACACGGTTTGTGGTGCTTGTCCATTTATCAATTACCTGGTTATACCGTTCGTTATCGGTAATAAAACCCATTTCGTACCGGCCCTGAATTTCCGTTGCTTCTGCCTTAGCTTTATCAATAAGCTCAGCTTTAGCATCAGGAATAATGATATCATCGAGGCTGAATGAAAGACCACCAATGGTAGCTTCTTCATAACCAAGTTTTTTCATGTCATCCAGGAATCTGGCTGTTTTGGCTGTTCCTACTTTGCCATGAATATCACCAATCAGAACTCTCAATTCTTTTTTACCAAGAGTTTTGTTAATGAACGGCATTTCTTCCGGAACGATCTCATTAAAGATCACCCGGCCGGTAGAAGTTTTTATCACTTCGTGAACGGTTTCACCTTCTTCATTAACAACAGGAATACGAACATTAATTTTAGCATGTTCATCGATCTTACCTTGGTCACAGGCAATCAGCACTTCTTCCGGAGAAGAAAATGTTTTGCCTTCGCCTAATCGGCCATCATCTGGTTTTGTCAGATAATAAAGACCCAAAATCATATCCTGTGAAGGAACAGCTATAGGACCACCATTAGCCGGAGCCAATATGTTGTGCGAACCTAACATTAAAATAGATGCTTCAAGAATCGCATCGTGGCTTAATGGAAGATGGACAGCCATTTGGTCACCGTCAAAGTCAGCGTTGAACGCTGTACATGCTAGTGGGTGAAGCCGGATGGCTTTTTCTTCAATAAGTACCGGCTGGAATGCCTGAATACCTAACCTGTGCAATGTTGGCGCACGGTTAAGGAGTACGGGGTGTCCGTCGATTACATTTTCGAGCACTTCCCATACCACCGCATCGCGCCGGTCTACTACTTTCTTGGCACTCTTAACCGTTTTCACATAACCACGCTCAATCAAGCGGCGAATAATGAATGGTTTATAAAGCTCAACCGCCATTTCTTTGGGCAGACCGCATTCGTGCATTTTCAGCTCGGGTCCTACCACAATTACGGAACGGCCGGAATAGTCAACACGCTTACCAAGAAGGTTTTGACGGAAACGGCCACTCTTACCTTTCAGCATATCGCTGAGAGATTTCAGGGGTCGGTTGTTGTTACGTACTGCGTTTGATTTTCTTGAGTTATCGTAGAGTGAATCAACAGCTTCCTGCAGCATGCGTTTCTCGTTACGGAGAATCACATCAGGAGCTTTGATATCAATAAGTCTCTTAAGGCGATTATTACGAATAATCACACGCCGGTAAAGGTCATTCAAGTCAGAGGTTGCAAAACGGCCGCCTTCCAAAGGAACAAGCGGTCGTAATTCCGGTGGAATCACAGGAATTACACCCTGGACCATCCATTCGGGACGGTTTTCGGTATGCTGATTGGCAGCACGGAATGACTCAATTACCTGAAGACGTTTCAGCTTTTTCTTTTTACGCATTTGTGAAGTTTCATTTTTCACTTCATAGCGTAATTGGAAAGCCAATTCATCCAGATCAAGATCAGAAAGCAATGCTTCTAAAGCATCCGCACCTTCTTTAACGATGAATTTGTCATCATCATCATTATCCAGATCCTGATTTTCTTCTGGCAGCTGATCTAAAATATCATATTTCTCTTCTTCCGAGATCATATCGCCCTGGGCATAACCTAAGTCACGCGCTACACCGGGATTGATAATTACGAATGTTTCGTAATAAACGATCTTATCCAAGTTCTTGGAAGACATTCCAAGCAGGTAAGCGATCTTATTTGGAAGTGATTTGAAATACCAAATGTGGACAACAGGAACGGTAAGGGTAATATGCCCCATGCGTTCACGGCGGACCGCTTTTCGGGTAACTTCTACACCACAACGGTCGCAGATGATACCTTTATAGCGAATACGCTTGTATTTACCACAATGGCATTCGTAATCTTTAACCGGTCCGAAGATCTTTTCACAGAAAAGACCGTCCATTTCCGGCTTAAAAGTTCGGTAATTAATAGTTTCCGGAGTCAAGACTTCGCCGTGAGAACGAGATAAAATCGTTTCCGCGGAAGCAAGGGAAACCCCAATGCTTTTAAAGTCTTTGGTAACTGTTAATGTTTTTGTTACTGGCAAGGATCTTCCTCCAATTTATTAACAGTGAAATTATTCAATGTGCATTTCAAGGCCGAGACCCATAAGCTCTCGTAGTAGTACCTTGAATGATTCGGGCACGTCTCCATCGGGCAGGTTCTCACCTTTCACGATAGCTTCATACACTTTAGAGCGCCCTTTTACGTCATCACTTTTTACAGTGAGCATTTCTTTAAGGATACTGGAAGCACCATAAGCATATAGTGCCCATACCTCCATTTCACCAAGTCGCTGGCCACCAAACTGGGCTTTACCACCCAATGGCTGCTGCGTAATAAGTGAATATGGCCCGATAGAACGAGAGTGCATCTTGTCCTGAATCAGGTGATTCAATTTCAACATGTAGATAAAACCTACAGTTGTCTTCTGTGCAAACGGTTCGCCTGTTCGTCCGTCGTAAAGATTTACGCGTCCGTCTTCAGGCAATCCTGCTTTTCGTAATTGCTCTTTTACTTCATCCATGGAAGCACCATCAAAAATAGGTGATGCAAAAGTCACACCCATTTTTTTAGCTGCCCATCCAAGTATGGTTTCGTAAATCTGACCAAGGTTCATACGAGAAGGTACACCCAGCGGGTTTAAGCAAATATCAACTGGTGTTCCGTCTTCCATGAACGGCATGTCTTCGGCAGGTACGATTTTAGCAACCACACCTTTATTTCCGTGACGGCCGGCCATTTTATCACCCACCTTAAGTTTACGTTTTTTAGCCACATAAACTTTTGCTTTCTGGATGATTCCAGGGGGCAGTTCATCCCCAACCTGAATGGCAAATTTACGACGCTTGGCTTCGGTATCAATTTCTCGACGAAGCTCGCGGTAATTGGCAAACAACTTCCTAACCATTTTAACCAGTTCACCATCGGTGGCCCAGTCAATGTTTTCGTTGATGTTTACCGGATCAATTTCTTCAAATACTGATTTCTTGTATTTCTCGCCTTTCGGTATCAGTTCTACATTACTGTAGTTTAATACGCCAGGAGATGTTTTATCACGCAGCAGAGAGTACATCTTATCTGCCCAAAGCTGATTCAATTCAGCAATCTTTTGTGCATGACGTTCTTCTTCTTGCTCAACGCGTTTTTTCTCTTCTTTACGGGAAACCAATTCATCACGTTTGCGACTGAAAAGCTTTGTATCAATTACGGTTCCTTCAACACCCGGAGGTACTTTCAGGGATGCGTCTTTAACATCACCGGCCTTATCACCAAAGATAGCGCGGAGTAATTTTTCCTCAGGGGTAGGATCCGTTTCTCCTTTCGGAGTAATTTTACCTACCAGGATATCGCCATGCTCAATCTTAGCACCAATTCTGATGATTCCGCGTTCGTCGAGGTTGCGAGTGGCTTCCTCACTTACATTAGGAATTTCACGAGTCAGTTCTTCTTCACCGCGCTTAGTGTCACGAACTTGTTGTTCGAATTCAGTTACGTGAATGGATGTATAAATATCATCCTGAACAATGCGCTCACTTACAACGATAGCATCCTCAAAGTTGTACCCTCTCCAAGGCATAAATGCCACGAGTAAGTTACGTCCCAGGGCAAGTTCACCTTTATCAGTTGAACAACCATCAGCAATAGCCTGTCCGGTTTTTACTTTATCTCCGATTTTAACAACCGGGCGTTGATTAATGGTAGTATCCTGGTTAGTCCGGATAAACTTATTGAGCTTGTAAACTTTAACACCACCATCGAAGTAGCAATTTTGCTCATCATCGGATCGGTTGTATTTAACTTTAATTTCCGTGGCGCTTACATATACTACTTCGCCATCGGCGTCAGCAGTAATAATTGCACGTGAGTCGCGAGCTGCCCGTTGTTCTAATCCGGTTCCCACTACAGGAGCTTCCGGACGAAGCAGCGGTACAGCCTGGCGCTGCATGTTCGAGCCCATTAAGGCGCGGTTAGCATCATCATGCTCAATAAATGGAATCATCGCTGCAGCCAGAGAAGTAATCTGGTTTGTGGCTACGTCCATATATTCAATTTCTTCGGGTTTTACCCTCAGGTAGTTACCTTCCCGCGTTCTTGAGAAAATAGCATCTGATTCAAATACACCTTTATCATTAATTTCGGCATTTGCCTGAGCAATTACGGTTTCATCTTCCTGCTCTGCAGCAAGGTATTCTACTTCTTTCCCAACTTTGCCGTCTTTTACTTTTCTATAGGGAGTCTCAATGAATCCAAAATCATTCACTTTTGCGTGAACACATAAGGATGAGATCAATCCAATGTTTGGTCCCTCTGGTGTTTCAATCGGGCAAAGGCGGCCGTAGTGGGTGTAGTGAACGTCACGAACCTCAAAACCGGCTCGTTCACGTGTCAAACCGCCTGGGCCTAGTGCCGACATACGACGCTTGTGAGTTAATTCAGCCAATGGATTGGTTTGATCCATGAACTGGGAAAGCTGATTCGTACCAAAGAAGGTATTTATCACGCTTGAAATCGTACGTGCATTTACCAGATCTTGTGGCGTCAGCTGCTCGGCATCGCGGGAGTTCATACGCTCGCGGATGGTACGTGCCATTCGGGCAAGACCAATTGCAAATTGCTGTCCAAGTTGCTCACCTACTGTTCGTACCCGCCTGTTACTTAGGTGATCAATATCATCAACCTGAGATTTCATGTTTTTCAGACGGATAACTTCTTTAACAATAGCCACAATATCTTCTTTAGTTAGATATTGAAGGGTGTTTTCCTGATCTAATTTTAGTCGTTTATTCAGGCGGTATCTTCCAACCTCACCCAAATCATATTTTTTGTCGCTGAAGAACAATCTCTCCAGGATAGAACGAGCTGTTTCCGGATCGGGCATTTCGCCAGAACGAATCTGCTGGTAAATTTCACCAAGCGCCGTTGATTCATCATAGGTAGGATCTTTACGCAGCGTATTCATCATTACGGAACGCTCAGACTCTTCGGCTGAGATCTTCTGTACAAGAACTTTTTCAACATCTGCCTCTTTCAGAGATCCATAATCATCTTCCGTTAACTCATGATCACGCTCAAAAATAATTTGTCGATTTAGAGCTTCTGTGACCTCTCCCGTCTCATCATCAACAACTTCTTCCAAGTTTTCAACAACAATGTTTTCAGCAAGTCGCCGACCCGCTAATTTTTTGTTGTAGTCTGCTTTTGAACCAAATTTGATGTTTTCAGATAACTCAAACAAGCTTAACAATTCAATATCAGAAGAATATCCCAGTGCTCTTAATAAGGTAGTAGCCGGAACTTTTTTCTTGCGATCGATATAAGCCCAAAGTACATCACGGATATCAGTTGTAAATTCAATCCATGAACCTTTGAAAGGAATAACCCGTGCAGAATAAAGTTGTGTTCCATTAGGATGGACATTTTGTCCAAAGAACACACCAGGAGAACGATGTAACTGACTTACAATTACACGTTCTGCACCATTTATGATGAATGTTCCCCGATTTGTCATCCAGGGAAGGTCACCTAAAAATACTTCCTGCTCAATTGTTTCACTTGCTTCATCACTATCATCTACAGATGATAATCGTAATTTGGCTTTAAGCGGAACAGAATAGGTTAACCCACGGTCCTGACATTCAGCTTCAGTATAACGAGGTACATCAACGTTATAATAAAGAAATTCAAGGATGTGCGTCTCGCGAGTATCCTGGATAGGAAAATTTTCATTAAATATTCGTTGTAGTCCTTGATTTTCTCGCTCATTAGGAGCAATATCAAGTTGTACAAATTTTTCGAATGACTCTAATTGGATATCCAAAAAATCAGGATAATCCAGTACATGTTTGGTTTTACCAAACGTTAAGCGTTCCGTGTTCGGAATAGTTTGCATCTTCTTGCTCAAAAGGAACCTCTCCTCTTAGATTGAAGGTAAATTAAACGGGCAAACCTCAAGGCTATTGAGGTCGATTTATATAGACGCCAATAGCCAATACCGTTTTCACGGCATTGGCTACCAACGAATTTGTAAGTATGAGTTACTTAAGCTCTACTTCGGCACCAGCTTCTTCAAGCTTGGCTTTAATTTGCTCAGCTTCATCTTTCGATATAGCTTCTTTTACGTTGCCGGGAGCTCCGTCAACCAATTCTTTAGCTTCTTTTAAGCCAAGACCGGTTATGCCGCGAACTTCTTTAATAACGGCGATTTTCTTAGGGCCAGCACTTTTCAGAACTACGTCAAACTCAGTTTGCTCTTCAGCGGCACCGGCGGCATCACCACCACCAGCAGGGCCAGCTACTGCAACAGCAGCTTGAGCAGGTTTGATATCGTATTCTTCTTCAAGAACTTTGGCAAGTTCATTTGCTTCTTTAATTGTCAGGTTGACAAGCTGTTCAGCTAAATCTTTAACGTCAGCCATTTTTTTTCTCCAGTTGTTTTGATATAAAAAATTCTAGTTGTGTATATAAGGGTATTATTCTTCGCCTTTTTCAGCGATGGCATTCACAGCACCAACAAGGTTAGATCCTTGCGCGTTAAGTGCACCAACTACGTTTGATAGTGGAGCCATTAACAGACCGAGGATATCGCCAATAATTTCGTTCTTAGACTTCATTGCAGCCAGAACATCCAGTTTATCTTCACCGTAGAAGTCTCCATCTACGATAGCTGCTTTAAACTGTGGCTTCTTTTTATCCTTGATATAATCTTTCAGTACCTTGGCGGGTGCAGATAATTCTTCTTCAACAAAAGCAAAAGCATTTTGCTCGACCAGGGAAGGGATGATTTCATCATAACCACCAACTTCTTCCATTGCGAGTTTAACTAATTTGTTTTTGTATACTTTGAAGCGAATATCTCCCTTACGAAATGCACCACGCAGTTCATTAACTTCAGGAACCGACATGCCGGAATAGTTAGTGATATACAATGCACTTGAACTTTTCAGCTTCTCGGTAATTTCGTCTAAAACTGCTTGCTTTTCTGCAGTAGGCATAATTCAATTCCTCCTATTATAGGGATGTTACTGCGGTTCTGCTTAACGGGATGCTAGGTCCCATAGTACTGCTCATGAAAACACTTTTCACGTACAGCCCTTTTGCGGAAGCCGGTCTTAAGCGCATAACAGTTTGGAAAAATGATTCAGCATTTTCCTTTAAGTCACTTGCTTCAAAACTTACTTTACCAATAGATGTATGAAGAATTCCGGCTTTATCAACACGGAAATCTATCTGTCCGGCTTTTACTGTTTTAACAGCATCAGCCACATCCATTGTTACGGTTCCACTTTTAGGGTTAGGCATCAGTCCGCGGGGCCCTAAAAAGCGCCCAAGCTTACCGAGTTTACCCATTACGTCAGGTGTAGCGATAATCACGTCGATATCGGTCCACCCTTCTTCAATTTTTGTGATGTAATCATCAAGACCAACATGGTCGGCACCAGCTTCCCTGGCTTCATCTTGCTTGCTTTCATTTACGAGAGCCAGCACACGAACTTCTTTACCTGTACCATGAGGTAAACTCACGGTGCCACGGACCATTTGGTCAGCGTGGCGTGGATCAACACCCAATCGGATGTCAACATCCACTGAAGCATCAAAGTTTGTGTTTGATGTTTTTTTAACCAGATCACACGCTTCCTCCAAAGTATATTCTACCTCGGGATTCACAAGTGCCACAGCCTGTTGATATTTTTTTCCTCTTTTTGCCATGATCACAATTTCCTCACTTTTCGCGATTTACTCTAAGACCCATACTGCGAGCCGTTCCTGCAACCATTTCCGCACCAGCTTCGATGTCAAACGCATTTAAGTCTTCCATCTTTTCTTGTGCAATATCTTTGCATTGGCTCCAGGTAACCGTTCCTACTTTATTTCGGTTTGGTTCACCTGATCCGGACTTGATTTTCGCTGCTTTTTTGAGAAGTACAGGTGCTGGCGGAGTCTTTGTTTTAAATGTAAAAGACTTATCGCCATAAACCGTAATCTCAACAGGAACAACAGTTCCGGCCTTGTCCTGAGTCTTAGCGTTAAAGGCTTTACAAAACTCCATTATATTGATTCCCGCTTGACCGAGTGCCGGCCCAACAGGTGGCGCAGGGTTTGCCTGCCCCCCAACAATCTGAAGCTTCAGGATTTTCTCAACTTTTTTAGCCATGGATTCTCAGGATCCTATAATTAATAACTTTAGTTTATTTGTGCGTAATAGCTAGTGTGCATCAACTAGGTTCTTTATGTTGCGGATTCAACTTGGTTAACATCCACTTCAACCGGTGTTTTACGGCCAAAAATACTGACCAAAACTCTTAGTTTAAGTTTCTCAGGATTCACTTCCTGAACGGTTCCGTCAAAATCTTTGAACGGTCCGGATATCACTTTAACCAGGTCTCCCTCGCTATACGGAATTTCAATATTCCGTAAATCGTCTCCACTATCTTGCACACGGCCAATGATGCGTTTGACTTCGTGCTCTTTTAATGGAGTTGGCACCGTCTCATTTTTACCTACCTTTAAAAAACCAAGACAGGATGGTGCACTTTGTATTAAATTGTTTACTTCTTCATCATAATGAGTATTTAAAAGGATATAACCCGGGAAAAAGTTCTTCTCACGGGTTCTTTTTTTTCCAGAACGTATTTCTACCACAGTTTCAGTAGGAATCAATATCTCTTTGATTTTATCCTCTAATCCTTGATCCTCAATTTCACGCTCAAGAAACTCTTTTACCTTTTTTTCATGACTGGAAAAGCAGCGGACTACATACCAATCATGCGTTATTTCTTTACTCATTATTAATTGTAAATAGCTTCTAAGATCGTACTGTACATTTGATCAACACCAAAAATAAAAACCGAAACTATAATTGAGAATACCACAACTATAATTGTGTTGTCAGTCAGTTCTTTTTGGGTCGGCCAGGAAACTTTCTTGAATTCCTTTACAACACCATCAAAAAAATTATTAATCTTACTCATATTATTTCTTATTTCTGCACGGGTGGAGAGGCTCGAACTCCCGACACCTGGTTTTGGAGACCAGTGCTCTGCCAACTGAGCTACACCCGTGTAAAGCGCGCAAGAGCAGACGGTACACCGACTGCTCTTTACACACTGGTCTTATTTTGATATTGGTTTAATCCAAAATTTTAGTTACCACGCCGGCGCCTACTGTGCGGCCACCTTCGCGTATCGCAA
>JBBDLQ010000182.1:0-12868 GCA_040878765.1 Balneolaceae bacterium | reverse complement strand
GCCGAGGGCGTGCCTACGGCAGAACTCAGGTTCATAACTCAAGAAAAGATTAAGCAATACGATCAGACATTAAAACACTGGACAATAAAAAAGGCCTCAAAGTGAGGCCTTTACAAAACAATTAAAACGGTGATAAAAGAAGCTTATTTAGCAGCAATCATTCCTTTTAACCTTTGAGATTCGACCAGTTGATTGCTATTAGGATAATTGTCTATAATTTGGGTAACGAGTTCATCCGCACGTTCCAGATTACCAGCCTGATAATGAGCCTGAGCGGCCTCGAGTAGGTTAGCCGGGGTTGTTATATCATTTTTATTCCAATTAGCGGCCTCAATGAATTTTTTCGCGGCGGCCTCATAGTTTTCATTGGCAAGATGCAATTTTGCATGCAGGGTCAATGGACCGACACCGAGTATCCCTTTGGGCACTTTGTAATCTTCGATATACATAAGGGCATTTTCAATATCACCGAGTTCGAAACTGGATACTGCGGCATAAAATCTGGAAATATTACCTGCTTTGGTTCTTGGAAAATCCTCAGCAATTTGATCAAATCCAAAAGTTAGTTCAAACTCATCTCCATAAAGGGCATTTTCGTATTCGCTCTGCGAGTAATAATTTTCAGCAATAGAAAGTAATTGCTGGGCTTGTTCTTCTTGATTGGCAGAATAGATGTTATAGCCAATAATTCCCCCAATGAGCACAATAACAGCTAATGCCGAAGCAATGATTGTGTTTTTATGATTCAGATAATAACTAACCGCTCTGTTATAATTCTCAATTAACGGATCGGTTTCTAATTCTTCTTTTGAAAGCCTTTTTGACATATGTATATAATTGAAATAGCTGTGATTTTTAAGATAGTAAAAATAGGACTGTTTTAGGACTTACCAAAACTCTAAAATGATTCAAGGACTCCTTTTTTCAACTCTAATATTCGGTCTGCCCGATCGGCAATTTCTTTTTCATGAGTTATGAGCAAAACGGAAACTCCCATGGCGTCGCGCAGCTCAAAAAGTAAATCCAAAATGATATCAGTGTTTACCTGATCAAGATTGCCGGTAGGTTCATCTGCCAGAATAATGCGAGGATTATTCATCAACGCCCTGGCCATGGAAACACGTTGTTGTTCCCCACCCGATAGCTGGGTAGGGCGGTGATCCTTTCTTTCGGCAACTCCAAAATTTGTTAAAAGCTCTTTCGCACGTGAATAGGCATTTTGGGTTGATGTACCGGCAATGAGTGCTGGCATAGCAACATTTTCAAGGGCGGTAAATTCCGGGAGTAAGTGGTGAAATTGAAACACAAATCCTATGTATTTATTTCTGAATTCCGCTAAGTCATCAGCTTTATAACCGGATATATTTTTGCTGTTCCAGAAAATATTACCTTCATCGGCCCGGTCTAATCCGCCAAGTATATGCAACAAGGTGCTTTTACCGCTTCCGCTGGAACCAACTATGGCTGTTACACTGCCCTCGGTAACCTTCAGGTTCATACCTTGTAATACTTCAAGGCGTCCTTTATCTGGACCGCCCGGATAGCTTTTATACAGATTATTTGCCTCAAGAACCGTTTTTGCTGTTTCCATCAATCAGAAATTGAATTAGTTAATCCCGGATAGATAACAGGCTCTATGTGCACACATTTGCCGGTTTCAACATCAATTTTTGAAAGAACACCGCAAAGCTGATTATCGCCTTTGGCCGCCTGGTATTTTTGATGAACGCCAGTCATAAATCGTTTAATAGCTACTTTTTTATCCATGCCAATGCAGGAGTTGAAAGAGCCGGTCATGCCGGCATCGCTGATATAACCAAGTCCCTGTGGTAAAATCCGAGCATCGTTGGTGGGTACATGGGTATGAGTTCCTACAAGTACAGAGGCTTTCCCGTCTACATGCCAGCCCATAGAAACCTTTTCAGCGGTTGCTTCGGCATGGAAATCTATGAAAATGATATTCGTTTCTTCCCTGATTTTCTCGAGGGCCCACTCTGCTGCCGAAAATGGATCGTCAATGGCCTTCATGAATGTACGGCCCTGGAGATTCAAGACCCCAACTTTAAGATCTTTGCCCGGAACAGGAAATACGCTAAAACCTAATCCGGCATTTCCTTTTGGATAATTAAGAGGGCGGAGGATGTGATTATGTTCACGCATATAATCAAATACCTTCCACTTGTCAAAAGAATGATCTCCGCCGGTTACAGCATGAACACCCAAATTCAACAGATTCTTAATGATTTTGCGATTAGTACCAAAACCCTCATGGGAATTTTCGGCATTGGCGATCACAAAATCGGCGTTATGTTTTTTAATGAGACTCGGGAGAAAGGTGTTAGTCATTTCAATTCCGGGGTCACCAACAATATCTCCTACAAAAAAAATGCTGATTGTATCAGCCAAAGCAAACTCCTGATAATTTATGGGGATTATTCATTCTCTAATTTCGGTAAGCAGCCGTTCCAGGCTATGATTTACGCGCTCCATTAATACTTCTTCATTACTTTCCAATTCGCTATTGGCATTACGAACCTCAAAAAGTTCTTCTGCAATACTTAATGCCGCTAAAACCATTACGGTTGATTCGGGCTGCTTTACCAGCTGCTGGCGATAGGTCTTAAAACGTTCATCCACAAATTTGCAGATTCTGATCATTGCCTCTTCTTCATGATCTTCCACTTTTAGCGGATATTGTTTTCCAAGAATAGTGACTTTAATCGATTTCATGAGTTAGTACCTAAGTGATGATCGATTTTTGATATCAGCCCCTGAACGTGTTGCCGTAACGCAAGCCGTTCCGATTCGCTGATGGCTGAAAAGATATCAGTTTGTTTTTCGTGCTCTTCTTCAAGTTTAGCCTTTAATTTTGCATTATCTCTTTTCAGATCACGAATTTCTTGTTTCAGGCCGTCTACTTCTGCACCAACTTCATCCAGCAGCAACCTGAATTTATCGCTTTGTTGTGAAAGTTTGTTCATAAGCAGATTATTTTACCCTCTAAGTTTAGCTGAAAACTCTTTTTCCAATGATTTAACTATTCGCTGAATAATAGGTTCTACTTCTTTGATATTCAAGGTCTTGTTGGGATCAAGAAAATGTAGCCTGAAGGCAATACTTTTATTTTCTTTACCAATGGATTCACCTTCAAAAACATCAAAAATATCAATGCTTTCCAGCTTGTCACCGGCTTTATTTTCAATCACTTTCATGAGTTCACCGGCTGTAATTTCCTGAGAAACAATCACAGCAAAGTCGAATTCAAATGCGGGGAACCTGGGAACTGCTTTGAATTTAGTTTCTGGAATTACACTTAATGCTTCCGCAATGGCCGTTACCGAAAGTTCAGCTACAAATGCTTCTTGTTCAAAATCATAAGCTTTTTTGAGTTCATCAGCCGGTAAGAAAATATTTCCAATTTTTTTATCACCCCAGGAATATTCCAGGGTTGTTTCGTCAACTGCTTTCGTGGAGAGATGTTCCAGAAGATTTAACTTTTTGAAAAAAGCATGAACCAGCGCTTTCAAATCAAAAATGGTGTAGGTTTCAGCCTCTTCCAACCAGCTTTCGGTGGACTTCAATCCTGCCAAACCAAATAATACATGTACTTCTTCCTTGATACCTTCAAAATAGGTGCCTTCCTTATCGGCATTGAATACATGGCCTAATTCAAAGAATCGAATTCCTGCTGCTTTTCGATTAAAGTTGTAAGAAATTGATTTTAGAAATCCGTGCAGGAGGGAAGGACGCAGTATGCTCATATCTTTATTAAGCGGATTGAGTGCGGAGATCATATCGTCGAGTTCCCCAAAATGACTTGCCTCTTTTTCTGAGATCAAAGAGTTGGAATAAATCTCACGTAGCCCAAGTTGAAGGGCGGTATCCCTGATTTTCTGATTTAATTGTTCCCATTCAGTTAATGATTCTGAAGACACAAAAATCCCGTGTTTTGGAGCAGGTATTTTATTGTAGTCAAAAAGCCGGCCTACTTCTTCAATCAAATCCACTTCGCGTTCCAGGTCGGGACGAAAGGTTGGAATTTCGTAGGTAATGCTATCTTCATCTTTGCTGATTTCCTTCAGTTCCAAACCAAACAAAATTGAACTGATGGCATCTGTATCAAAATCAGTACCTAAAAGTCGATTTGTATAACTTTTTCGTAGGGTGAGTTCATGAGCCTCGGTTTTAGTTGGATGAATATCTATTGTTTCATCTGCTACTTTTCCGCCAGCAACTTCAGCAATGAGTTGAGCCGCTCGTTCGGCAGCTTTGGCTTGTAGATTTGGATCGATACCACGCTCAAAGCGGTAGGAAGCATCGGTTTGCAGGGTTTGCTCTTTGGCTGTTCTGCGGATTGATCCGGGATCGAAATAGGCGCTTTCAATCAAAATATCAGTCGTATCATCACTTACCTCGGAATCAACGCCACCCATAACACCGGCTATGGCAACAGGACCATCCCCGTCACAAATAAATAAGGTGCCGGGTGAACATTTGCGCTTCACATGATCAAGAGTTTCAAATTCTATTTCCTTCTTGTAATCACGTACTACAATTTCTTTTCCACGGATGGTGGAATAGTCAAATGCATGAAGTGGTTGTCCCAGTTCGTACATCACATAATTGGTTACATCCACAACATTGTTAACGGGACGTAAGCCGATAGCTTTCAACTTATTTCTCAACCATCTCGGTGATTCTGCGATCTTAACACCTTTCACCATTTTGCCCACATAACGGTGGCATTTTTCGGTATTCTCAATTTTTATGGTGATGTCATCAGAATTCTGAACTGACTTACCGGATTTAATTTCCGGTTTCTTTAACTCAAGATTTAAAGCAGCAGATAAATCGCGGGCTACCCCTAAGTGGCAGGTTGCATCCGGCCGGTTTGGAGTGATGGCGATATCAATGATCGTGTCCTGATAGAGATCAAATACTTCTGAAATAGGAGTGTTTACTTTCAGGTTTTCATCAAGCACCATAATTCCATCATGATTGGTGCCAAGCCCCAGTTCATCTTCGGCGCAGATCATTCCTTCAGAAATTTCACCCCTAAGTTTAGCCTTTTTGATCTTAAGCAGACTGCCGTCATCCAGTTTTATGGGAAGGGTGGAACCGACTGTGGCAACCGGCACTTTTTGTCCGGCAGCTACATTCTTTGCTCCGCAAACGATTTGGGTTTTGGAATCCCCGAGATTTACATCACAAATTTGCAGCCGGTCGGCATTTGGGTGAGCACGAACTTCAAGCACTTCACCAACTATAACGCCTTCAAGTGAACTGCCATAATTTTCGACCTCTTCAACTTCAAGTCCGATGAGTGTTAGTTTTTCTGCGGTTTCTTCCGGCGAGAGCGGAAGGTCAATAAATTCATTAAGCCAGTTGTAGGATACTTTCATTTAAATTACGGTATTAAGAAAAAATCTTAATTAATTCGTCAATTTTGGGTTTTAATTCAGGAATTTTGGAATCAAGTACGTTCCAAAGAACATCATAATCAACATTATCATAGTCATGAATGAGTATGTCTCTCATTCCCGCCATTTGGCGCCATTCAATATTAGTATGTTTCTCTCTGAAATCTTTGGGAAGTTTTTTAGTGGCTTCTCCAATAATTTCAAGGCAACGTTCAATGGTTTTCTTTTTCTCAAAATCCCCCGCTATTTCTTTTAAGCTAAGAGAAGAATAGTTTTCATATAAAAAATCAATCATTTCTTTAATATGTTGAAGCAATTCAAGTGTGTAATTCGACATAATGAATATCTTTTTCCATTACATTCCTGAATCGCTCACTTACTGATTTGTCCGTTAATAAATCGACTTTATGTCCTAAATGATCTTCCAGATAAAATGCCAGATTCATCAGGTTGTCAAAGGTTTTTTTACCGTCATTAAATTCTACATAAAAATCCATGTCACTATCCTCAGTCTGAGCTCCTTTGGCATACGAGCCAAACAAACCAAGTTTAGACACGCCAAATTCCTTGATCTGCTCCCGGTTTTCTTCCAGGAGTTTCAAAATCTGTTCTTTGGTATGAAAGGTTTGTACAGCCATGCTTTAATTTAATGCAAACAGCAAACAATTGGTTAGTTAATTGAATTGTTCCAGGAAACGAATATCATTTTCATAAAAAGTACGGATATCATCAATCCCGTGACGGAGTATGGCGATACGTTCAACGCCCATTCCCCATGCAAAGCCGGTATATTTTTCAGGATCAACGCCGGCTGATTTAAACACGTTGGGATCAACCATTCCTGAACCTAATATCTCCAGCCATTTACCGTCATTTTCAGATCCCCACCAAATGTCCATTTCCAAACTTGGTTCGGTGAAAGGGAAGAATCCCGGTCGAAGCCGGTATTTTACATCGGTTCCAAACATGAGCTTGGCAAAGGTAATGAGCGTTTCTTTGAGATCAGCTACGCTCACATTTTTATCTACATAAAGTGCTTCAACCTGATGAAAAAGAAAATATGATTTTGGGGAAACAGCTTCGTTTCTATAAACTCTACCCGGCATAATAGCACGGATTGGAGGGGATGTTTTCTCCATTAACCGTATTTGAACCGGAGATGTGTGTGTGCGTAATACTAAATCCTGAACATCGGGATCATCACTTTTGCGAATAAAAAAGGTATCCTGTTCATCGCGGGCCGGATGGTTGGGGGGAAAATTGAGTGCGGTAAAATTGTGAAAGTCATCCTCTATCTCCGGGCCATCGGCAATGGTAAATCCAAGACGATAAAAAATGGATTTCATTTCTTCCAAAGTTTGCGTCAAAGGATGCAGCGAACCTAATGGATAGGAAGGCGGGGTAAGGGTAATATCGTCTTTAGCATTCAGGGCTTTACTTACCTTTTGTTCGAGCGAAGCTTTAGCATCCTCAAACTTAGACTCAGCCAAAACTTTAACCTGGTTCATAGATTTACCTACTTCAGCACGATCTTCCTTGGGTACACTCCCCATGTTTTTGAACATGGATTGAACTTTTCCGTTTCGGGATAAGAATTCCAATCGGTAGGCTTCGAGCTGTTCCTGATTCGATATTTTAAATTTCCGAATTTTTTGTTCTAAGACTTTTATATCATCAAGCATGCGATGCTTTTTGTAGTTAATTAATTGTCAATTCGCTACGACGCGGAGCGAGGAAAAATACGTTCCAACGCAGTGCGTGTGGAACGAGGTGTATATTTATTACTATTGCTCTGGTTCATCTAGTTCCTACGCTCTGCGTTGGAACTAAGTCTCTACGAAATCTAATTCCTAAAAATAAAAAAACCGGTAAACCTTTTGAAAAAGATCTACCGGTTTATGTCATAAATATATGCAATTAAGCAGTGGCTTCCTTTACAATAGCAGCAAACGTATCTGCATCGTGTACGGCAAGATCTGCAAGTACCTTACGATTGATCTCCATATTCTTGGTTTTCATCGCGTGGATGAGTTTAGAATAGGTGGTATCGTTTAGTCTTGCTGCCGCATTGATGCGGGTGATCCATAATCGACGGAAATTACGCTTACGATTCTTACGATCGCGATATTGGTACAAGAGACCTTTTTCTATCGCATTTTTCGCAATGGTGTAAACGTTCTTACGCTTGCCCCAGTAACCTTTCGCTTGATCTATGATCTTTTTGCGACGGCGACGGGAAGCCACAAGATTTGATGAACGTGGCATTTTGTCGTTAGTTTAGAGTTTAAAATTTATAAGGGATTTGCCTTTTGACAGATTTTTCATTGGTTTTATCAACCAATGTGCTCTGTCCAAGCTTTCTCTTAGTTTTACTGCTTTTCTTGGTCAAAATGTGGCTTTTAAAAGCTTTTTTACGCTTAATTTTACCGGTACCGGTAACCTTAAACCGCTTTTTAGCACCACTGTTACTTTTCATTTTTGGCATGGAAATCCACCAACTTTTGTGAAAATTTAAAGACTTATAAAATAGGGAGTTTTATATCCCTTCGCAATGATGGAATTAACTTTTAGATGGGGACAACATCATAATCATTCTTCGGCCTTCCATATTAGGCTTGGTTTCAATTTTCCCAACATCTTCGAGATCTTTAGCAAGCTGTAAAAGCAGTAATTCGCCCTTTTCAGTATAGAGCATATCGCGTCCGCGAAATTGAACTGTTGCCTTTACTTTATCCCCACCTTCCAAAAATTCACGAGCATGGCGGGTTTTAAATTCAAGATCATGGTCATCAGTGTTGGGCCGGAAGCGTAATTCCTTTACAGAAATAGTATGCTGTTTCTTTTTTGCTTCCTTTTCTTTTTTCTTTTTCTCGTACATGAATTTTCCGTAGTCGATCACCTTGCATACCGGGGGTTTGGCATTTGGTGCAACTTCTACGAGATCAAGATTATACGAAGCGGCTATTTGCAGTGCGCGTTCGGATGTAGCAATTTCGTGCTCATCATCAGGTTTTATGACCCGTACCTGGTCGGCATTAATTTCTTCATTAATTCGAGGACGATCTTCATTTGTAGGTCGTCTCTGAAAGTTTCTTCTTGCGATAGTAACCTCTTTGTTTAGTTAGTCTTTAGGTAAAGCTTTAGTTTGAATTTCAGTTTTAACATCTGTAAGAAAATCAGAAAAATCGAAAGTTCCAATATCGCCTTTTTTATGACGACGTACCGAAACGGTTTTATTTTCAACTTCCTTTGCACCCACAATTAACATATATGGGGTCTTGCTCGTTTCCGCATCCCGGATTTTTCCTCCGATCTGCTCACTTCGTGCGTCAATTTCTGCCCGAACTCCAATTTCCTGCAGTTTTTCAAGGCAATATTCACCATAAGAATTTTGTTCATCTGAAATAGGGAGAATTCGAACTTGTTCCGGGGATAACCACAATGGGAAATCGCCGGCAAAGTGTTCAATTAAAATACTTGTGAATCGTTCCATAGAACCAAATGGCGCACGGTGAATGATAACCGGCCGGTGTTTTTCATTATCGGAGCCGATGTAAGTCAGGTCGAAGCGTTCCGGCATTACATAATCAACCTGTACGGTTCCAAGCTGCCACTTTCGGCCGATGGCATCCCGGATTATAAAATCAATTTTTGGGCCGTAGAAGCTTGCTTCTCCCGGAGCAACCGTATATTTGAGCTCCATTTCATCAGCCACCTCTTTAATTTCTTTTTGTGCACGATCCCAGTATTCTGAATTTCCGCCATATTTCTTTTCATTATCATCCCGATAAGACAGGCGGATATCCACCGGCATTCCGAAAGTACTGAAAACCATTTGGGTTAATTCAATAGTATTTTTGATCTCGGTTTTAAGCTGATCGTGCGTGCAGTAAATATGAGCATCATCCTGAGTGAAACCCCGAACTCTGGAAAGGCCGCTTAGCTCACCCGATTGTTCATACCGGTAAACCGAACCAAACTCGGCCAGGCGAAGGGGAAGGTCTCTGTAGCTGCGCATTTCGTTGGAATAGATCCGGTGGTGATGCGGACAGTTCATTGGCTTCAGCATATATTCTTCGTCATCAACCTTCATAGGATTATATTGAGAATCCTGATAATAGGGGTAGTGTCCCGAAGTTTTGTACAATTCAATATTTGCGATATGCGGGGTGATGACCTCTTTATAGCCACGCTTTTTTTGCTCATCTCTCAGGAATGCTTCAAGTGTCCGACGTAAAATAGTTCCGTTTGGCAGCCACATGGGTAAGCCGCTGCCAACCATTTTATCGATCATGTAGATACCAAGTTCTTTCCCGAGCTTACGATGATCACGTTTTTTGGCTTCTTCAATTCGGGTGAGATGTTCTTCCAGTAATTTTTGCTTCGGAAAACTGATCCCGTAAATCCTGGTAAGCTGTTTGCTGTCAGAGTCGCCCCGCCAATATGCGCCGGCTAAACTGGTTAGTTTTACTGCTTTTACCACACCAGAATCGGGTACATGAGGTCCGCGGCACAAATCGGTGAAATCACCTTGTGTATAAAAAGTAATACTTCCGTCTTCCAGGTCTTCAATCAGGTCAACTTTATATTCATTTCCCTTTTCTTTGTAATAACTGAGGGCGTTATCTTTTGAAATATCTTTTCGCTCGAATTTTGATTTTTTACGAGCCATTTCAATAAACTTATCCTCAATTTTAGGTAAGTCATCGGAGGTGATTTGGGTATCCCCAAAATCTATATCGTAATAGAATCCATTTTCGATGGGTGGGCCGATGCCAAATTTCGCGTCCGGATACAACTCCTGAACAGCCTCAGCCAACAGGTGAGCAGAGGAATGCCAGAAGGTATATTTTCCTTCTTCACTTTCCCAGGTATTTATTGTGATTTCTGCATTTTCGGTAATAGGACGATCCAAATCCAAAATATCTCCATTCGCAGTAATGCTAAGAGCGGCACGGGCTAAGCCGGAAGAAATAGATTGGGCTACTTCGA
Source organism: Balneolaceae bacterium (assembly GCA_040878765.1). GTDB lineage: Bacteria > Bacteroidota > Rhodothermia > Balneolales > Balneolaceae > Gracilimonas. The sequence continues at coordinate 2,456 of JBBDLQ010000182.1, read as the reverse complement.
ATCCTGTGGTTTCTGATGAATATTCACGTTGTGTTCCGTCGGGTAATGTAAGTGTAATTTTTTTGTCTGCCATTCAGTGTTAAATTCTCAAGAATTCGTTAATGCCTTAAGATAAAAAAAATAGTATGTACACACAGTCTTATTATGGGGATTATTTATCAGGAAAATTATTGGATTTGATGATTCATAAATGGGATATTCGTTCGGCTAAAAAAAATCTATAATTTTTTTAAATGAAATTTACCTCTGAGGATAGTTTCTTCGATGCTCAGCCTATGTTCATTTGTGAACAGGCAACTTTAAAAATTTTGGATGTAAACGCTGCAACATCTGAAATTTTGGAATACCCAAAGGAAAAATTTCTGAATAAAAGAATAATTGATTTAGGGGAGCAAAAAACTGTTGAAGAGCTGGGCCTTATAAATAAAAAAGGTATCAATAAAGATTTTGGGAGAATCTGGAATTTTAAGACACGGGAAGGAAAGGACCTGTATTTTCAGCTATCAGGTCATCTGATAAATTATAAAGAAAAACCAGCCAAGCTTGTTATTGCCCATAATATCACTAGTTTAGTTATAGGCAAGAAATTGGGAAATAAAGTCATTTCGAGCCAATTGAACCTGAATAATTTCCCCCTTGCTGAGATCGAATGGGATCCTTCCCTGAATATCATCAGGTGGTCAGAAAAAGCAGAAGAAATATTTGGATATTCCGAAGTAGAGGCAATTTCAGAGAACCAGTTACTCAAGAAATTTATCCATAAAGATGATTTAGATTATGTGCGAAAGAAACTTGAAGAGGCTTTTGAGAAAGGTGTTCAAAATGTTTCCATCATCAATCGGAATATCCGTAAAGATGGAAAGGTTATTTATTGTGAATGGTACAATTCATTACTCTACAATGCTGACGGTGAGGTAGAGGCAATTTTTTCATTAACTCATGATGTAACTGCCCGCGAGGAAGCCCTCGATAATGCCAAGCGGAGTATGATGAGTTATCAGGATCTGTTCAATTCTATAAGTGACGCTATTTACCTGTTAAATAAAGATGGAATCATCATTGAGGTTAATGAAGGCCTTAAATCAACTTTTGGGTACCACAGAAATGAAGTGGTTGGTAAACATAACAGGGTGCTGTCAGCGCCTGGTAAATATGATGAAGAGCGTATTAAAGAAATTACCAAACTTGCTCATAATGGAAAACCGGGTAAGTTTGAAGGGTGGGGACGTAAAAAGAACGGGGAAATATTCCCTACCGAGTTTTTGGTAAATACCGGCGCCTATTTTGGTGAGGAAGTGCTGATTGTTATAGAGCGGGATATCTCGGACCGAAAAGAATCGGAAGAAGCATTGAAGCAGAGGGAAGGGTTATTTAGCAAACTTTTTAATTCATCACCCATTGGCATTGCATTACTGAATGAACACCGGGAAGTAGAAATGGTGAATGATGGCTTTGAACAACTTTTTGGTTATAGGGAGGAAGAGCTTAAAGGACTTGAATTGGATAAATTGATTGTCCCTGAAAAAAGAAAAGAAGAAGCCGCACGCCTGTCCGAAACCGACCGGGTAAAAGAAGTGACTGATAAACGTATTCGAAAAGACGGTACCGTTCTTGATGTAATTATTTATGCTGTTCCCGTAGTTGTAGAAAAAAGTGTTGTGGGCATTTATGGGATTTATGTAGACATCACTGATCGTAAGAAAGCGGAAGAGCAGGTGCATAAATCATTGAGGGAAAAGGAAATTCTGCTGGCTGAAGTTCATCACCGTGTTAAAAATAATTTAGCTGTTATCACTGGATTATTGGAACTGCAATCTTATTCAGCAGAAAATGAAAGTGCCAAGCGTATCCTTAAAGCCAGCCAAATGCGTGTGAACTCCATAGCCATGGTTCACGAAAAACTGTATCAAAGTGAGGATTTTTCGGAGGTTGATATCCAACAGTATTTTGAGGAACTAACGGATGTGATTCACAGAACCATGCGAAGTACAGATATTTCGGTTAAAATTGACCTCGATATAAAAGCTGTGAAATTACCCATTACCCAAGCTATTCCATGCGGACTTATACTTAATGAAATATTGACCAATAGTTTTAAGCATGCTTTTGATGGCAGAAAAAACGGAAATATTTCGGTTTGCCTGAATCAACCTAACGATAATCTAATCTTGAAAATAAAGGATAACGGTATTGGGTTGCCGGAAATTCAGGATTCGAACATAAATACATCGATGGGCATGACCTTAATAAAGACCTTAGCCAAACAGTTGAGCGCTACTTTTAGTTACCGAAATGAAGAAGGAACGTTATTTGAATTCGAGTTTGAAAAGAAAGATACGTTCACTGAACCTGAATAATTCTGTAATTACAATTCAAAAATTGGGTTGGGGAGTTCATTCTGGAAATAAACTTCCGAAGGAATGCCTGCGGCAGAACTGCAAAAAGTTTTTATAGAA
>JBBDLQ010000181.1:0-13056 GCA_040878765.1 Balneolaceae bacterium | reverse complement strand
TATAAACCCTACTCCCGATAAAAAATATTCTACAAATTATGTTCAACAAAAAAAAGCCCTCTGAACAAATTCAGAAGGCTTTAAATAGTGGCGGGGGTAGGATTCTCCCGAAGGGATGCCTTTGGCAGAACCTACGACCTTCGGGTTATGAGCCTCATATTTCATCAATAAAAAAAGGCTACCTGAATCAAATCAGGAAGCCTTTATAGTGGCGGGGGTAGGATTCGAACCTACGACCTTCGGGTTATGAGCCCGACGAGCTACCAGCTGCTCCACCCCGCGATTTCGAGAATTAAATATACGACTTATATCCATCCGATATCAAGCTAATTTTTAGATTTCTTGCTAATCTTTCAGCTAATGATTTAGTAATTTAAAAGAAAATATAAAGTCGGATAAAATTTTATGATCACAAGTAAGAAAGCTATCGAATTAGAAGATGAATACGGTGCACATAACTACCATCCCCTTCCCGTGGTACTTTCCAAAGGCAAAGGAGTTCATGTGTGGGATCCGGAAGGGAATAAATATTTTGATTTCCTGTCTGCCTATTCTGCCGTAAATCAGGGGCACAGCCATCCCGAAATTACAAAAGCCTTAATTGAACAGGCTGAAACACTGAGTCTGACTTCCCGTGCTTTCTACAATAATGTTCTGGGAGAGTATGAAAAGTATGTAACTGAATACTTTGGCTTTGATAAAGTGCTCCCTATGAATACCGGAGCTGAAGGAGTAGAAACAGCTATTAAGATATGCCGAAAATGGGCTTACGAGAAAAAAGGAATTCCAGAGCAACAGGCTCAGATAATAGTGTTAGAAAATAACTTTCACGGACGCACAACTACCGTAATCTCCTTCTCCAATGATCCGGATGCCCGTAAAAATTTTGGCCCTTATACCCCCGGCTTTATCAAAATTCCATACAACAATTTGGAAGCTCTTGAAGAAGCCCTTGAACAACCGAACATTGCCGGTGTTTTGGCAGAGCCTATTCAGGGCGAGGCTGGTGTAGTTGTCCCGGCTGATGATTACATCCCCAAAATGGCCCAACGCTGCCGGGAAAAGAATGTGCTTTTCATTGCGGATGAAATTCAAACAGGAATTGCCCGTACAGGCAGCCTGCTTGCCGTGTGTGGCGATTGCACATGTCAGGGGCAGTGTGAGCGTCAGTCAACCTATACCAAGCCGGATATCCTGATTTTAGGCAAAGCACTCTCAGGCGGGGCATATCCTGTCTCAGCAGTATTAGCTGATAACCACATTATGGATGTGATAAAACCCGGTCAGCATGGATCTACATTCGGCGGAAATCCCCTCGCATGTAAAGTGGCAATGGCAGCTCTTGAGGTAGTCAGAAAAGAGAAATTAGCCCAAAATGCGCGAAAACTGGGAGACATTTTCAGGGCTGAAATGCAAAAACTGGTCGAAGAGTTTGATCTGTTTATCCATGTACGCGGAAAAGGATTGTTAAATGCAGTAATTATCAATGATTCACCGGAAAGCGACACTGCCTGGAAATTTTGTGTAGCTCTAAAAGACAATGGGCTGCTTGCCAAACCAACCCATGGAAATATCATCCGTTTTGCTCCCCCGCTTGTTATTACTGAGGAACAATTACAGGAATGCGTGGCGATCATCCGAAAAACCCTTACTGAGTTTAAAAAGTGATGAGTTTCGCTAATTGAAACCATAAAACTCACGCACCGCAATTAAACCAAAAAAGCGCTTTTTCAACTTTAGTGAAGTTAAACGCTATTGAGGCAATTAGCCGAATTTGGTAGCTTAAATAGTGTGAGAGTAATTCATCAATTTGTGAATCAATTTTGGAATTCATCTCAACCTGCCTGCTAACAAACGGAAAAAACATTCCTGCTTTGTTTGATTTTTAAAAAATCAGCCTTGGCTAATATTTATTTAGGAACAAAACTATTGAGGACGAAGATGCGAGATTCTATGACTATACTCCCCAAAAATGTGCGTACGGTGTTAAGCAAGCACATGCTTACCGACGGTTATGAAATGGTATTGGATCTGGAGGAAAGTGAGGGGCCCTATTTATATGATTCCAAATCTGGAAAACGATACCTGGATTTCTTTACTTTTTTTGCCTCGAATCCGCTGGGGATGAATCACCCCAAAATTGCCAGGGATGAAGACTTTATGAATAAACTGGGACGCGTTGCCATAAATAAACCGTCGAATTCAGATATTTATACAAAAGACCTGGCGGAATTTATGGAGGCATTCGATCGGGTTGGAATTCCTGATTATATGCCTTATTCCTTTTTTATATCAGGCGGTGCATTGGCTGTTGAGAACGCCATGAAGGTAGCCTTCGACTGGAAGGTTCAAAAAAACTTCGAAAAAGGTTATACCGAAGAAAAAGGCCATAAAGTGATGCATTTTGAAAAAGCATTTCACGGCCGTTCAGGATATACCCTTTCTGTAACAAACACGGTTCCCAATAAAGTAAAATACTTCCCGAAATTTGATTGGCCCAGGGTTATTAGCCCTGCTATGTCATTTCCCGCTACGGATGAAAATATTGAAGAAACAGCCCGGCAAGAAAAAATTGCAATCCAACAAGCTGAGAATTATTTCGAGCAGTTCAAGGACGATATTGCCTGTATTCTCATTGAGCCCATTCAGGGTGAAGGTGGTGATCGTCATTTCAGACTGGAATTTCATCAGGCACTTCGTGATCTGGCTGACAAACATGATGCGTTGCTTATTTATGATGAAGTGCAAACCGGCGTTGGTATGACTGGGAAGTTCTGGGCTCATGAGCATTTCGTAAAACCGGACATTCTCGCTTTTGGTAAAAAAGCACAGGTTTGTGGAATTTTAGCAAGTAATAGGGTTGATGAAGTGAAAACCAACTGTTTTCATGTTTCTTCTCGTATCAATTCTACATGGGGCGGCAACCTGGTTGATATGGTTCGTTTTGGCCGAATCCTAAATATTATTGAAGAAGAAAACCTCGTTGAAAATGCGGCTACAGTTGGAGATTATCTTCATTCTAGGTTAGATGATTTGGCTGGGCAGTACGAACATTTTTCCAATCCGCGTGGAAAAGGATTGTTTTGCGCCATCGACCTTCCCGATACAGATTCCCGGAATGCTATAGTAAAGGAATGTATTAGCAATGGATTGATGATTCTGGGATGCGGTCCCAACACTGTACGTTTCCGTCCGCCACTTACCATAACTCAAGAGCAGATCGATGAAGGACTGGATATTCTGGGAAAAGCCTATAAAAAATGCCTTGATGATTGTCCGGTGGTTGATTAATTCACTTTTCCTGTCTAAAGTTTATATTCTACATGCAATACTATACATCCAATATTAAAAATCCTCTTAAGTGTCGCGTTTAAGTCTGTTTCAGAAATATTTCAGTTTTACAGATGATGGCTTAAGGGGTATCATTTCAACTCTGGTGGCTTTTGTTTCAACAGGTATTTTCATCCGTATATATGAAATTATACTCGTCACAAATAATTTTGTACTTCCAGATGGTACTCTTTATCAATATGTTCTCACCCTCCCCTCCGATTTATTCTTGTATTCGTACTGGAGCGTCATCCTCTTCCTGGTTTGGATATTATTATTTAAAATTGTCCCACACTTCACTATAGCGTTTTTAAACACGCTTATCGTTTTATTTTTTGTGAGTTATATAGGGTTGATTCAATATTACGGTGAAGTTCTGGTTCTTCTTGGAGTAGATTTTTGGGCATACAATTTTGGAGAGATTACCGATACGGTTAATACTTCGGTTAGCTTTGGGTTAATTCAAATTATTCCATACATACTCTTCCCATTACTTTTCTTGGGGATGAACCGATTGTTCAACAGAATGAAATACAGTCGGAAATCTATATGGATAATTTTATCTCTAACTGGTCTATTTGGATTAGTGAGTCTTATCACACACCCAGAATCAGAAGATTTTGAAAAGGAGGTGTTTTACTCCATTTCTGTGAATAAAGCTTCCTACTTCTACCGTAATTCTGCAACCTATTTTTTCTCATCGGCTGGTTCAAATACATACCGCGGTCAGGAATATCCCTTATTGCGAACATCTAACACCCCTGATGTACTCGGACGCTTTTTCAATAAGTCGGAAAATCCACCAAACTTCGTTTTTGTTATTGTGGAAAGCCTGGGAGGTACACTGATGCCACCCCATGCCTCATATGGCGGTTTCACCCCATTCATGGATTCACTGGCTAAAAAGGGTTTATACTGGACACATTTCTTAGCAACAAGCGGACGTTCTTTTAATGCGCAACCCGTCATGTTTGGATCTTTACCCTACGGCAGAAGCGGATTTATGGATCTTGGGGCTCAGATGCCGGAACATCATTCTTTAATTTCAATATTGAACAACAATGGTTATCAGACCAATTATTTTGGGGGGTACAACACTAACTTCGATAACCTGAACCAGTTTTTGGACAGGCAGCGGATTGACTTGGTTGTTAATGAATCACGCTTTCCGGATTCTTATGAAAAAATGGATATGATTGAAGGCAATTTCACCTGGGGATATGCCGATCATGATTTGTATGACTTCGCCTTTACATTTCTGGATGATTTCAGCAACACTAAGCCTCGACTTGACATCTTTTTCACCCTGAATTTCCATGAACCGTTTATTATACCAAATGCTGAGGCTTATAATCAAAAATTTAATCAGATACTCAATACCCTTGAATTGCCTCAAACTAAAAAAGATGAATATCAAAATTATAAAGATCTGTTTTCAGCATTGCTTTACACAGACGATTCTATCCGAGGTCTCATCAACAGGTATAAAAATAGAGCCGATTTTGAACGAACAATATTTATTATAACCGGAGATCATCGCATGGTTCCCATTCCCCATCGTGATCGCATTGCCCGGTATTATGTTCCATTCATGATCTATTCCCCCATGCTCAGGGAATCCCGTGAAATTAAGGGTGTTTCTTCACATCTGGATGTCACACCCTCTCTGCTTGGATATCTGGCTGCAAATTATGAAGACCGAATTTCTATTCCTGAATACGTTCACTGGATGGGTGATACGTTGAGCACAAGTAAATCATTTGCAGCAAATAAGGAGGTGCCTTTTATGAGGACTAAAAACCAAATAGTGGATTACCTTTCCGGAACCCATTTTCTTTCTGATGATCGTCTCTATACACTTTATGAAGGTATGCTGGTGGGCGAATATGAAAATGAGACCATAAAACAGGGTTTACAGGAGAAACTGAATGCTTTCAAGAGTATGAATACCTATGTAACGGAAAACAATAAACTACTAAGGCTTACTGAAGAGCAAAAAACTCAATACTTACAGATCGAAAATGACACTAAATTTCTGCAGCGAGAGGGACTTCTAAATTATTCAGAAACTAAACTTTTTGAAATAGCCCGGGATTCGGCGATACAGAATAATTACGAATACGCACAGATAATTTTAAGAAATCTCCTCAGAAAAGTCCCGGATTTTCATGATGCCCGATTACTATATGGACGAACGTTTGCCTGGAATGGAAATTACACTCAAGCATTACCTGTTTTTGAAGAAACACTTAAACGGGCTCCTGAATATAGCGATGTCTATGTAGCTCTTGCCGACCTTTATTACTGGCAAAGTATGCATCTTCAGAGCTTGAAATATATCAATGAAGGATTGGAAAGGAATCCCGACTTCATCCCGCTTATATACCGCAAGGCCCGAACTCATTATTTGCTGAAGGAACACCAAAATGCCCGGGAATGGACAGAAAGGGGATTACAATTGGACCCGGACAATGTAAATCTGAATGAGCTGAAGCTACAGCTGAATTCAAACTAAAATTTTACTATTACGCCCCCATTCAGAGTAAATACATTAATAAAACTACCTGGGTCAAAAGTCAGTTCTTGTCGGGCAGCATCAATTGAAAGAAATACCGACAAATTATACCGCAGTTCCTTGTACCCGTCGATACCGAGAAACTGGGATTCTGTAAAGAACACATCTCCCGAAACATCCTGAAATCTTCTTTCCTCGGGATAGAAACCAAATCCTCCCCTGAAAGTCACATAATTTTCCGGACCGGATATATATTTACGGGCTAAAAAACTTATGGATCTTGAAACACCTACGGAACTCGGAGTTATATAAGGCCGCAGCGTGAAGAGCCAACTTCCCCAATATTTGGATGCAGTCCCGGTAAAAATCCAAACATCATTGCTGAAATTCAGATATCTGAAACCAAGTGATACCTCAAAAGCATTGGGAAGATTATGGTATAACTCCGCCCCGCTCCTGAATGAGGGGAATAAACTGCTGGAAGATAATCCCGCACTCACATATCCATACCAGCCGTCAGCGATTGAAGGGTAGAAATCGAGTTCGGCCTGTAAGCCATTGGCCGAAAATCGATTTTGATAATTAACACGGCCAATTACAGAACCATAATCAGTTCTTCTTGAGATCTGCAAGTAGCTTTTATGAATGTCATCAAAAATATCCTCAAAAGTATCATAGGTATAGGCCGCAGTAACCGTATAATCCTGCCGGGCGGCTTTGATGGACTGACGCAAATCTTTTGCCTCTGGACTGGTTTGGTCTATTCTTTCAATTTGGTTTAAAACCTGAAGTGCTACTTGCTCCCTCCCAGCTGTATTTAATGTTTTGGCCCGTTTTAAAAGGACATCAACATTTACGGAATAGTATCTGACGGCCTGTTTTGAATAAGCCAACGCTGCCTCATAATTCTCAGCCCAGGTTTCATTATCAATGGCTGCAAAAAGAGCATCTTTGTATTCCGGACTATGATCAAGTACATAATTCAGCTCCTCACGAGCCTTAGCATATTCTCCATCCCATGCATAAGTGCGGGCAATCAATATGCGGACGTCATGATAGTTGGGAGAGATTTCAAGAATGACATAAGCCAATTTACGTGCTTTTTCTCTTTCACCATCAAAGGCCAGTTCTCTGGCTTCCATGAATGACTGATCCACGTTTTCAACTACCTGAGCCTTAGTATTGAGTGGTAAAACTGCAGCAATCAACAGCAACAGAATCAGGGTTTTAAAATATGTTTGTTTGTATGTTTTCACTTGAAATCTCTTTTTCTTTTAATTCTAAATTTTCAGAATCCAGTCTTTGATGATATTATCGAAAATATATCCGGTATTAAGGAATGATCTATCAATACATGAACTACCAAAAGTAAAACCAATAAACCTGTTCCAAATACAACAAACCAATAACCGGCAGGTTTGATCCGGTCAATAATCTTATTTTTTTGTTTTTGGGTTTGTGAGTTTCCTATCCCCAGCCTTACCATTTTGCCCCACTCCTTGTCACCTTTTAGATAATCTATAAGCCCTTTAAATCTCCACCAGGTATGAATTTGTCGATATCCGATATTTTCCAGGAAAGCATAAAGGGTCAAATAGGCGATATTACCGAGCGTGGGATATCGCCTGAAAGACAACTCTTCACATAGTACTGATGTTATGGATAAAACCATTCCCAGAAATACCGAGACCGTCAAAAACAGTAACACAAATGATGAATTGAATCCTGCTAAAAACAAAACGATCAGAAAATATACAAAACCAAAAATTTCTATTACCGGGCCTAACATCTCAATAAAAAAGAAATAAGGCATGGCTAACATCCCAAGGCGTCCATATTTGGGATTTAAAAGCATTTTCTTGTGCCTCCACATGGTATCGGCTAACCCTCGCTGCCACCGGTTACGCTGCTTTCCTAAAACCGACCAGCTTTCAGGAACTTCTGTCCAGCAAACTGGTTCCGGGAGAAAGCGAACACTGTACTTTTCTCCTTTTTCTTTAAAATGCCGATGTAACCGCACCACCAATTCCATATCCTCTCCCACGGTGTCGTGCAAATATCCCCCAACTTCTGTAACTGCTTTCTTGTCAAAAACGCCAAAAGCACCTGATATAATCAGTAAACTGTCTAAATAATCCCAGCCAACACGGCCAAATAAAAATGAGCGTAAATATTCTACGGTTTGAATTTTTCCGAGATAAGACTTTGGCAGGTCTACTTTCTTAACAATATTATCTTCGATTTTACACCCATTAGCAATGCGTACAATGCCGCCAACTGCTACCACTCCTTCCTCTTCCATAAATGCTTTCAGCAGTTTCACCAATACATCCGGTTCAAGGATGGAATCAGCATCTATGGAGCAAACAAGATCTTTTCTTGAGACATTAATTCCCGCATTTAGCGCATCCGCTTTTCGTCCATTTACTTTATCCACAACCTTCAGTTCTGAATAAATTGGAGACCTGTATACTTTCTTAATGGGTTTGTGATCTATAGGAAGATCTGAAGGGGTGTCAATTTCATATAGTTCAAAATGGTCGATGAGAAGTTGTAAGGTATTATCAGTACTTCCATCGTTGATGACGATCACCTCAAAATCCGAGAAGTGCAGCTGCAGCAACGCCTCAACCGATGCAATGATATTTACTTGTTCGTTATAGGCCGGGGAAAGAATACTAACAGGCCGGTAGAGGTCAGAATTGAACAAACCCTTTAGGTTGAATACCTGATAATAATTTTGTTGTTGGCGGATATAAAAAAAGGAAATAATAACCAGAAGGATATAAGTCAGATTAACAAACAGGAAATACCCTATGAATAACCACGAGGTTGGCTCCATAAAGTTTACAAATTCCTGTAAAATGGCTCTTATTTCATTCATTCATTATTTACCTAAACCCTTGATCTCCATCATCCTATTGATCATTCTTTTCTGTTTTAAATTTCAAAATGATATTTCGAATCTCTTCCTTTAGATCATCCGGAACGCCGGACAAAATCTGCGATTCATTTTGATCATTATTTATCAGGGCAAATACTGCTGCCTGGCGTACTTCATTATCAGCATGAGTCAATAACGTATGATATGTAGTGAGGTCTTTTTCACTGCCATAATCACTCAGCTCTTCAATAGCTGCAATTACAACTTTAGGATGTTCATGAGTTAAATACTGCCGGATGGTATCTACTGAAGAAACATTATAAAATTCTCCCTGTGCTTTGATCAATGCATGAAGTACATCAGGGTTATCCCAAATTTCGATGGGTTTTTTGAGCTTATCTAATAAAAACTCCACCATATTATAATACCCCCTTTCAGCTACTCCCAAAATTAACAATGCCCTGTTTTCAGGAGTGATGGATGGATTCGATATAACTTCTTTCAAAACCTCCCCCTCTGATTCCAACTGATCATCCTCACCTGAATGAAATTTATGGAATAACTCAAGTAGTGCCATATCAGAAATTCCCTTCATTTTGGCAACGCTATTCAGGGCTTCAGCTCTAATTTTTACGTCCTCACTTCCCATCAATGCCGTGGCCGCCGAAAAAACAAGCATCATGTTAGATGAGTTAAGAAATTCTTCTAATTTTTTAATCACTTTATAGTTCACTAAGCGAACATGACTAAAATAAATACAGGCCTTTACACGATCTATATCATTTCTTGAATTAAGTAATTTATAATAGTGATCAAATATGGGATCCAAATACAATAACTCTTGTAATCGGTCGGCATCCGGACCTTCTAACTGAGATAGAAGATTAGTCACTATCTTCACAAATGCATAGTATTCTGATTTATCATTATGAAAATATTTTTCCAGATTAGATATATCTCCCCCTTCTTCTAAATACTCAAGTACAGGGGGCAGCAGGTCTTTTTTATACTGTTTAACTTTTTTCGTCCACCTTCGATGTCTGAAGCGTATAATTATAACACTGAAAAACAAAAGTGAGGTAAGGCTAAAAAGAACCACCGAGATAGCTAATAGTAAATAAATAGAAATATCCATAGTTAAGGATAAAAAGACTCAGGGTTCATTCACCTAGCACTTCTTCAATTCTCAACATCAAAACATTTGGTTTAAACGGTTTTTCAATGTATCTGTCAGCCCCTAAATCATGCCCTTTCATGATGTCTTCTTCCCTGTTTTTACTGGTAAGCATAATCACTTTTTTCGTTTTTGTAGCAGGATTTTCCCGAATTTGCCGAAGTACCTCAAAACCATTCATCCCCGGTAGCATCACATCAAGTAAGATTAAATCCGGATTTATTTCTGTTACAGCTTCCAACCCCTCTCTGCCATTTGCCCTGTGTTCAAACCGATAGCCGCTCTTCTTTAATTTGTATTTAAGCAGCTCATAGATCACTTCTGTGTCTTCAATAATCAGTATTAATGGATCTTCATTCGGCACTATTATTACCTTCCAGTTTAATTTCTGCCCTACAATTTTGTCTTGTTAAACTAATCAATCAAACATATAATTCTAACTTTATTTTGAAAAACAACGTCTAAAGTTACACTAAAATATAATGTTCAGGCACCCATGGCTTTCGGGAGTACACTTTCATAAATCTCTTCTGATTCAAAAACTTTCAGGGAAACAAGGTCTTTTATTTTCAGTGAATCCCCTTTCACCACTCCCAATTCATAGAGATTAACCCCGGCTTCTTTAAAGTGATGCTTCACGGTTTGAAGTTCAGGAGCAGGTATTGTAATTACCACACCTGATTGCGCCTCGCTAAACAGAATTTCATGGGGTGAACCTGTCAGTGTCTCCACCGAAACTTCTGCACCTTTTTTGCCAAAAATTGCCATCTCGGTAAGTGTAACAGCTAATCCGCCATCCGAGATATCATGGGCTGCTGTTATTAACCCCAATTTGATTGCAGTAAGTAAGGCTTCCTGCAATTTCATTTCAAAATCAAGATCTATTTCGGGGGCATCTCCTATAGTGAGATCATGCAAAACTTTTAAATATTCGCTACCGCCAAGGCCTTTTCGATCGGCCCCAATGTAGAGCACGATATCACCTTCTTTTTTGAAGGCGGGAGTTGTAAGGTGTTTCTCCACATCTTCTATCACCCCAAGCATCCCGATTATTGGTGAAGGGAAAATTGCCCCATTCGGATTTTCATTATAAAAACTCACATTTCCGCCGGTAACAGGAGTATTCAGTGCCCGGCAAGCATCGCTCATCCCACCTAAAGCTTCTTTAAAAGTCCAGTACACTTCCGGTTTGTAGGGATTACCAAAATTCAGGCAATTAGTGATAGCCATTGGCTTGGCACCGGAACAAACTACATTTCGGGCTGATTCTGCCACCGCAATTTGACCACCTTTCCGGGGGTTCAAATACACATACCGGCCGTTACAATCGGTTTTGGCAACCAGGCCTTTTTTAGTTCCCTTGATGCGAATCACGCCAGAATCAGAAGCGCCGGGGCCGGTTACGGTATTGGTTCGCACCATGGTATCGTACTGCTCGTGTACCCACCGCTTGGATGCAATGTTCGGTGATCCCAATAATTTTTTTAAGGTTTCGGTGTGATCTTCGGGATGATTTAATCCGTCAATATCAAAACCCTGAACTTCATCAAGGTACCCTGGCTTTTTGGCTTCGCGGATATATTGAGGAGCGCCACCGCCAAGCACCAGGTGGTCTGCGGTAATTTCAGCTTTAATCTCGCCGTCTTTCCAGTAAGTAACTTTATCGCCTTCCACAACTTTACCGATCACCACGCCATGAAGATCCCATTTTTCATATACATCTATCACTTCCTGTTCGCGGCCTTTTTCAGCTACAATAAGCATGCGCTCCTGACTTTCTGAAAGCAGTAATTCATAGGCCGTCATAGCATCTTCGCGGGCCGGAACTTTATCGAGATCAACGTTCATTCCCTGTCCGCCTTTAGCCGTCATTTCAGATGTGGAACAGGCAATTCCGGCGGCTCCCATATCCTGCATACCAATAACAGCACCGGTTTTGAGTACTTCTAAGCTAGCTTCAAGTAATAATTTTTCGGTGAAAGGATCACCTACCTGCACACTTGGACGCTTCGCCTCACTTGCTTCACTGATCTCTTCGGAGGCAAAAGTAGCCCCGTGAATTCCATCCCGGCCCGTACTTGCTCCTACAATGATCACCGGATTCCCAATTCCTTTGGAAATAGCTGAAGCCGTTTCTCCCTCTTTCACCAAGCCGATACTCATGGCATTTACCAGCGGATTGCCTTCATAACTTTCATCAAAACAAACTTCCCCGGCAATAACAGGAACGCCGAATGAGTTTCCGTAATCTCCAATTCCGCGGACCACGCCGTCTAACAAATACCGGACTCGTGGATTATCCATACTGCCAAATCTTAGTGAATTTAAGCTGGCAACCGGCCGGGCTCCCATGGTAAAAATATCGCGGTGAATACCACCCACTCCCGTTGCCGCACCCTGATAAGGCTCAATTGCTGAAGGGTGATTATGGCTTTCGATTTTGAAAGCGCAGCCAAGTCCGTCACCGAGATCAACTAAACCGGCATTTTCTTCTCCGGCTCCCACCAATAAATTTTCCCCTTCACTTGGCAGTTTTTTAAGCTCAACGATTGAATTCTTGTACGAGCAATGCTCACTCCACATTACGGAATACACACCCAGCTCGGTAAAAGTGGGTACGCGTCCCAGTTTGGAGGTTATCATTTCATATTCTTCTTCGTTAAGGCCGTGTTCAAGGGCAAGTTCTAAGGTTACTTCCGGTTCCTGAATAGTTGTATTTGGCATTCCGATGGAGTGATTGAAGCGTTTTGGTTTCGGTAAAACCAAAGGTACGATTATTTAAGAAAAGGCTCTAACCAAAGAAAAGGAAATTACCGGGTGAAAGGAATAGAACGCGGATGACACGGATTATGCGGATGACCACTGATTTATAACGGCCCAGCGTTAAAACGGCGAGCCGATATATTAGACAACCGACCCCGCAAAAGACACCACTACAAAACCCCTAAAGAATGCTTTGAAGAAAATCACTAATTGTTGCACTTCTAACTTGAACCTAGAGCCCGATTTATTCTTTTAAAATCTCCCAAAATCCTCGGGGTGAAATAATCTTGATTTGGGTGATATCTTTTGAATGAACCAATAGATCTTTATCACCGGTAACTAAAATATCAGCTTTTGCCTTTAATGCTGACTCCAATACCCAACGGTCAT
>JBBDLQ010000180.1:6786-13074 GCA_040878765.1 Balneolaceae bacterium | reverse complement strand
CCGGACGGCATTGCTAAGCCGGAGCTTAGCAACGAGAACCAAAAACTAAGAAATGGTCATCCTTGCGAAGCCTGCCTGTCCGGTAGGCAGAGCGAAGATCTAATTGCAGCCATGAAAATCAACTGTTGATACTTTTAAACCATTTAGATTCCGGCTTGCGCCGCGGAATGACTATCGTAACATTTTTACGGGTTATGTAGCTCCAGCTGCGTTACGAAGATGAACCTTCGGAACGAGGACAAAAATTAAATTCACAGCTTTGTAGTCGATAAACAAAAAAACCCGCACAACTTAATGTGCAGGGTTTTTAAATTCTTGTTACGACGCTCAGCGTCGTAACATCCGTCCCAACGCAGAGCAGCGCTGGGGCGAGTTAATGATGAGTAATCTATATGAGATTTATGAGGGATGATGCATTACATCATTCCGCCCATGCCTCCCATTCCTGGCATTCCGCCGCCCATTCCACCTTGCATTCCGCCGCCGTTATCATCATCATCGCCTTTAGATGGCTTCTCAGATATAACAGCTTCGGTGGTCAGCATCAATCCGGCAACAGAAGCAGCATTTTGAAGGGCTGTTCTGGTTACTTTAGTTGGATCAATTACACCGGCTTTGATGAGATCTTCATAAACCTCGGTACGGGCGTTAAATCCGAAAGCATCTTTGCCATCCAATACTTTTTGTACTACGATAGCGCCTTCAACACCGGCATTATTTGCAATAGTGCGCAGTGGAGATTCAAGTGCCTTACGTACAATTTGGATACCCACATTTTCGTCGGGGGTATCACCCTTGAGCTTATCAAGAGCCTTAATAGTACGAATAAGGGCAACGCCACCACCAGCGACAATGCCTTCTTCAACAGCAGCTCGTGTTGCATGCAGGGCATCTTCAACGCGGGCTTTTTTCTCTTTCATTTCAACTTCAGAAGATGCACCAATATAAAGTACAGCAACTCCGCCGCTTAACTTGGCAAGGCGTTCTTGCAGTTTTTCGCGGTCGTAGTCAGAAGTTGTGTTTTCAATTTGAGATTTAAGCTGATTTACTCTCGCTTTGATGTCATCATCTTTTCCGTTTCCATCAACAATAGTTGTGTTGTCTTTGTCGATAGTAATACGGGATGCACGGCCTAAGAAATCAAGCGTAGCGTTTTCAAGTTTGTAACCACGCTCTTCGGAAATAACTGTACCACCTGTCAGGATGGCGAGGTCTTCCAGCATAGCTTTTCGCCTGTCACCAAAGCCGGGAGCTTTAACAGCGGCAATTTTCAGGGAACCGCGTAACTTGTTAACTACCAGAGTAGCCAACGCTTCGCCTTCAATATCTTCAGCGATTATAAGCAGCGGATTTCCGTTTTGAACAACTTTTTCCAGTATTGGAAGCAAGTCTTTCATCGAAGAGATTTTCTTATCAAAAATCAGGATGTAAGGATCTTCCAATTCGGTAATCATTTTCTCAGAATCGGTCACAAAGTAAGGTGAAAGATAACCGCGGTCGAACTGCATACCTTCTACTGTTTCGAGATAGGTTTCGGTTCCTTTGGCTTCTTCAACCGTGATTACACCGTCTTTACCAACTTTTTCCATCGCATCGGCAATCAGGTTACCAATGGTTTCGTCGTTGTTGGCAGAAATGGTTCCGATTTGAGCAATTTCTTTGCGGTCGTCAATGTCGCGACTCATTTTCTTGAGGTCTTCAACAATTGCTTTTACCGCTTTTTCGATACCGGCTTTTAAATCCATTGGATTTGCGCCGGCCGTTACGTTTTTCAATCCCTCACTGAGGATAGCTTGTGCTAGAACGGTAGCAGTTGTAGTACCATCACCGGCATTATCGCTGGTTCTGGAAGCCACTTCTTTTACCATCTGAGCGCCCATATTCTGGACTTTATCGGACAGCTCAATTTCTTTTGCAACAGTCACACCATCTTTGGTTACTGTAGGTGAACCGAATGATTTTTCAATAACAACATTTCGTCCACGAGGGCCAAGCGTAACTTTTACCGCATTGGCGAGCTTGTCGACGCCTTTTTTTAATGCGTCGCGTGCTTCAACATCGTAGTGAACTAACTTAGCAGACATAATTATCTATATTTTTAAGTTTATGATTTATTTTTTTTGAAAGTGGAATTACGAGACAATACCCATAATGTCAGATTCGCGCATGATCAGGTATTCTTCTCCTTCAAGTGTAATCTCCGTACCTGCATATTTTCCATAGAGGACTTTATCCCCTTTCTTAACACTCATTTCAATTTTAGTGCCATTTTCTACTTTGCCGGCACCAACCGCTATCACAGTTCCTTGTTGCGGTTTTTCTTTAGCCGTATCGGGAATGATAATTCCGGAACTGGTTTTTTCCTCGGCAGGTTCGGCCTGTACCAGTACACGGTCGCCTAAAGGTTTAATCTTAGCCATTTGTATGACTCCTTTTCGTTTTAGTTAATAATTAAATGTTTTCGGGCTATGCCCTATTCTATTCTGCACGTTGTAATGCAAGTTCCGTACCAAACAGAAAGAAATAAATAAAGAGTACGTAATTGGCTCTCTTTTAGTGAATTTCCTGTGGGTTCGGTAGGCTTATTCAGATAACTTGTCAGTGTGTTCCAAATGCTCTGCCAACTTTGCATAAGTTTGTGGCGACCAATGCTCGGCCCGATCATCAAGGTTAAATCCTTCGGGTTGATATTCTCCCAAAACCGGCTTCAGGGAATTGCTCAGTTTTTTACGTCGCTGGTTAAAAGCCGTCCGGACAATTGTCTTCAGGCTGTCATCGTGAAAGGGAAGTTCAGGTTTGTCAAATTTTAGTTTGATGACGGCACTCGTAACTTTTGGTGGCGGGCTGAACGAATTCCGGGACACTTCAAATAGTATTTCGGGAGAACAGAAAAGCTGCGTTTGTACACTTAATATTCCATATTGTTTAGATGAATGTTCCGCTACCAACCGTTCAGCAACTTCTTTCTGCATCATCAAAATGGCTTCCAAAAAAAGTGAGCGGTGCTCAAGAAGATTAAATAAAATAGGTGTTGTTATATAATACGGTAAATTACCCAGCACTATGTTCTGCTTGTCCGGATTCACCAATTCAGGCCAATTCACTTTCAATACATCTATTTGGTGAATAACAAGATTATCAATTTCCTGTTGCAAAATTTCCACCGCCCGTTTATCAATTTCAATAGCGTGAACATCATCAAACTTTTCTGCCAGCCATTTCGTTAATGCCCCGGTACCCGAGCCGATTTCTATAATTCGATCAGATTGTTCTGCGACAATGGCATCAATAATTTTAAATACAATATTCTTATCAGTAAGAAAATGCTGGCCAAGACTTTTTTTAGTTCTAAAGGACATTTTTTACGATTTATGATTGATGATTGACGATTTAAGATCGAGGTTATCCCTCTCAACTCAAACTTTCATTCTAAAACCTCACACCTAAAAACTAACATCTCATTCCATTAAATAGATTTGTAAATTAGCCATCGCTTGGTAAACTTGTATATAATCACTTACTAAATCATAATAATGAGCTTTCTCGAAAAAATCGGATTAGGCCAAAAAAGGAAAGAGCTTACCCCTCTTATTGGCGAAAAAAAGAAAAAAGAGCAGGAAAAATACTCTCTAAAGCGTAATCCATTTATACGCGTTGCAATATTGATACTTTTTATTGCAATTAGCGTTTTTTCATTGCCACGGAATCCGGTTAATTCCGGGTTGAATTATACACCGGGTCAGCCTTGGAGAAATGCCGACCTGACTGCCCCATTTACCTTCGCCATAAATAAAACAAGTGCTGAACTTGAACTGGAACGTGAGGAAATCCGTGAAAAAACAGCTCCTATTTTCCGCATTGATAATAATGTGCCCATAACCATTCAAACTCGTCTCGATTCCATTTACCGTGATATGCATGTGGTTTTAGAAGCATATTCCGATTGGCAAAGTTCAAGATTAGCTGGTGAGGATGGCGCTTATGATGACAGCGTAAGATTTAAAAGAGAATTAAGTCTCACTAATGTTGATCTGACAGATTCCTCCTGGGAGAGGATTCTTGAAAGCTATGCAAGAGTTGAACGCGAAAACCTTGCCCCAAGCCAATTCATTGGCATTAGCATTAAACAACAGCTTGAGTATTTGATTGACCAGCTGGTGGATGATGGTATTATTGACCGAAATAAAAGTAACCTGAATACGGATAAAATCACGGTCCGAAATTCCGTTGAAAGCACGGAACGATCGGTTAACCTGGACCGGGTTCGCGACCTGAGGGAAGCCAATGAATTTGCACAATTCCGGTTAAACCGTCAATTTAATGAACAGCATACCCGGCTGGCTATGGAATTATATAATAAGGTGATCATTCCCAATTTCCGCTATAGCGAAGAGGATACTCAGGAACGGCTGGAAGAAGCACTGTCCAACATATCAGAAACCAAAGGAGCAGTTGCACAGGGACAGGTTATTATAAGGCGTGGAGATTTAGTGAATCAGGAACGGGCTAATATCCTGGAAAGCCTTGCAGAAGCTCGTTCACAAAATGCCAGTGAAATTGAACAATGGGTTCGTTTTGGGGGGCAGATCATTATTGTTATGGCAATCACCTTTGTGTTCTTCATGTACATTTATCTGTATCGCCGCAAAATCACTGCCAACAACGCCTTCTTCTTCCTTGTTTTTTTAACCATGGGATTGGTTTCCTTTGCCTCCGGTTTCATCAACTACCTCGATATTGCCGATCCGTACATTATTCCTATTGCTATTGCTCCAATTGTGCTCACTATAATTTTTGATTCCCGCGTTGGGTTGGTTGCATCCATTACCCTGGCTACTTTACTTGGATTGGTAAACGGGAACAGTTTTGAATTTGTGGTTGCCACTTTTGCTGCCTGCAGCCTTGGCGTTTTTTCGGTGCGGGATATTAAAGATCGTTCCCAGTTCTTCTTTACCACTCCGGGTGTTGTATTAATTACTTATGTGATTGTAGTGGGATCTTTTGATATTGCCACTCTCAGCGGATGGGAAGCTTTTGGCACCGATCTCGTCTATATCGCTATTAGTTCAGTATTTATCCTTTTCACCTATCCCATAATTCTGCTCTTTGAGAAAGTATTCGGTATCACTACCGATTTCACACTCATTGAATTGGGTGATACTAACCAGCCTATTCTAAAACAATTGATGAATAAAGCCCCCGGCACTTTTCACCATAGCCTCCAGGTTGCGAACCTATCAGAAGCTGCTGCCTCTGCCATTGGGGCGAATTCACTGCTTTGCCGGGTAGGTGCATTATATCACGATATTGGAAAAATGGTGAAGCCCGAATATTTTGTTGAAAATCAAAGTAAAGGCATTAATGAACATGACAACCTGAAGCCGCAAATGAGTGCGATGGTGATAAAGGCTCACGTAAGTGAAGGCGTAAAAATGGCCGAAGAGGAAGACCTTCCGGATATCATCATAGATTTTATAAAAACCCATCACGGTACCACCGTGATCCGCTACTTCTTTGAAAAGGCCAAAGAAGATGAAAGCCTTAAAAGTATGTTACAGGAAGAACAATTCCGGTATGAAGGGCCACTGCCGGCAAGCAAAGAAACCGGAATATTGTTTTTAGCTGATGGAATAGAAGCGGCTTCACGAGCCATGAAAAACCCCACCTACAGCAAGCTGGAAACGCTCGTAAACCGCATGGTAGATGAACGGGTTGCGGAAGGACAACTCAGTCACTGTCCGCTAACATTCCGGCACCTTCAGGTGATTAAGGAGACCTTCCTGAATATTCTCGTTGGTGTATATCACAGCCGGGTTGAATATCCGGAGGATATTGCAAGAGAAAAAGCAGAGAAAGAAAAAGAAGCTGAAGCTGAAAGAACGGCTGCAGAAAACGGAGCAGAGAAACCACAGGAAGACGAAAAACCAAACGAAGAATAACCGTGGCCTTCAAGCAGGAACTGGATTTATATTTACAGTTTGTTAAGCTTGAAAAAGGACTTTCAGAAAATTCGGTTATTTCTTACAAAAACGACCTGGAGCGCTACTTTTTATTTTTGGCCTCAGAAAAAAAGATGACCGATCTCGGCGGCGTCACACTAAGCCATATCGAGGATTTTTTAAATTTTTTAGTGGATGAAGAACTCCTTTCATCCAGTTCACTGGCTCGAAATATTTCCAGCATCCGGGGGTTTCATGAATTTGCCGTGGTGGAAGGCATCACCAAAGCCAACCCGGCCGAACTGGTTGAACTTCCCAAAAAAGCTTCGAAACTTCCTGAAGTGTTAGA
>JBBDLQ010000180.1:0-6686 GCA_040878765.1 Balneolaceae bacterium | reverse complement strand
AAAAAGCTGATATCAAAAAGAATGTATATCCCCATATTTTTCGCCATTCTTTTGCCACCCATTTGCTGGAAGGCGGCGCTGATTTACGGGCCGTTCAGGAAATGCTGGGGCATTCCTCCATTTTAACCACCGAAATTTACACGCATGTTGATCGGTCTTTTCTGCACCAGGTACACAAGGAATTTCATCCAAGAGCATAAAATCCCGGAAGACTTAAAAACGTAGGGCGGATAGATTTATCCGCCCGTGCCAAATAATGGCAACCAAGCATAAAAAAACGGCCGGACAAATCTGTCCAGCCTACGTGAGCTTCCATGACTACATGGTCAAGAACTACCTCACAAATAGTTTGAGGCGGAGCCTCAATGTAGGCGTTCCGCAGGAGACCAACGGAACGAGGGGAAATTTTTCTTTACAACTTTCGTTCAGCATTAAGTTTTTACTTCCCTTACTTTAGCGGCGAACCAAAAAACGATAATTCATGACATTTACACGCATTTTATTTCTCTTTTTAACGCTTTTCGTTACTTCCCATTCACTATCGGCACAGGTATTGAATTCCAAATCCTACCAAAACGGGTTGGTGGTTTCAGCCGATAAATATGCTTCCGAAATTGGCCGGGATATTTTGAAACAAGGCGGAAATGCGGTGGATGCGGCGGTTGCTGTTCAGTTTGCTTTAGCGGTCACCCTGCCCCGTGCTGGAAATATCGGCGGGGGCGGATTTATGGTCATTCACCTCGCTAACGGCGAAACAAATACACTGGATTTCAGGGAAAAAGCTCCTGCTCGCGCTGCTCGTGATATGTACATAAAAAATGGGGAATTAGATTCGGATTTAAGCTGGGAAGGAATTCTCTCGGTCGGTGTTCCCGGAACCGTTGACGGTATGATCAAAGCCCTGGAGCGCTATGGGCGATTGCCTTTGGATGCAGTCATTGAGCCGGCTATTAAACTGGCTGCAGAAGGCTACGAACTTTCCTATTCCCAGGCAAAAGATCTAAATAATCATAAGGAAACTTTAGAGAAATATCCGGCTTCCAAGAAATATTTTACTACCGGAGATACTACTTTTTTTAAGGAAGGTGATTTATTTGTACAGTCGGATTTAGCCGAAACCCTGAGGCGTATTTCCTACTTTGGCCGGGAAGGATTTTATTTGGGCCCGGTAGCCGATGCCATCGTTAATCAAATGAAAAAAACCGGCGGATTGATTGAGTACCGTGACCTCCGTAATTATGAAAGTAAATGGCGTAAACCGATTACTACTGATTTTATGGGTTACACGCTCCACATGATGCCTCCTCCGAGCAGTGGCAGTGTGGCTATCACCCAAATCCTGGAAATGATTGAAGATTATAACTTGAAATCCATGGGGCACAATTCAGCAGATTACGTCCATGTAGTTGCCGAGGCCATGCGCCGGGCATTTGCCGACCGGGCTTATTTCCTGGGTGATCCTGATTTTGTGAATATCCCTTTGAATGAATTGTTGAGTGAATCCTACAATGCAGAGCGCATGCAATCCTTTTCTATGGACGATGCTACTTCATCACAGTCACTCTCCCATGGGGAAATACTTTCTATTTCAGAATCTTCCGAAACCACTCATTTTTCAGTTATTGATGCAGATGGAAATGCGGTTGCGGTGACCACAACACTGAATGGCTCGTTTGGAAGTCATGTTGCCGTTGACGGAGCAGGATTTTTGCTAAATAATGAAATGGATGACTTCTCGGCTCAACCCGGAAAACCAAATAAATATGGCTTAATTGGCGGAGTAGCGAATGCCATCGAGCCGGGCAAGCGGATGCTCTCCAGCATGACGCCCACTATCGTCACCAAAGGCGGAAAGGTGAACATGATTTTAGGATCGGCCGGTGGACCGCGAATTATCACAGCCACCCTGCAATCCTTTTTGAACAGGGTAGTTTTTGATATGCGGCCACAGCAAGCTACCGCTGTCCCACGCTTTCACCACCAGTGGCTGCCGGATGTGCTTTTGTTTGACGATTTTGGCCTTAGTCCGGATACGCAGGCATTACTCGAAGAAAAAGGCCACCGATTGTTTCCCTATCCTGCTATTGGCAGATTTCATAATATCTTTGTGGAGCATGACGGCACTTACATAGGCGGCGTTGATCCACGTGGTGACGGTTTTGCTTCTGGCTACTGATGAAGGCACACGGATTTAGCGGATGTTACGGATTTTTATATATTTGATGACAGATAATCTAACCAATGGGCTGATGCTACATGCGGAGTTGACAGAGAAAATTATTAAAAGCTTTTATAATGTATATAACGCATTGGGCTTCGGTTTTCTGGAAAATGTATATGAAAAATCCTTAGCAAAAGAGCTAAATGAAAACGGACTATCATGTAAGACTCAGGTTCCTATTAATGTTAATTACAAGAAAGAATTAGTAGGAAAATATTTTGCTGATTTAGTAGTAGAAAATCTCATTATCATTGAACTAAAAGCAGTAGAGAGACTCTTCCATGAACACGAAGTTCAGATACTGAATTATTTAAAGGCAACCAATATGGAAGTTGGTCTAGTTCTGAATTTTGGCAAAAAACCTCAAATTAAAAGAAAAATATTTACCAACGACCGTAAAGAACACCTCAACTAAATCCGTAACATCCGCTAAATCCGTGTGCAATAATTAAATATGAAGCAATCTTATGAATCGATATCGTGGCAGGAAGATCATCTGGTAATCTTGGATCAGACTCAACTCCCGCTGCGGGAAATTTATTCTGATATAAATACTATCGGGCAGGTTTGGGAAGCCATCAAAAAATTAAAAGTCCGCGGGGCACCCGCTATTGGCATAGCCGGGGCGTATGGTTTATACCTGGGGATCCGGGATCTTGAATCTAAAAACTTCACCAGTTTTAATGTAGAATTGAACAGATGGATTGAATATCTGAAATCCTCCCGGCCAACAGCCATTAATTTAAGTTGGGCCCTTGAACGCATCAATCAAACAGTATATGCCAATAAAGATAAAGAGCTCGATGAGATCAAAAAGATCATATTAGAAACAGCTAAAACCATTCATGATGAAGATAAAAGGGTTTGCAAAAAAATTGGCGAAAACGGGGCCGAACTGGTAGAAAAAGGCTGGAATATTTTGACGCATTGTAATACCGGCGGGCTTGCAACAGGAGCTTATGGCACAGCTTATTCCGTTATCCTACATGCTTATGATGCCGGAAAAGACATCCATGTTTGGGTGGATGAAACCCGCCCGTTACTACAGGGAGCTAGGCTGACAACCTGGGAATTGAAACAGGCAGAGATCCCTTTTCATCTCATCACCGACTCCATGGCCGGCTCACTTATGAAATCAGGAAAAGTAAATATGGTAGTGGTTGGAGCCGACCGCGTAACTGCCAACGGTGACACCGCCAATAAAATCGGGACTTATCCTTTGGCGGTACTGGCAAAAGAAAATAATATCCCCTTTTATGTAGCTCTTCCTCTCTCCACTTTTGACTTGGAAACAGAGACCGGAGATGAAATTGAAATTGAAGAACGTGATTCTGAGGAAGTTACTTTTTTAGGGAAAACTCCCATCACCCCGAAAAAAACGGATGCCTATAATCCGGCTTTCGATATAACCCCAAATAAATATATAACCGGCTTTATTACAGAAAAAGGCATCGTGGAACCAGATTTCACGAAAAATATCAAACAACTTTTTAAGAGTTGATTACTCTTCACCAGTTTTTTCCCTGTTATCTTCCATTTCAACCATTTCGAACTCAATGAGTGCTTCTTTTTCCTGATGAATATTTATGGTAATACCTGCCGTACTTCCCAAAATAATTCCGGCTACAATTAGCAGATAGAAATTAACCTCTAAAACGAAACTAAGCGCATAGCCAATTCCAGCACCAGCAAAAACAGTTAAAAACCATATTAAAAAACTTTTCATTAGCTGAGAGTAAAAGAGTTCAAATTACTTAATTACCTAAACGGTGGCCGCGGGCACCCTTAAAATAAAAGTAGTGTTCCCTTCCTGGTTTATTTCCAATTCTGCTTTTAATTGTTTACTAAATGCACGAATAATTCGCATACCAATGCCATTACTGTCTTTATCTTCAAAATTTAACGGCAAACCAACACCGTTATCCGTTACTTTTAATGTAATCCCTTCATCATATTCAATGATTTCGATCATGACCAACCCATCCTGTTCATTTTTAAAACCATGTACACAGGCATTCATAACCAGCTCATTTATGATCAATGAAAATGGAATAGCCTGTTCCATTTTCATTAATATTCCATCCTCTGACTGAACCTTGAGTTGTATATTTTTTTGTTCTTTACGAAGTGATTGTTCTATGCGGTTACTCAGTTTTATCGCAAAATTTTTCAAATCAACCATATTCGCATTTTTTGTCTGTGCCATTGTTTCATGTACAATGGTAAGAGAGCGAATTAATGAGTGGGAATCTTTGAGGATTTGTTCGTTCGATTTTCCGGATTCACTTTTTAGCTGTAATTCAAGAATGGCCAATACCATGGTTAAATTCGTGCGAACGCGATCATGAATTTCATTCAGCAACAAATTTCGGTCTTCCAATGCAACGGTCAATTTCGATTCATTTTCTCGTAACACACGGGTTTGCTCATCCACCTCTTCCTGTAAATTATTATTCCAGCTGCCCACCAGATATATGCTCCCAATCCCTATAAAAAATACCAGTGTAATCGAGATCCAGGTCACAATTTCAAACGATTCATTGACGCTTAACATGCTGGTAAAAACCTCATGAGACATGCCTGTACCGGCAATTTCTTTTTCAATAGATTGTGAACCGAGTAATTTAGCTGAAATAATAAACATAGCTAAAACAACTACTACAACGGTTATAGTGGAGTAAATCCATTTTATTGAAACCTCTTTTTTAGGCGGTATATCGAATGTTTCGTCTCTGATTTTATAAATGGCCGGGGTAAAAAAGTATAACAAAGGACCTCCAATAAGGAATGCCTGCAGAAACAGGCTCACCCACCAGCTTTTCCAAATAACGAGGGTTTCAAAAAGGGGAAGATGATAAAACCGGCTCCAGATAAATGCTCCCAGCGAACAAGCTAATGCCGCAAAAAGTGAAACAACAATATAAAAGGTGAAGCTTTTTAACGATCTCAGGCTCACATCGAAAGAAACGCAGTAATAAGAAAGGGCATATATTGCCAGGCCGAGAGTGAACGACATAGAGTACAAAAGCGCCCAATACCATGTTATTGAGGCAGTGAATGCCAGTATAAATGTGGATATAAATACAGGGATAAATCCCCATTCAAAACCAAGCCAAAAAACCAACAACATGCCAATAAGCATGGGAATCTGAATGAGGAAAACCTGCCCGATTTTATCCTGGTTCAGGATATCGGAAAAACCAAATAACCTTTCTACAATAAATACGGATGAAATACTTAAACCAATTAGTGCTATCCAGATTCCCAATAAGCTCAAAAATTTCCAACTTCCAATTCCAAACTTTCCAAGGGCATAATCTAATGTGAGCGGCTGAAAAGCATTCAAGTTCGATATATTTCTGTCTTCCATTTAAACTCCAATTTTTCGCCACCTCAGTATCACTTTATAATGTATTTTCCTGAAGCAACATACTAACCTCATTTTTATTTACAATGATAAAAATATACTAATTCAATTAATCAAAGACAGTTAAATGTAAATGTGGTTTTATCGATAATTCTAAAAATGATTAGACAAATACCATTAATTTTTTTGAGAAATATTGAATCATTTTTAATCCGAAATCATTTACATAAGTAGATTTTGTTAATTAATTAACAGCTAACTAAAAACAAGGGAATATGAACACACAAATT
The DNA here is from genome assembly GCA_040878765.1 of Balneolaceae bacterium. Taxonomy (GTDB): domain Bacteria; phylum Bacteroidota; class Rhodothermia; order Balneolales; family Balneolaceae; genus Gracilimonas. The sequence continues at coordinate 808 of JBBDLQ010000180.1, read as the reverse complement.
AAAGCACACTGGTTGGGGCATTCAGCTTTTAAACTTGAAAGTCAGAGCGGAAAAATTATTTATGTCGATCCTTTTTTGAAAAATAATCCTACTACTCCTGATGAATTTAAGGAAGTGAAACAAGCAGATTACATCCTCCTCACTCACGGTCACGAAGACCATGTAGGAGACACGGTTGAAATTGCCAAAAATACCGGGGCAAAAGTGGTTGGAATTCTGGAACTCATTGGAATTTTGCAGGAAGAAGGTTTACCGGAAGATCAAGCTATTGGATTTAATAAAGGCGGAACCGTCCATTTTGATGATTTTTCGGTAACGCTGGTTTCGGCCAATCACAGTTCTTCCTATAAAGGAAAGTATGCTGGTGATCCCGGTGGTCTCATTTTATCTTTTGAAAACGACATTTGCGTTTATCACATGGGAGATACCAATATATTCGCCGACCTCGAACTTTATGGTGAATTATATCAGCCACATGTGGTGTTTGCTCCCACAGGCGATCATTTTACCATGGGGCCGGAAGAAGCAGCACTTGCTGTTGAAATGGTTGGCTGCGAAATAGCCGTACCCATTCATTATGGAACCTGGCCTCCTATTGACAGCGACCCAAATGAATTCAAACAATTTCTTGAAGAAATGACCGATACCAAAGTTCTTATTCCTGAACCTGGTAAGAATTTTTTGAGCTGAAGTTCTGCAATCCATTATAACTCAGAAGCACAAAGCTGATTTAGCTTTGTGCTTTTTACTTATAACCTGAGTTCTCCCGAAGGGATGCCCTGGGCGGATTTATACTTTCGATAGTAAT
>JBBDLQ010000179.1:0-2194 GCA_040878765.1 Balneolaceae bacterium | reverse complement strand
GTGTATATATTGCCCGCCTGGAAGCGGTGGGAGAATCAGGCCAACAATTCACCAAAGAACTAAAAATGCAGCTGGTGAAATAAAGATTTATTGCATTGTGCAGACACAGCTTCCACATTCAAAGCTCCTATTCAAAAAATGAATAGGAGCTTTTTTTGGTCATAATAAGCTGCCTTCCTCCGGCTGATAATTTTTTGCTCAGCTTCCTCACCATATCACCATATCACCATATCACCATATCACCATATCACTAAATCACTCAAAATTCCCTATCTTCACGAAAACTACACTTAAGCCAGCCCTACATGGATATTAAACCACTGGATACAGAGCAAATTGGCCTTAAAACGCTGGAAAAGCACCTGATAAAATCTAAGAGCAAAGTCTCATTAAAAATTGGCCTGCCAAAGGAGATTTCCTATGATGAACGCAGAGTTACACTTACCCCAGGCGGTGTTTCTATTCTTAAAGCAAACGGACATACTGTTTTTATAGAAAATAGGGCAGGAGAAGCTGCAAATTTTTCAGATCAGGAATATGCAGATGCCGGGGCTGAAATTGCTTTAGGTGCAGATGAGATTTTCAAACAATCTGATCTGATCCTGAAAATTGCCCCACTTGTGGAAGAAGAATTTGAATTTCTTGAACCGGAACAGGCTTTGATATCAGCTCTGCATATGGGAAGTCAAACGAAGGAATACCTGGAGGCTCTGACTAATAAATCTATTATTGGAATAGGATATGAATTTATACGGGGTGAAGACAAAGAATTTCCTATCGTGCGCATGATGCATGAAATTACCGGATCTATGGCTGTGCAGATTGCCGCCCATTACCTGGAAAGCATGAGCGGCGGACAGGGAATTATGCTGGGTGGAATTTCCGGTGTACCTCCTGCTACGGTAGTAATTTTAGGTGCGGGAATTACAGGTGAATATGCTGCACGAACAGCCCTCGGTTATGGTGCCCAGGTTTTCGTTATGGACACGGATCTAACCGCTTTACGCAGATTAGAGAATGCCCTGGATCGGCGTATTATTACAGCTGTAGCAAATCATCAATACCTGAATTCGGCTCTCAAATTTGCGGATATTATTATTGGGGCAGCTATGTCAGAAGGAGATCGTTCTCCCTGTTGGGTTACTAATGAAATGGTAGCAGGTATGAAAGACGGAAGCGTTATTGTAGATACTGTAATTGATCAAGGGGGATGTGTAGCAACGAGCAGACCCACAACTCACTCCAACCCCGTTTATTCTGAACATGGAGTTATTCATCATTGCGTGCCAAATATTCCTGCAAATGTTCCTCGTACAGCTACTTATGCTTTAAATAATGTACTTGTTCCATATATTTTAGCTATTGGAGATGCAGGCGGAGTTAAGGAATGCCTTTGGGAAAATGTGGCGTTGCGTAATGGTACCTATGCCTACAAAAAACACATCACAAAAAAAACACTCGCCAAAATGTTTGATATGCCTTACCGGGAAATTGAAATGCTGATTGCGTCTCAGATATGAAATTATGAATTGGAAATGTTGAATTTTGAATTACTATTCGCTAAACGACCATTCAAAAATTCATAATCTAAAATTTAAAATTCCCACATGTCGGAACTAACTGAAACGAATTACAAACGCATTTCTATCATCAATTGGATGCTTACCGCTCCCATGATGATACTATTTGCCTGGCCTTATTATTTTGGCGCTGCTTTACTCGGTTTAGATATTGTTTTCCGTTACCTTGGTGCCTTTATTTTTGCAGTTCCTTTTATGTTAACAATACTTCACGGACATGTTACAATGGCACTTGGCTCAGTGCACCGCCACCATTACTACGATTGGATGAACAATGAAAAACCTCTTACCTATGGCCTTTTCTTTCATCCAATATTTGTTAAAACCAGGTTTAGGCTGATTTTATTGGTAACCAGCTTACTTTTGCTTCCTGTTGGATATTTGTTGAATTTTTAAGCTAAGGCCTTAACAATAAGGTACAATGCAATACGCCCTTTCTTGTTTTTAATGCTAACACTGCTTCTTCATACTTCAATACGCTTCTCCGTTCTTGATCTCCTCAACTACACCTGGATCAAGAAGAGTGGAAGTATCGCCTAAATTATCCAGATCATTAGCAGCTATCTTCCTTAAAATACGACGCATGATCTTACCGGAACGTGTTTTAGGTAAAC
>JBBDLQ010000178.1:0-2228 GCA_040878765.1 Balneolaceae bacterium | reverse complement strand
TACTGGTGAAAGCATCCTAAACTGGTGCAAGCGTCCGCTTGCACCTTTTACCACGGGCGGACAAGACTGTCCGCCCTACGCCATGACCGTTCTACCGGTTATCTGCCGAAATCATCATCAATACGCACAATATCTTTTTCATCTGAAGGATGATCGGAATATACATGCTGCCAAATTTCGGCGATCACACCCCAATTATCGAGGCCAACCAAGCGATGGCGTTCCCCCTGGGTAAGAGTAATCCGATCTCCGGCTTTATATACTTTTACCGGCTTTTGCTCATCGGTGATACTGCGAATAACGCCAACCGGACCTTCAACAACCTGCCACATTTCTGCACGGCGATGATGATATTGCCATGAAAGTCTTTTTCCCGGTTCAACTAAAAGAATTTTCGGGCTCAATCTTCCTGAAATATTGGCGTCACTCATTTCAACATCATCAAAATAAGTATCTATGAATTTGGGAGCCTGATTTTCATCAATCACAAAAAACCCACCCCATGGGCGATCAAAATCCCGGTTTACAATATTAAAATTTTGGCCTGTTAATTTCTCTTCTATATCTTTAAAAATCTGTTCTTTGCTATCTGTATTCATGGGTTGGTTTTGAAATTGAATTCGTTGTATCCTGAGTTTGATTAAATAATGTTGTTCTTAATTTTTTAAAATGTATTTGGCAGAGCCAGCGAGTGTCATCTGAGGCTACGGGGCAACGTACGGGCGCAACGCTCGCAGGACCTTCGGACGCTTCGAGGTTGCTCAAAGTAATAATTATGATGCATTATATGGATTTATTAATTCGTCCAAATCGTGCCTATAGCTAAAACCGGGTTTATAATAATTTATAGTTCTTTTTTGATTGAATAAGAGGGAATGAGAACTGAAACAAACAGAAACAACAAAGCTAAGGCTCCCATCCACTGATATTGATTTTTGTAATCGGCATATTCCTGACTGGCAAATTCGCCTTTTTCGAGTTCATCCATTCTGGCTAAAAAACTATCAATGCCGTCATTTCCGCGTTCAATAGAGTAATATTCGCCATTGCCGGTATTGGCAATATTTCTCAGGGTTTGGCTTTGTAATTTTGTGGTAACCACACGGCCACTACTATCTCTTTTATAGCCAATAAGCTCATCTGTTCCCTCTTCATACAAAGGAATAGTTGTTCCTTCGTCGGTTCCCACACCTAAAGTGTAAACCGAAATGTCATTCTTCACCAGGTTCTGAAGGGCTTCATTGAAAGACTGCCCGTGATCTTCCCCATCCGAAATAATAAGCAATACTTTAGCCGCACCGGTAGCATTATTTTCAAGGGCTTCAAAAGCAGTAAGTGCCGTTTCCATGGCCGATTTAAAATCCGTTGCCGATGAGGGCATTTGTTGTGTATCGGCAATTTCGAGAAATAATCGGAGTGCGGAATAATCGAGCGTCATTGGACTTTGTAAATATGCCTCCCCTGTAAAAACAATAAGTCCTACGCGGTCTCCGCGCAATCGTTCTATAAGCCGATTGATCTCAAACTTCGCCTTTTCCAGCCGGCTGGGCCTCACATCTTCCGCATTCATACTGGCTGAAAGGTCCAATGCTACAAGCATATCTATACCCTGCCGTTTTACCTCGCGGACTTCCGTCCCGATTTTAGGTCCCGCCAGCGCCACAATTAAAAAAAACATTCCGGTTAACAAGGAAATGTTTTTCAGCCTGTTGCCCAGGGGCCAAAATCCTTTACGGAGGGAGGAGAAAAGTTCATCGCCAAAATACTTTGTTTTCTGTGCCCTGATTTTCCTCGATTTCCACCAAATTAAAAAAACCGCAGCCGGAATCAATATTAGCAGCCAAAGAAATAATGAATTTTCCCAAATCATAAATAGTACTTTTTTATCAGTGCGTAAGATAGAGATTTCAGCACCTATGTTGCAGTAATAAATTAAATTTATTGGGTGTTTTGGGACGTGCTCTTATTCTGAAAAAATAGCAACCTTCCGGCGTCCGCAGGACCCGGAAGCGTTGCGGGGGTGGATTTAGGCTTGGTTACCCCAAAGTCCAGCGGGCCGTGAACGGCCAGGCTGGTGTACCGGAAGTGTTGAGGGGCTTAAATGAGGTTTTTGTTTGGGAGTAACTCATAGCCCTAAACTCCCCTCTCCCTCGCTGTATGAGCAAGTTCATTCCGCTTGCCCTCTTCGGAGTGGAACAGGTTCTTGTCGTTGTTTGGAATCCTGAATC
>JBBDLQ010000177.1:9359-13442 GCA_040878765.1 Balneolaceae bacterium | reverse complement strand
GTTTGTCCTCATTGCTGTTTTTGTTAACTTCGCAAAGTCAGTCAACCAGCATTTAAACAAGCTTTGGAATTATGATAGGGAAAGAATTACAAGAAATTATCGACGAAGCTGAACTTCACATGGATGAAGCTACAGGCTATTTCAAAAAGGAACTTTCTCACGTACGTGCCGGAAAAGCGAATCCAGCGCTTCTTGAGGGTATAAAGGTGGATTATTATGGTTCTCAAACTCCTTTGCAGCAGTTGGCCAATGTGAGTGCACCGGAACCAAGATTACTGATCGTACAACCCTATGACCGGTCTGGAATGGAAGATATTGAGAAGGCAATTATGTCGGCCGGCCTTGGATTAAACCCAAATAATGATGGCGAGCGCATTTTAATTCCTCTTCCCGTGCTCACCGAAGAGCGGCGGAAGGAACTTGTGAAACATTCCAAAGATATTGCCGAGAATGCTCGTATCAGTATTAGAAATTCACGTCGCAATGCTAATGATTCTGTTAAAAAGACGGTAGAAAGCGAGTCCCTTTCGGAAGATGCTAAATATGAAGCAGAAGATGAGGTCCAGGCTCTGACCGATAAATACATCGCAAAAGTGGATGAAATGCTTTCCAATAAAGAACAAGAAATAATGACGGTATAGGTGTTAATGTGCTAAAGTGTTACGGTGTTAAGGCAGTTTATTGCTGCAACTTAACACCGTAACACTTTAGCACTGAAACACTGTAACACTATTCTATGTATATATCCGAACTTGAATTACAAGGCTTTAAAAGCTTTGCCCATAAAACAAAGGTGAAGTTTGACAGCGGGATTACCTCTATCGTAGGACCAAATGGATGCGGAAAATCTAATATTGTAGATGCCTTGCGCTGGGTTTTGGGAGAACAGCGGCCTTCCTTGCTCAGATCTTCGGCTATGAGTAACGTAATCTTTAACGGTACCGCCCAAAAGAAAGCTCTTGGGATGGCTGAAGTTTCCCTCACTTTTGTAAACGACAAGGGCATTCTGCCTATCGAGTATAGCGAAGTTACCATTTCAAGGCGTTTGTATCGCTCCGGCGATAGTGAATATTTGATCAACGGAACAAGCTGCCGGCTTAAGGATATCATGGAGTTATTCATGGATACGGGAATGGGCTCGGATGCCTATTCGGTGATTGAGTTGAAGATGGTGGAGGAAATCCTAAATGATAAAAACAATGACCGCCGCCATTTGTTTGAAGAAGCAGCCGGAGTAACCAAGTACAAAGAACAGCGGAAAAAAACCCTGCGAAAACTGGAATACACCCGTAAAGACCTTCAGCGTGTTGATGACCTGCTGATTGAACTTCGTAAAAAAGCACGTTCCCTGGAAATTCAGGCTGAAAAAGCAGGGAAAGCTAAAGTCTATAAGGATGAACTGGAAACCATAGACAAGGCGCTTACGCTGCATGATTTCAATAAAATAAAAGCTGAACTCGAACCGCTGCAGGAACGCATCGATAATGCCGATAAGGAAAAGAAAGAAATTACTAAAGCCATAAATGAGCTGGAAGAAAATGATGAAAAGGCCCGTGCTGAATTATTAGAGAAAGAGCGGCAACAGGCTGAAGCTCAGCGGCATGTGAGTCAGCTGCATAATGCCATCCGGGAAGCAGATACCAATCTCCGCATCACCAAAGAAAAAATTGAGAACGAGAAAAAGGTGATTGCTGAATATGCCAAGGATATTGAGCAGGGCGAAAAAGATCTCAAAGAGCTGATCGAATTGTTGGACTCAAGCCGGAAAAAGCTGGAAAGTTTTGATGATGACCTGGCAAAGTCCGAAAAAGCCCTGGAAGATTCCAAAAAGAAATACGGACAAATTCAGCAGCAGTACAACCGGGAGCGGCATGAGTTATATGAGATTGAAGTACAGCTCAGTGCCACCAACAATGAACTGAATCAACTTCAAACCAAACGTATTAAAATTGAGAGCCGCCTGGAAAATACCGAGGGTGACCTGGAGCGCATCAATAATGAAATTACCGATCTGAATGACGAGATCGACAACATGAATGGGGAACAGGGGCTTATTGAGAAGAAACTCGACAAACTGGTTGTTGAACGGGATGAACTGGAAGTAGAATTAGAAACCGCACGGGAAAAGCGGGAACAGTTCGCCAATAAGCAAAACGAAATTAAAGACGAACTCCGCACACTGCAGAGTAAAAAGGAATCGCTGGTTTCGGAAATTCAACTGATGAAAGAGCTTGCCAATTCTAATGAAGCTTTTCCCGGAAGCGTCAAATTCCTGATCGAGAAACATCGATTCGATTTTAAGGAAATGACCACCGTCTCAGACATTTTTGATACGGATGAAAAACATGCCGTTGCCCTTGAAGCTGTTTTGGGTGAAATGCTGAATTTTGTGGTTGTTAAAACACTGGATGAAGCCAAACGTGCGGCAAAAATCCTCAAAGAAAACAAAAAAGGCCGGGCTACTTTCATCCCATTAGATCAATTGGCCGCTACCTATCCCGTAAAAGACGGCAGCTTGTTTGACGAGGTGAAAACTAAGCGGGAATATTCTGCACTGAAGCAATTACTGCTTGGTAATGTAATGGTTTATAGTTCGCTTGAAGAGGCTTACACCGGTACAAAAAAAGATCAGGAATTAGTTGGCGTTACTTTTGACGGAGAAGTTGTGACAAACGCCCGGTTCTTCCAAAGCGGAAGTAAAAGCAAAAATGCCGGAATCCGGGTTGGACTAAAAGACAAAATTGAAAAACTGGAAAAAGAGGAGGCTCAAACCTCTAAAGAAATTGGAAAGCTGGAAGATTACCTGGCTCAGATCGTAGAGAAATATGAAAAACTGGATATTGGGACTTTAAGTCAGTCGCTTAAGGAAAAAGAGCAGGAAGTTCGCCGCCTGGAGCAGCAACAGCATAGTTTAAGTTCAAAAGTTCAGGTTTATCAGAAAAATATCGGGGAACTGGTAAATCGCAAAGACAATCTGAAAAGCAGCGAAGGTACTGCTCAGGAAGAACTAAATTCCATTCAGCCCAAACAAAAAGAATTACAGCAGAAAATGCTGGAGCTGGATGAGCAGCAAAATGATAAAAAGGAACTGCTCGAAACCCTCGAGGATGAACGCTCTATAGCCCAAAGCCGGTTTAATGACACGCAGCTGAAACATCAGGATTTACGTAATAAGGTAGATAACCTGGAACGGGATGTGCAGCGGGCAGAAACGGGCATCGAGAATGTGAAATCACGGATAGAAAACCGAACCGAACTCACCGAAAAAAGTAAACAAAATATTAAAACCCTTAAATCTCAGATCAACGAGCTCGAGGAAAGCCTTTCTGCCAATAAGGAGAAAAAGAAGGAAGCAGATGAAGCCCTGGAAAAAGCAGAAGAAAATGCAGCCAAACAGCGCGGAAAGATCAATGAAGTTGAAAAAGAACTGAAGGAAGTCCGCCGCCGGAAAGAGGTAAATATGGAGCTTGTCCATCACCTTGATATGGCCCGCGAGAAGATGGAAATGCAGAGTCAGGCACTTGCTGATCACATTTGGGAAACCTACGGCATCCTGATGAAGCAGATTGAAGGTGCAGAAATGCCGGAAAATAAAACGCCGGACGAAGTAAAACAGCGCATTGGCTGGCTGCGGCAGAAATTGAATAGTATTGGAGAAGTGAATCCGCTGGCTATTGAGGAATATAAGGAAGAAAAAGAACGCCTCGATTTCTACGAAGAACAAATTGATGATTTAGCTAAAGCTGAAGCGCAATTGCTTGAAACTATTGATGAAATAAATGAAACGGCAACCGAGCGTTTTAACGATACTTTTGAGAGAATTCGTGTCAACTTCCAAGAGGTATTTAAAACCTTATTTGAGGAAGACGATTATTGCGACCTGATCATCGAGGAGGATGTGGAAGATCCGCTGGAGGCGCGTATTGAAATTAAAGCCCAGCCCAGGGGGAAACGTCCGTCAGGAATTTCCCAGCTTTCAGGTGGTGAAAAAACGCTGACAGCCATCGCCTTGCTTTTCGCCATTTACCTGGTAAAACCATCTCCATTTTGTGTGCTGGATGAAGTAGATGCCCCGCTGGATGA
>JBBDLQ010000177.1:5115-9259 GCA_040878765.1 Balneolaceae bacterium | reverse complement strand
ACGCTCTGCGTCGGAGCGAATTAAAGAAGTGATTTTCCCTTTGCAGTTATTTAAATACCTTAATCTATCCCATGATCTTAATTAGACTCCAAATATTCACACTGGCTGTTCTCTTCATTGGTTGTCAAAATGAACAGACAACCCGTTTTCAAAATCTCCCACCTGAAGCCCAAACCATCTCACTTTTAGGTGATACCCTGGAAACTGAAATCGATTCACTTCCTCCGGCCATTGCCAACCGAATCGATTCTCTAAGTGCTTTGGCTTTGGAAGAAGAGCGAATGGTGGACAGCTACATTTGGGAAGCCCGTAAAACGGCTTATTCGGGCAACTACCGACAGGCTTTGTTGCAACTTTCAGCAGCCATCATTGAGTTTCCGGAAGAACCGCGCCTCTATCGCCACCGGGGGCATCGATACATTACCCTGCGTGAATTCGACCTGGCTATCAGTGATTTCCAAAAAGCTGCCGTACTTTTTGAAGGACAACCCGACGTGACCGAGCCGGATGGGTTACCTAATGCTCAAAATATCCCTCTCAGTTCACTCCAAACCAATACCTGGTATCATCTTGGGCTGGCACATTATTTGAAGGGCGAGTATGAACAGGCAAATCAAGCCTATCAAAATGGATTACAGCTTTCAGATAATGATGACATGCGCGTGGCTTTTTTATACTGGTATTATATGTCGCTGCGGAAAGCCGGTAATGATGTGGAAGCCGGAAAATTACTGGAGCAGGTTTCCCCTGATTTAGAGCTTATCGAAAACAACAGCTACCATGAATTGCTGATGGTTTTTAAAGGCGTTTTTGATGCGGAAGAATTACTCACCAAAGAAAACTCAGAATTGGATAATGCCACTTTGGGCTATGGACTGGGATTTTGGCATCATATAAATGGCCGCACAGAGCGGGCTCAAAAAATTTGGCAGCAAGTGTATGATGCGGGTAATTGGGCAGCTTTTGGGTTTATTGCGAGTGAAAAGGAATTGGCTCGAAATTAATGGGATGGTTTGTTGGCATACTTGGTAAAAATCAGTCTCTGAAAAAAAAGCTTCCTTCTCTTTTTTCGGAGGCAGCATTTCAAACAGAAACAGAAAGCTTCTTTATTGCGGGCGGCGGACTTGATTCTACCTTTCATTTTAAAAATGACATAGATAGCAAATCCGGATGGATTGCTTCAGGAATTGGAATCTCAACGGGTGATGCTCCACATTTGTTCCATCAATCTCATTGGGACAATTCTATTGAATACGGGGCAGATTATCTGCACAAAATAAACGGTCATTTTGCCGTTGCTAAATGGGATGAGCATCAGGTTGAACTTATTACCGATCAACTTGGCATGCGCAATATATTTCTCCATAAAGGAGATAATTTTATCGTGTTTTCCACTCGCCTCGATTGGATCATTAAACTTGTACCTAAAGCAAGCATAGCCTGGCGAAACTTTGGAAGCCGATGGCTGGCTATAAATCAATTTTCCTCGCAAAGCTTCGTTCATAAAATTCAGCGAATTTCCCAGGGTGGAGTAGGCGTAATAAAAGCAAACGAGGTTAAAATCAATCATCAGCGATGGCAATATAAAGAACTGGATACTAGCCCGGAAGATTTCAAAAACTCCCTACTGGCATTTAGTACTATACCATTGAAAGATGGGCGTTCACTTTCATTAGGTTTATCTGGTGGCCTGGATTCGCGCACTTTATTAGCCACACTACTTCAGGTTCCGGAGCAAGATTGGGTATTGCATACTTTTGGAGAAAAAGATCATCCTGATCTGCAAACAGCCGCTGAATTAAATCGATTATTTGGGAGAACTCATCATATTTTTCATGAAAAGATCCCGAACGCACAATTATTGGAAAAACTTATTCCTGAGTACATTGGACAAACTTTATTCACCGCTTCCCCATCACATTTAGTAGGATTTCAGGCCTACCAAAGACTAAGTGAATTAAATCTTTCTGTGGTTGATGGGGCTTTTGGTGAAATTGCCCGGCGGCGATTTATGGTTTCGATTCTTCTGCGTGCTAAAAAGGCTGTTGTAGATAAAGATGTAGATTCCCTTTTGCCTCATTTAAAGCTGCAAAAAGCCGACATCTTTACAGAAGATTGTAATATGCTGATGCTTGAAGGTTTCCGGCAAGATCTATCTGAAGAGCTGCATGCTATGCCGGACACAACTGAAATTGGCCTCGAAAACTGGCTCGATTTTTTTACCATCCGAACCCGTGTTCATAATACCGCAGGGCCAGAGCAGGCACGGTCTGATGCATACTTATTAAACTATATGCCTTTTTTACAGCCGGAACTAATTCAACAAGCGTTAAACCTTCCTTTGCATTACCGTAAAAATGCTAAACTATTCAGGCAACATATAAAAGAAGTAGCCCCTGAACTTCAAAAATCGCCTCTTATTAAAGGTTCTGTTTCCTATCCGTATTGGATGAAAGATGTCAGTTCTGCTTTGTGGATGCGCATAAAACAAAAGCTTGGAAAACATTATTCCAGTACTCTTCAGGCTGATTTTTTGATCGAATTAGAAGAATATGTAAGGGATATTTTTAGTTCTCAATCGGCACAGGAATTTCCTGCATATGATCATCAAAAAATTGAGCAATTAATAACTGGATTTTATGATGACAAAAACATGGCAATTGCCAATGAATTAAACTGGTGTCTGGCTTTTGAGGTTTTCCGAAGATTATAATGCATGATCGTTAAAGTGTTGCGGTGGTATAGATTATAGATAGATAGATACTACTACAACACCGTAACATCCTCGCAACATAACACTATCTACAAAGCCTGTTCAATATCCTCCCAGATATCTTCAACATTTTCAAGTCCAATTGAAAGCCTGATAAGTCCCTGTGTGATTCCCACTTTTTGTCGTTCTTCTTCGGTTAGTTTCGAATGCGTAGTTGAAGCCGGATGCGTGGCAATAGTTCGGGAATCCCCAAGATTTGCTGTGAGCGAAAGCATTTCCAGTGTATCCAGGAAATTACGGCCAGCTTCCAGGCCGCCTTTAATACCAAAAGTCACAATGCCCCCACCCATGGTCATTTGTTTTTTAGCCGTATTATAGCCGGGATGATTTTCGAGGAAGGGATATTTCACCCACTCCACTTTATTTTGATCCTGTAAGCGTTTGGCAATTTCGAGTGCACTTTGGGAATGGCGTTCCATCCGGATCTGCAGTGTCTCCAGGCTCTTCGACATCATCCACGCATTAAAGGGCGAAAGGCATGGGCCCGAATGCCGCGCAAAAGCTTCGATTTCATCAATTAGTTCCTGTTTGCCGGCAATGGCTCCGCCTAATCCACGACCCTGACCGTCAATGTATTTGGTGGCGGAGTGAATTACTAAATCCGCACCATATTCAATGGGGTTTTGAATGATGGGTGTGGTAAAGCAGTTGTCCACTACATAAATCAGGTTGTGCTTTTTAGCCAGCTTTCCTGCCTCTTCCAGGTCCACAATATCCAGTGCGGGATTGGAAGGTGTTTCCAGGTACAGGATTTTTGTTTGCGGGGTGATAGCCTCTTCCCATTCCGAAAAATCAGTAACCGAAACATAGTTCGTGTTGATATTCCATTTAGGAAAGATCTGCGTAAATAATTTATGGGTTGATCCAAACACAGAACGCGACGATAGTATTTCATCTCCGGATTTAAGCAATGCGGCAAAAGTTGAAAACACGGCGGCCATTCCCGAGGCTGTAGCCCAACCCGCTTCAGCTCCCTCCATTTGTGCAATTTTATCAATGAATTCATCTACGGTGGGATTGGAATAACGGCTATATACATTGCCTTCTTCCTCTCCGGCAAACATAGCCCGCATGTGTTCGGCATTTTCGAACACATAACTGGAGGTCATATAGATGGGCGTGGAATGTTCTCCAAATTCGGTACGCTTCGTCTGGGTACGTATGGCATCCGTTTCTTTGCGCTTCATGATCTTCGATATTTTGTTGAGTGAGTTGAAGGAAGATAAGAATATTGAGTTACAGTGATTAGGTGATATGGTGATTAGGTGTGGAATTTTATGATTTCAAATTTAATTGAACAGTCTCTATTTGGATAGTATTCAAAGGAATTAGTAGTCTGAATTAGCCAATTCACCATATCACCATATCACC
>JBBDLQ010000177.1:0-5015 GCA_040878765.1 Balneolaceae bacterium | reverse complement strand
ATCACCATATCACCTAATCACCATATCACCGTCAATTCCCCACAAAGAAAACCGCATTCCCGAACAACAGCTTGCCGTTATGCCAGAATCCACGAAAAAGAGGGTTATCAATCATATAAATTACTTTTCCGCGGCCCATATTTTGCACACCGAAAGTGAGACTGTTTTCAAGTGCTTCTTCAGCCTCACTGCCAACAAAACCACTGCGATGTGCACCTTCTTTTGCGGCTCCTACATTCCAGCCGTTTTCTAAATATTGAAAAGCTGCTGAGCCCAGTTTCAGCGACAAATATTGCTCCTCATATCCAAAGGCTAAGGGGTGGGACGTATCCATGGTAATTTCATATACACTGCCGGGATTTGCTGATTTTACTCGTTCCCGGTCGGCATCGCCATACGCTTTTAGCTTGCTGTCTGGATCATCTTCCTTTTCATCCTCTTCTGCTTCTGCATCCGCATTTTTTCGTTTCAAATTGAAGTCTTCTTTGCCAGCCAGAAAATTATTAGCATCGCCTAAAGCGATCAGGGTTCCTCCGCCTTTAGTCCAGTCTTTGATCGTTTGCAGCGCACTGTCATTTACTGAATTTCCATAAAGTGCAGGTATGATAAGAACATGATAATCATCCCAGTTTACAGAAGCTATATCATCAACATTGATCAAACTAACAGGATAATTTATTTGCTGATCAAAGTAATTCCAGATATGTCCTACCATATTCGGGCTGGTTCCCGTTCCGGATAGCAAAGCAACCCTGGGTGTTTCAATAAACCGAACCGATGAAGAACCGAAATCTTTTCCGGAATCCACAAAACCCGTTGCTACCGGGGTGACATTTCTATTTAATAATCCGGCCGCATCTTTCACCATTTCATCGAAACGATGGCCCAGTTTTTCATTTCCATTCCTGGTTATTATCAGTGTTCCCGGGGCATATTCTTTTCCATTCATCCGGAATGTTTTCTCTGCATACCTCCCTTTCACTCCTTTATCCAAAAGACCAGCCAAAAATTTCAGATCTTCAATGGAATTCCATTTTGCGAGATAAGCATAGGGTTTGTCAATAACCGGGGTAAGCTGATCTTCCACCGTCATTTCAATGGGACCTGCATTGACTTTTCCGGTGACAGCATAACCTTCCACTCCAAAAGCATAATGTGCCTCCCAGGCTGTGATGTCATAGGTCAGCGAATCTACCAGCTCAGGGTCGGGTTCAAATAACACCCGCACCAAGGTTCCTTTGGGCTGATACGTGCTGATCACATAATCTCCCTTCTGAATAGAAACACGCCCGGATTCGCCTGTCATAAAATCAAAACCATTTGCATTGGAAGATTGAGTGGCCGAACCAAATTCAATTTTTTGATCCACCAGATATCTCAGCAAACGGGATACTTTATCGGGATTACTGCTTTTCTTAACGATGAAGGTTTTATACTGCCCGGCTCCATTTTCAATGGTATTGGTATGATATTGTGCAAACTCCCGCACCACCCGTTCCTGATTTTGGGACGTTATCTCAACGGTTGATATTCCGCTTACGGTGTGATGTGTGAGCCGGTCCAAAAGTGTCAAAGTATCCCCTTCGGCTGTAATCACACCGCGACCGGATGAACTGTGTCCGGCCTGCTCATACGTCATTCCAATGGCTCCGTTAAATGTGGGCCAGGTATCGCCATAACTGGGGTAAAAAAGGTCAAATATCTCACGGGTGAAATACAGCCAGTTATTCCGGTCAAAATATTTGGTATGATTTTCCCCGATCATGGTTTGGAAATCACGCTGCCAATCAGTGATGGCCGTATGAAATGGTTCTGCAGCCGGTGCAAAATAATAGGGAGAATTATAGCCCTGTTCATGGAAATCAACATGCACGTGCGGCATCCATTCATTATAGACCTGAATTCGCTGCTGACTTTCAACCTGTGTTTGCCAGGCCCAGTCACGGTTCAAATCAAAATGGTAATGATTTGTTCGTCCGCCCGGCCAGGGTTCATTATGCTCCCTGCTTTCTGGCAATACGTTCACTTTTTCTCCTACAACCGACCGAAACCAATTTACATAACGGTCGCGCCCGTCAGGGTTTACCATCGGGTCTATAATCACTACCGTATTTCCCAGCCACGCTGTATTTTCAGTAATCAGCTTATAAACGGTATTCATGGCTGCTTCACTGGAAGAAGTTTCGTTGCCATGAACGTTATAACTCAACCAAACAACTGCCTTTTGATTATCGGTGGGTGAACCGGATTCCAGGCCTGCAAGCCTTAAATTGTTGAGGCGAATTTCGGACATGTTTTCATGATTTACCGCAGATGAAACAACAGCATAAACAAGCTCACGACCTTCATTAGTTGTTCCATATTCATTCAAAGAAACCATGGGTGATTGCTCTGCAACATGCTGGAAATAGTTAAGCACTTTATAGTGAGGCGTATATTTTTCACCCAGTTCATACCCCAAAAATTCAGCTGGTGACTGAAGCTGAGCATAAGCATGCCCGGTTAATAAAAAACATCCGACAATTAATACAAAAAGACCTTTCTTCATTATTCTTCTTTTGATGGATTATTTAGTTCAGTTTCAATTTGTTTGACGACATCCTCCACAATGGTATTTGGGACAGGAATGGCCAGGTTATAGTGCGCGATCTTCCAGTTTCCATCCTGCAAAATTAGCACTCCGCTTCCGCGACTTGGTCCTAAGTTAGGCGTTTCAAGTTCTTCATCAAACCAGGCGGTTTGGCCGTTATCTGAGAAATATATTTTCCGGAAAGTTGGGGTAAATGTCCACGCCACTCCGTCATCTTCAAAATACGGTTTAGCCCAGGGTTTAAATTCAGCCACAGTCCACCGTTCGGTTGCATCGGTTCCCATAAAAATAGAGGAATCATTTTCAAAATGGTTGAAGTAGCGCTCGAAATCTCCTTCGGCGGCGGCATTGTGCCAGTCATCGAGTGCGGTGTTTACGGCTTCTTCTGAAGGATTTAGATTTGTTTCAACATTTTGGCAGGCTACAAAAAATAATGCTGGAAAAACCAACAAAAGAAGATAACGCATGTGTATTTACATTTAGTTAAAAGTTAGTGAATAGTAGATAATCCTAAATCATTCAACAAGTTGGATTTTTAATTGGTTTGAAGGCTGGAAATATATATTTCAATCCAAAAAACATCCTGGAGTCCCAAACTCCAGATTTAACCCTTAACAAACTTTGGAATGGTTTTTTAAGGCAAAGAAATTTATTTACCCATATTCAAAAATTTCCAAAGTTGGGGTGAAGGTAGATGTTAGATTGCTCCCTTTACTTTTTTAAACACCGCAACGCTTCCATGACCTGCGGACGCTGGAAGGTTGCTTGATTTAGATTCATCAATCTATTGTCAAAACTGTTATCTTTTGGGTATGATTTAATCAGCCACAAAAACAATATATCAGCGTGATTATAAACAACAGCAGTACCAATCAAGTTACTCCCATCAAGCGTATTGCTGCCATCGACCTTGGCACTAATTCTTTCCATGCCATTATTGTGGATGTGTATTCTGACGGCAGCTTTCGCACGCTCGACAAACTCAAGGAAATGGTTGAGCTGGCTAAAGGCGGAGTTGGAAAACGGCTTTCCGAAGCTGCTTTTAAGCGCGGTATTAAAGCACTCCGAAATATCAAACGCCTTGCCGACAGCTATGAGTGTGAAGCCATCCTTGCCTATGCAACCAGTGCCATACGGGAGGCAGAAAACGGGGGCGAATTCATTCAAAAAAGCATTGATGATCTTGGGATAAAAATCAATGCCATTCCCGGTAAAATGGAAGCTGAACTCATTGGTACAGCAGTGCGCCATGGGGTGAAATTATCGAACAAACCTGTTTTAATGGTGGATATTGGAGGCGGAAGCGTTGAATTTATTTTGGGGAATGACAGTGAATTCTTCTTTACAGCCAGTAAAAAGATCGGGGTTTCGAGGATGACGGAAATCTTTACCCCATCTGATCCCATTACGCCAGATGATATCCAAAAGCTCGAGGCTCATTATGAAGATCAGGTCAGGGATATAGCCCAGGCTTTTGCCCAGAACCGAACCGATACCATCATTGGTTCCTCAGGAACCATGGAAAATATCGCTCAGATAATTTCCATCAGAAAGCACAAATCCACAGAAGTTACCCTTAACGAGATGGAATTTAGTGCAGCAGATTTCCGTGAATTCTATAATTATTTCATCAAGCTGGATAGCAATAAGCGAAAAAAAGTGGCCGGTTTAGACCTGAAACGAATTGGATTTATCAATACCGGGGTAGTTCTGCTTGATTTTCTGATTCGAAAATTTAATATCAAAAAAGTGAAAATTTCTTCTCAGGCATTGCGTGAGGGAATTATTATCCGGCATCTGAAAAAGGAAATGATTGGGCTGCCATGGACCGGAATATTTGCCGATCCGCGCCGGAGAAGTGTGTTTGAATTGCTTCGAAAAACTGACTGGCACGAAACACATTCCCGGCATGTGGCAAATATGGCGCTCACTATTTTTGATGCACTGGAAGATGATATGGAACTGAAAATTGAAGACCGGGAGCTATTAGAGTATGCCAGTTACCTGCACGATATCGGATACTACATTTCACATTCCAAACATCACAAACATGCACTTTACATTATCAGAAATTCTGATTTGAAGGGATTTAAGGAAGAGGAAATTGAGATCATGGCCAATGTTGCACGCTATCACCGGCGTTCAACTCCTAAAAAACGCCATGGTGAATACTGGAAATTAAATCCTGGAGTTCGAAAACGAATTAAAAAGCTATCCGGAATTTTGCGCGTGGCGGATGGGCTGGATCGCAGCCATTATCAAAATGTAAAGGATATAGAAGTGCATTCTGGTAAAAAAGAAATTACCATCAACATATGGACTATGGATGAACCTTATCTTGAAATTTGGGGAGCTGAGCGAAAATCCCAATTACTTAGTGAGATGACGGGGAAAAAGATTAAGATCGAGCGGGTTTTGGAGCCTG
>JBBDLQ010000176.1:5038-13448 GCA_040878765.1 Balneolaceae bacterium | reverse complement strand
GGCGTGCCTACGGCAGAACTCAGGTTTTTAAGGTAAACCAAATATTTGGTTAATAGCATTCACCATTTGATAAGAAAATTAGCATTGATAAACAGGAATATTAACGTCGTTCAACTCCAAATCCGGGAGCATCAGCAAGTACAACCCTGCCAGATTTATCCACTTTTAAACCTATAAAGGGATCATTCGAAATTAAAAGGTGCCCATCCAAATCAGCATAATCTGCTTGCAGAGCTAATAAAGCCCCAGCTGCATTTGCCAGCGAACTTTCAATCATACAGCCGATCATAACCTGAAGTCCAATTTTGTGTGCTTTTTCAATAACTTTTCGGGCTTTTACAAGACTCCCAATTTTCATCAACTTGATGTTAATGAGGTGGAAGGCTTCAGAAATTTCGTCCAGGTTTTCATCTCCTATAAAACTTTCGTCCGCAGCAAGCGGTAATGGCGACCATTTTTTAAGCTCTTTCATCATACCAAATTCTGCTGCCGGCATAGGCTGCTCAATAAGTTCCACATTTTGATTCGATAGAAATTCTATCTCTCGTTTAGCCTGTTTTATAGTTGTCCATCCTTCGTTTGCATCAACCCGAAGTGGTTTTTGAGTGACTTCACGAATGGCCTCAATGATTTCCCGGTCGTGATCGGTTCCAAGTTTTATTTTATAAACAGGATATTGCTCAGCTTTATGAATCTTTGCCTGCATTATAGCGGGAGTATCAAGGCCAATGGTGTAAGAGGTTACCGGCCCAATGGATGTTTCATTCCCCCATAACTTCCAAAGTGGCTGTATTTGGGATTTAGCCCACCAATCCAGCCATGCCATTTCGATTGCAGATTTAGCTGATTGCACCGATTCCACGGATTTTGATGTATCCCATTCATCCAATTTATTAGCCAGTACTTCGGCTGATTTGATCTCGTCAAAGAAATCGGGAGGCAGCGAAGCGAAATATTTAACAACTTTTTCCGGTGTTTCTTCATAACGCGTATTTGGACCGGCTTCCCCATATCCTGTAAATCCATCTTTAGAAATAGAAAGAAATACATTAGGGACTTCGGTTTTAGAACCTCGTGAAATAGTGAATACATCCTTTAATTTTAATGGAATAATTTCCCAATCTATTTCAAAACGTGACATAGCCAAATTCCTGTATCAGCTTTAAATATATAAAAACGGAAGGCGCTACAAGCAGCAGGGCATCGAAACGATCGAAAAAACCACCATGACCCGGAAGCAGAGATGAGGAATCTTTAGCACCGGCTTTTCGCTTAATTTTGCTTTCAATCAGATCGCCAACCGGCCCAAAGGTTCCGGCTATTAATATTAATGGCAAAGCGAGCATTAAGGGTAATGAAGTTTCAAAGGGAATAGCATAAATAGCTATGGCCAACCCGGCGAAACAACCTGCGTATCCGGAAATAAATCCCTCCCATGTTTTATTGGGACTTATAGTTGGTGCGAGCTTATGCTTACCGAATGATTTACCTCCGAAATAGGCAAAAACATCATTTCCCCAAACCATTAATACTGTTGCCATAGTTAATATAAACCCGGTCTCGTTATTTCCGAATTCTCTAATAAGCATAAGCGATAGTAATCCTGCAGGAGCATATAAGCCGGCAAAAAAAGTCGAGCTCAGTTGGGTAATGCTGT
Organism: Balneolaceae bacterium; assembly: GCA_040878765.1. GTDB lineage: Bacteria > Bacteroidota > Rhodothermia > Balneolales > Balneolaceae > Gracilimonas. The sequence continues at coordinate 11,791 of JBBDLQ010000176.1, read as the reverse complement.
CGTCGGTAGTATTAAAAGTTTGAATAGCAATAAATAATAGCAGAATACCTAAACCAATTTCGAATGCGTGGGGAAGAATTGGAAATAACATAATCCAAAGTCCAATGGTATAGGGGAAATATTGATCGGTAGGTGAACCAGCTGCGCTCATAAGTCGCATTAGTTCCTGAAGAATAAAAAAGCCTATTACGATTATTAAGCTTTTGAAATACCAGCCGCCAAGCCAGGTTATAAAAATGAATAGAATAGCTGCCGGAACTGCAAAAAGTATGCGTTTCAGGAGTTCGTTCAAGTTAATCTCCGTTTTCGGGTGATTGAAAATCTTCTAAATCATCCCCAAAAGTAAAATCATCATTTTCCTCTTCCAGTTTGGATAAGGCTTTGCGGGCTTTTTTCTCAAATTCAATGGGAACGTAAAGGTAAACCATAGCCATTTCGCTAACATTAAGACTGTATGCAGAATCCCTTTTAGATAAAATATTAGACGGTATTTTGAGATTGGATAAGTAATTTTTGGCCATTTCAATCTCAAGATCTGTGCTGCCTTCTAATACACAAACCCAGTTATCAATATTATTTGGTTTTGGGGAATCGGAAAAAAAATTCATCGGCTAATTTGATCTTCTTGGGGTCTCATTGTATAAAGGTAATATAGTATTCCTGCGGTCAATACAAAGCTAAGTAAAACCAATAAAACGGGAATATCCATTTCCGGGGAAATTTGTTCATCCAGCATTTCAGGATAAAAATTACTGGCTATAACTTGTCCGCCATTGTTAATAAAATGAGCAACTATTGCCGGAATTAAACTATCCGATATATAGGTAACATAGGCCAGGAAAACACCCAAAGTAGCAAGTGGCAAAAAGTTTGAAATCTGAAGATGATAGGCTCCAAATATTGCACCTGAAATTAGAATTGCAGCCACAATTCCCCAGCTTTTTTCAAAAGCACGTTGCACATATCCGCGGTACATGATTTCTTCACAAACAGCCGGAACAACCCCAATATGGAATATTCCCAACAAAAGAACATTGTCTGATTTCAGGAAGTTTGAAATCATTTCTGCCATTGTTTCCTGCATTTCGGCCATAGCTTGCGGTACCGGCACAAATGAATTCAACCACCCTAAAAATAAAATTGTAGGCTGAGCCACTATAAAAAGAATAGCCGCTAAAGATGTAACCTGCCAAACATTTTCAGATAACTTTAGCCTTAGGAAATTCTTACGATCACCTTTAACTGCATGTAGTTTTACTACCAATAGGGTAGCAAGTGCCATTATGAGAATTTGACCAGAGGAATTAGCCAAAAACAGAATGTCAAAATTACTTGATAACTGTTCCAAAATGGTTTCCATATCCAGGGTTTCAACGGTGGCAAATATCCCCACTACCCCTACTATAGCTCCCACTATATTAAAAGCAATAAGTGCAACTAATACCCATCCAATAGCCATAACCCAATGGGCAAAGCCGTTACGCTCTACCCATGGTAATGGTTTGGTATTATTATAAATTTCCTGGTACTCACTGTGCGATGATGCGTTGTCCAGATCTTGATTCATTAATTCCTTTTACTCTTCTGATGCAAATATTTTTGCACCTATTAGTCCTGAAATCACATTTAAAATACCTAAGGCGATGAATGTCATTAAAGCACCCAAACCAATATTTTTAAGTGAATTGGGATTTTCCATTCCGGCAATAGCCTGTTCTTTTGCCTCTGCCGGCATCTGCATAGCTTCTAAGTTTTCTATGTTCCAGTCTACTAATGCCTGCTGGAAGCTTGGATCAATTAAATTCCAAATTTGGTTTAATAAAACTGTAAAAACAGTAGCTGCCAAACCAACAAATAATCCAATTAAAGCTCCTTTTCCAATTTTGTAAGTCACGTTGTTTTCCTTCACATAATGCCAGTTAGCCAATACCCCGCCTACAGCACCGATCAGGCATCCGAAGGTTCCGAATAGCTGAGCAGAATTAAAGAAAGATCCTGATGGCTCTGACCCTAATGTCATATAACCGCCGATAAGTGTGAAGGCTGTTACAATAATTGCTGTTACCAGTGATGCCAATATTACTGAATTCCAATAACTTGGTTGTACCTGTTCGTTTTCCATTTGTTACTCCGATTTGTTATAAGTGAAAAATTCATTTGCTAAGATTAGGGCCATAGGTAATCCCATAAAACCACCCAGCAAAATTCTTGAGATTAATGTATTCGTCCAAATTCCGAAAAAGTTAGTTAATACATCAACTAAATTTAACAGAATAGCTGCAATTAACCAGTTCTTTTCTACATTTTGTGGAATACTCTTAATTAGAGCATACAGAGGCATGCTCATCCAACCCACTAAAAAGGCCCCATATATTCCCAGGCAACGTGAACATACAGCCATTTGCATTCCGGAGATCGAATATGATCGCAACGGATCCTGATGACAAAGTGTATTAAATATTTGGTATTGCCAGCTATTATAAGCCATCGTTTGGCTTCCAAATATACCGGGACCTAATGCAGTAAACATCAGAAATACTGCTGCTGCAAATATCCCTGCGTATAGACTTTTATTATGTGCCTGAATAGCCCACACCTGTTATGCCTTTAACTTATTTTGCATGCCATCAATAAAAGATTTTGGTGCCCGACAGGGTTTCCGGGATTCTGCATCCATAAAACATAAACTAACTTCACCATAAACATGAATTGAATCCGAATCCGGCGTAGTGACTTCATAAAATGTTTGTAATCTGACTGCAGGAACATCAAAAACCATCACTTTTACGAACATTTCCTCATCATATAAAATTGGTGCTTTGTATTCTATTTCGGAATGAATGACCGGCAACATCACCCCCGATTCTTCTAATTCTCTATAGGAAAGTCCGTGAGAACGTATCATTTCTGTTCGTGCTACCTCAAAATATTCCAGATAACGGCCATAATATACGTAGCCCATCCGGTCTGTTTCCCCGTAGCGGCTTCGCAGGGAATGCGTGTATTCAATGATGGGAGTTTTATCCGGTAATTTCACGATTTCTTTCTAATAACTTTTTTCTGCAGGTCCAGATAAACGCTTGAACCTGGTGTAAATATTTCAATACAAAACACCTGAATCTGAAATCAAATATTAAACCAGTGAGGATAATTTTAACAAAAATTATTTAACGGTTTCCCACTCACCCATTGCCGCATATTTATCAATGCGCTGTTCTATGAGTTTTTCGGGCTTCAATTTCTTAAGACGCTTCAGGCTTTGCAGAATTTGCTTTTTTACAGCAGTGGCTGAAGCTTCATAATCCCTGTGAGCTCCCCCTAGTGGTTCCGGTATTACTCCGTCAATCACTTTCAGTTCTTTTAGATCAATGGCAGTCAATTTTAATACTGCAGCCGCTTGTTCTTTATAATCCCACGTTTTCCATAGAATAGATGAACAGGATTCAGGGGATATTACTGAATACCAGGTATTTTCCATCATATATACTTCATTACCCATTCCAATTCCAATTGCGCCGCCACTTGCTCCTTCTCCAATTACAATAGTTACAAAAGGAACTTTAAGCATTGCCATCATTTTTAAATTTTTAGCAATGGCCTCAGCTTGTCCACGTTCTTCGGCTTCAAGACCAGGAAATGCTCCCGGCGTATCTAATAGTGTGACAATTGGGACATCAAACTTCTCTGCCAATTTCATTAAGCGGTATGCTTTCCGATATCCCTCAGGATTTGCCATTCCAAAATTGCGGTATTTTCTATTATTGGTATCACGGCCTTTTTGGTGGCCAATAATCATAACAGATTGTCCATCGATGTTCGCAAAACCACCAACTATAGCTTTATCATCAGCGTGATAACGATCTCCGTGAAGTTCAACAAAATCATCGGTAATATTTTCGATGTAATCAAGGGTATAGGGGCGGTCCGGATGACGGGCTAATTGAACGCGCTGCCAGCGGGTCAGATTAGTGAAAATTGATTTTCTTAGCTTATCAACCCTTTTTTTGAGGCTTTCAATTTCTTTATCCAGCACTCCATCACTTACATTAGAGAGGTTTTTCAGTTCCTCAATTTTGCTTTCCAATTCGGCAATAGGTTGTTCAAAATCTAAGTATTGCATATCTGCTTATTAATTTTTTTTACGAAAATAATATAAGTAATCTTGCCCGAAGGTGAGAGATTTGATAGCGTTCATATTTATAATGCGTTAAAAATACTTCTAATTTTCAAAGCCCAAACTCTCCAAATAGCTTCACGAACAATAGCTTTTGACATTTTTGAAACGCCCTCTTCCCTCTCTCGAAATACAATTGACACTTCTTTAAGCCTAAAACCAGCTTTCCAGGCCCGGAAGTGTAATTCTATTTGGAAGGCATATCCATTTGATTTAATACGATCGATAGAAATTGTTTCCAGAACTTTTCTGTGAATACATTTAAAACCAGCGGTGGTATCGGCTATGGGAAGTCCGGTTATAGTTCGGGCATAAATATTGGCTCCATACGATAATATCAGCCGGCTTAGGGGCCAATTCATTATACTTATTCCGTTAGAATATCTGGATCCTACCGCTACATCGGTATTTCCCGATTTCACTTCATTTATGAGTTTTTCAGCATCCTCCGGATCGTGAGAAAAATCTGCATCCATTTCACACACATAATCATAGCCTTTATCAAGTGCATATTCAAAACCCTTTACATAAGCTGTTCCTAATCCAAGCTTTCCGGGCCTCTCAATTAAAGCTACCCTTTCCTGATAAAGTTTTTGTGACTTCTTAACTTCCACAGCCGTGCCATCCGGAGAACCGTCATCAATCACTAATACATCAACATGATTATGGAGCTGCATAAGCTTATTAATTAGACGGGAAATATTATGCGCCTCATTATACGTAGGAACAATAATTAAAGTATCCGCGGGCATATTTACTGTCCTTTTCCTTTAATGATTGTTATGATGGTATTTATCAAAATTTTAGCATCCATTCTCAATGAAGCATTTTCGATATAAAAAAGATCAAACTTGGTTTTTTCCTTCACATCATCAAGTGAAGTATCATATTTCCATTTTACCTGTGCCCATCCAGTAATTCCCGGACGAACTCTTAACCGTCGCGTATATAGTGGAATTTGCTCACTGAATTGTTCCACGAAATGAGGCCGTTCGGGTCGGGGGCCAACTAAACTCATATCCCCTTTTAATACATTTAGCAGCTGTGGAACTTCGTCAATCCGTAATTTCCTTAACCAATAGCCAAGTTTGGTAACCCGCGGGTCATCTTTCGTTGCCCAAGTTGGCCCGCTGTGCCTTTCAGCGTCATTGAGCATGGTTCTGAATTTATAAATGGTAAATAACTTGCCACGTCTTCCTACCCGTTTTTGCCTGTAAATGGCCGGCCCCGGTGATGTTAACCTCACAGCAAGTCCAATCATCAATAAAAACGGAAATGTTAGCAGTAAAACCAGAGAAGAAACAAACAGATCTAACATCCTTTTAATGGTTTTCTCCCAAAGTGGCATAGGTTCAGGGGAAATCTCAACCAGCGGCATCCCAAAAATCTGATTGGTTTTACTAAGCCCGCTAACCAGTTGATAGAAATCGGGGAGTAGTTTTAGTGAAACATCCGGAGAATCAACTTTTGAAATTACGTCTACTAAATCCTGCCGGCGGTCGGGCTCAAGTGCAACCAGGATATCCTGTACCTGCCGATCTTCCAAGATTTCTTTGATCTGATCAAGATTACCAATTACATCTTCTTCTTCAATTCCTGAATCAGGATCGGGGGCTTTTCCATTTACTTGTATAAAGCCTAACACCTGCATACCTAATGTCTTATTTCTGTTAAGGTCGTCGTAAGCAACTTTTGCAGTATGCCCGGTACCTACAATAACGGTTCGGTGCAGTCCTTTTCCCTGTTGGGCATAATACCGCTGAATGGTTCGCACTATAAAGCGATTTAGGGCAAGTAGTATGAAAATGGTGGCCCAATAGGTAATTATAATAAGCCGTTGATCACTTATGGAAATATTTCCATTTATATTGATGATGAAAAACAAAATCAATGCACCCAATAAGCTGGCTTTCAATACTTTTATAAATTCATCAAGCCTGGATACCAAATAAAGTTTTTTATACGATCCCATTACCACAAAAATCATCAGCCAATAAATACTGATAAGAAGACCACCAGAAATAAAATTCAGGTCAAAATCCTGAATTAACAAATTCATAGTGTTTGGGTAGAAGGAATGAAACACAAACCAACTTGCCAATATTATTAGAAAATCTAATACACTGGTGAAAATAACTTCCCGATATCTTTTTAACTTAAGCACTGTATTTTATAATTCGGCTTTACATTTTTTAAGACTGCCAAAATAAGCAATTTTAAATAGGCTGCATAACTTCAAATTTTTAAATTTTCGTAAGATTGTTTTCATTAAAAAGTAATTCATCTACTACAAAAGCCCGTTTGGGGGAGTTTAAAACAGATCATGGAATCATTCAAACTCCCATTTTTATGCCTGTAGGTACATTGGGTACTGTTAAGGGTGTTTCTCAAGATACGCTAATTGAGAAGATTAAAGCTCAAATAATTCTTAGTAACACCTATCATCTTTATTTGCGGCCCGGAAATGATATTATCAAAAAAGCAGGCGGACTTCATTCTTTTATTAAATGGAATCACCCAATTCTGACAGATTCTGGAGGGTATCAAATTTTTTCTCTTTCTGATAATCGTGAACTTGA
>JBBDLQ010000176.1:0-4938 GCA_040878765.1 Balneolaceae bacterium | reverse complement strand
GCTCAGTGGAAAGAGCATCATGATTTTTTAGATGCTGATTTTCCAAGTGATCTATGCAGTAAATACACCATGGCCTATATTCATCATTTGATACGAAATAATGAAATTTTCGGGTTGGTTTTAGCTTCTATTCACAACCTTACTTTTTATTTGTGGTTGATGGAAGAAGTAAGAAAAAGAATTGCAGATGATACTTTCGGAGAATGGTATCAGGGGATGGCTAAACACCTTGATCAAAAGGTTTAAGCCTGTTCTTTTTCGCTGCGTGCTAATACTTCAATTGGAAAAGGCCCATTGAATATGGTTTTAATAAGAATATCAATATCCATCCAAAGTGAATAGTTTTGCAAATAATACAGCGCAAAACTTTCGGTTTCGCCTTCCTGTTGAATTCGGTTTTCACTGATCTGTATCAATCCGGTTAGGCCTTTCTTTGCGGGATTTTCAGCATCAGATTTATGTTGCCTGATAGGTGAGCCTACTAAACTCAGTTTTCCTGAAATTACATATTCCAGTAGTCGCAGCCTGTTTTTCCATTTGTTGGCCTTTATATTTTGGTAAAACTTCATCCCATCAATAGTTATAAAATCACGTCTTCTGAATAATAATGCCGGCCACAGAACAATCAACAATCCTATAAATAGAGGAATAGAAATTCCAAGATCGAAAACTCGTTTAATAAACTTATTTATAGGCTTGGAGTATTCAAATACTACCTCCACCAATGGTATGGCTTCCAGATATTCCACATTCGATTTTCCAAGGATGAAATCCATGGAATCCGGAATAAGTTTAAATACCACATCTTCTTTGTGAAGATTTGAAATTTCTTTCAGCATTTGTTTATAACTGATAGATTTGAGTGCGAAAAAAACCTGATCAACATTATAGGCTTTAACCAGATCTTTTAACTGAGATAAACTTCCCAAAGTATATTCATTCTTGGTAGCACTATTTACACTTACATGACCAACCACTTCGTAGCTCCAGTCGGGCCGGGAATGAATTTTTGATGTAATATTCTCAGTTTGTGCTGCATCTCCGACAATAATAACCCGTGAATTCCGAATTTTACCGCGATGATATGCTCCGGATTTATTACGGTTTACTAAAATCAGTTTGAAGGTTACAAAAAAGATCACACCAAAAATAAAACCAAGAATAAGCCCTAATCGTGTATAGGCAAGATTTCGAACAAAAAATGTGACAATTACAACCCCGGTATAGGTTAATGTGAGCGCTTTTAGTGAGGTTGATATGGACTCTTTCTTTTGCCTGAATAATCCAAGCACGCCCCCAACAATCAAAAATAAAATAGAGCTTAGCACATTGATCCAAAGATATTTCACTCCTTCCGGATTCAGGATATTAACACCCTGTAAACTATATCTAACCAAAAAACCTACAACCACCGACAGATTTAAGATTAATAAATCGGCAATGACAGATTTAATTTTTTTGAAACCTGTAGTCATAAACGAGAGAATAATTTTCATCCAAATAGCAAAATAGATAAAGATCCTGAATAATAAGCTATACTGAGTGCTGTAATGTTTTTCAAAAAACTGGTACAGGGCTTTATTAAATATTCGAATATACCGAAGATCGCCTTTTTTAGTGCTTTCTCCTTTATAATGTATGATTGAAGTTTCTGCTACATAATCAACGGAGTATTCTGTTTGTTGTACCCTGTAGCAGAGGTCATCATCCTCACAATACATAAAGAAATCTTCATCAAACCCACCCAATTGTTTTAGCAATGATGTTCTCCAAAACATACAAGAGCCGCTTATTACCGGCACCCGGGCGTTTTCCGACTCAGGCAGCCATCCCAAATATCTTTTTCCAAAAAATTTACTTTTCGGGAAAAATACATCTAAAGCTAATACCCTGAATATTGCCGATTTTAAATCGGGTACCGACCGCCTGCATTCCCTTGCAAAACTTCCTTCAGGATTTAAAATTTTACATCCAGCTGCCCCACATTCAGGATGTTCTTCCATATACGAAACGAAAACATCCAGGGTATCTTCGCTTACAAGGGTATCAGGGTTGATGATGAGTGTATAATCCCCGGTTGCCTTTTCAATGGCCTGATTGTTGGCTCGGGCAAACCCAGCGTTTTCTTCGTTTGCAATATAATTTACTTCAGGATATCTCTTTTTCAGGTAGCCAATGCAATCGTCGCCGGAGGCATTGTCAACAACAAAAATCTCCAGATTAAAATTGTGTTGTGCTTTGTTCAATGAGTTAAGGAGATTAGCAATGTATTCCTTAACTTTATAGTTAACAATAATTACTGAGATATTAGGGACTGATTTTTGCACGCCTTAAAATCCTAAGTTAATCAGATGATAGTCAATATTTTTTTTGAACGACAACGTGATTTTAATTTACAATTACTACTTTACCGATTCCTTTTTCTCTGCCGTTTTCCTCAAATGCCACAACAAAATAAACTCCTGTGCCTAACCGGTTCCCATTGTAATCATAACCATCCCAGCTTATTCTTCCTCCCTGACTGCTGAGCTCATTTACTACAAATCCATCTACGCCTAAAATTTTAATTCTTGTGGTATTACTTAATCCTTCTATTACAATTTGATTATGCCTTGAATATTGAAATGGATTTGGAAATACCTTTAGCTTGTCCATTTCATTTACTGGAATTTTTGGGATATCCTGATAACTCACTAATCCCAAGTCGGTAGATATATATACCTCACCTGTTTGGTTATTGATGGATATAGATTCAATATTATTTGAAATTAGCGAACTGTTTTCTGTGGTAAATCTTTTTTCAATTCTGCTTCCTTCTTCATTTAACAACCATAATCCCTGATTTCTGCTGCCAATCCATTTTTCATTTGCATCATTAACAGCCATTGCAGTTACATCAACATCTCTCAGTAAAAATCTGGAAACCGCTGCAGTATCTTCACTAATCAACCACTGCGATTGTCGCTCCGCCGGGCCGCCACTCACTATTAATTCCGGAAATATAAACCGTGCAATTCCGCGGCCGGTTCCTATCCATACTTCTTCATTCTTATCCTGAATAATTGCATTGATTTTTTCATCTGGGAGATTACCATTCGTCTGTGATGAGGTAAGTTTAACAAAGTTGTCATCATCCGGATCTTCAGGGTTTCCAGTATCAACTACTAATAATCCTAAACCTGAATTTGTATTCGTGATAAGTGAAATCCATTTTTGATCATAAGAATCCACAAATAAATTAAAGTAATTATCATCTCCGCTTAACCCCTGAAATGGAATCCAATCATCTGTTCCATTCATTTGAACATATAACGGGAATTCTGAACGGTACGAAACTGCCCACATGTTATTTTGTGAATCACTATCCAAACCTGAAATAACTACATAGTTTGGGCTCGATGAAAGTCCTAATAAATTAGAATTATTACGGTTATACCATGTAATATCATCAGTAGATTTATTATGCTTTACGATACCATAACCCCAACTTCCGACATAATATGAAGAGTCATTCATTCCAAGTGAATATGCTATAATAAAGCTAAATAATTCATTATTTGTGTTTCGATTGAAGTTTTTCCAGATACCATCTGAATATAAATAATATCCACGAATCACATTGAAGGGGTCAGAACCGGGAAACGCAGAAGTTGAAGTAGCTAATAATGTTTCATCATCTGCAAGTGTCTTACTAAAAAAATTTAGATAAGGGCCTGTAGGCAAAGTATTGGTGGGGTCGCTATTTATGTCTGTATAGGTTATTAATCCCTCATTACTCGTACCCACAAATATTTGATCATTGTCGAGTTTAAACGTCGTTATTGAACTCTCCATGGTTGGAGTCAAAGACTCTACGTTATCTTGGATATCAATTAAAGTAATGGATGTATTTGTAGCTACACCTAATGTCTGTGAATTGGAATTTCTTTGAATACTGGTGTTACCACTATTTGGGAACGTATTATTTAACACCCAATTACCATTTACTAAATTATATATACTCCCGTCTATTAGCACATAAATGGTGCCATCAAACTCTTTAATATCCCGGATAACATTGGAAGGAAGTCCACTATCTTCAGTATGATTTGTCCAATAAGAACTTTCCACCAGGTTATGGTTAAGCGAACCAAACGCCACTCCTTGTGTTGTAGCCACAAATATGGAGTCATTTGATATGTCGATTTCATTGACTTGAGTACCAATATCAAAACTTCCTAATTTTAGATAACTATCAACCACTAATAGGCTTTTAAGATCATAAACTACTATACCAAAACTTGTAGCCACATATAACTGATCATCATAAATGATGAAACCATTAATACTTTTAGAAGTAAATCGGCTAACCCTGAATATATCTTCTAATCGTTGAATTTCATTTGTTTCTGTATCTATTACATCTATAATCCCATCAATGTAACCGGCAATTAATTTATTATTCGATTTATCAATAATGATGTTTTCCGGGTTAGACCGATAAATTCCTTCCATTGTAGTTATCTGACTCTGTACCTCATCATCATTTACAGAAAAAATACCCCCTAATGTGGCATTATAAACGATCTCTCCATCTATTGTTATAGAATTCACCGTTGAAAAGGAAGGATAGACTTTCCAGGAATCAAATTCCTGAGAATAAACAACCACTGAATATGCTAATAGAATGGAAAGAGAAAAAAGTTTCTTAATCATTGTAATCAATTATTGGTCTGTTTTAAAGCCCCAAATAATTCAAACTTTGTTTTTCTGGTCTAAATATATCTGGATTAGTAACTCTTTTCTATAATGATTTGACTTGATTATGAAACTTTGTTGTTAGACAACTTAAGAAAAAAGATCAGGTAGATAAATTAATTCAAAAAAATATTTAAAAAAAAGCATTTACCAAAAAAAAGCTCCAACCGTTGAGTGGAAGGAGCTTAGGGGAAAAAGGAA
>JBBDLQ010000175.1:4643-13477 GCA_040878765.1 Balneolaceae bacterium | reverse complement strand
TTTTTCCTTGTTCTATACGCTCTCGTTGGAACCCAAAAAGATGTGCTAACCTACCGGGGCTGAACCTGCGTTTTCTCGATAAATTCCTGGTTGTCTACAACAGGCCGTTCAGGGGAATTAGCCAGCAAGGCCGTTAAATTATACACCAGTTGGGTTCTTTTGGTATATGGGCCAAAGGTGATCTTATCAACATGATCAGAAGGCCGGTGATAATCGGCATGGGTTCCTGTAAAGAAAAACACAAAAGGAACACCTAAGCGCCCAAAATTCCAATGGTCACTTCGGCGATAAAACTGGTTTGGATCATTCAGGTCGTTATAGCGTTTACTTAAAGTTAAGTTAGGCCCCATTACATTAGCCATTTGAGTAAGGCTGTCGAGGCCGGAGGAGATTATTTCCCCCCCAATGATATAAACATAGCTGCTATCTTCCGCATGCGCTTCATCCACGCGACCAATCATATCAATATTTAAGTTCGCTACGGTGTTTTCGATAGGAAATATTGGATGATCAGAATAATAGCGAGAACCAAGAAGTCCTTTTTCTTCTCCTGAAACATGCAAGAACAACACACTTCGTTTTGGGCCAACACCAGCTTTTTGGGCAGCAGCCATAGCCTGTGCGGTATGTAGAGTCGCAACCGTTCCGCTTCCGTCATCATCAGCACCGTTATACAGGTTGTCTCCGGTTGAATCTGGTTGGCCAAAACCCACATGGTCGTAATGAGAACTAAGTACTACAACTTCGTTTTTTAGCTCAGGATCATTGCCTTCAAGAAATGCCACAACGTTTTTTGAAACCACGGTATTTTCATTAACAACGGGATTGTGATCAAGATTAACATCTAATTCTTTGGGCTGAAATGAGGCGGGGTCGTTTGTGATTTTCACCTGAATTTCAGCAAGAGCTTCCAAGTTACCTAAACCCAATAATTTTGTGGCCATTTCAGGATGAATACGATTGAAGGCTGGGGCAAGTCGGCCAGAGTCTTCCTGAAGATACTTGAGCCCTAACCCTCTTCCTTGCCCAAAAGATGATTTACGGCTTTCAGCTTCCTGATTAAAATCTTCAATATCTGTTCCTGCTATAATTATTGTTCCCAGTGCATCACCAGAAAGGGCAGATTGTAAATACCGCATATTGGTATAATCGCGATCATATAAAACCATGATCCATTTACCATCAATGTCATCCGGATAATGGTTAATTCCTTCTTCTTCATTAAACATACCTGCTCCGGCAAAAACTATTGGGCCGGATAATGAATCACTGCCGCCAAAAATAGTTACAAAACTTGCATTGTGATGCGCATTATGGGTTGAAAGATCAATAATGGAATCGTTAGTGCTGCTGCTAATTTTATAACTGATCTGCTCTACAGCGGGTTGAATAAGATCAAAATGCTGAAAATAAGAGCCATCATTACCGGCGCCTTGTAATCCAATTTCTTTATATCTGCGTTCAAGGTAGCGGGCGGCTTTTTCTTCTCCCTGGGTTCCGGTTTCACGCCCTTCAAGCGAGTCGTGAGCAATAACAGCTAAATCGGCATAGATGCCATCTTCAGTTATGTGATTAGAAAATGTATAGATGTTGGGTGGAGGGGTTTGGGGGGATTTGTTAAAAACACTGCAAGCAGAAACAGCAAAAATAGTTAAAAACAGAAAGCTTTTATTGATCATTTGAGTAAGAATTATATTTGATTAAGCACCTATGATCTCATCTACAGGCTTAAGATCCAGGTAAAATTGAGTTGGGTCTTCTTCGAGAAATAAATTGATTTGTTGCTCTTTAATCATTTCTAATACTGCAAGAAAGGTAACAACAAGGTAAATTTTATTTTTAAGGGTAGAACAAAGCTCCATAAATGATTGACGGCCATTTTCCTGAAGTTTATTGAGTATAAATTCAGCTTGTTCTTCAACGGTAGTGCTCACTTTCTCAACATGATGAACAACATTTTTACGTTCAATATCCTGCAGTACTTTTTTGAAAGCAGCTATGAGATCAAACATGGTAACATCCTGCAAAGCTTCACCGGTTGCTTGTTTTTCCACATCATCGGCTTCAGGATAACCACGCATATATTGCTTACGGGTTTCTTCATCCATATCGGCCATTTTCTCCGACATTTCCTTGTAGCGTTTATATTCCAGCAATCGCTGAACCAGTTCAAAGCGGGGATCTGTTTCGTCGAGCTCCTCTTCATCCGAGTCTTCCCGGGGCAGCATCATTCTTGCTTTGATAGACATCAGCAGACTTGCCATCAAAATAAATTCACTTGCCACGTCAAGGTCTAATTCTTCCAAAACGTGCAGGTATTCCAAAAACTGATTAGTGATGTAGGAGATGGGAATATCGTAGATATCAAGCTCGTCTCTTTTTATGAAGAAGAGCAACAGATCCAGCGGGCCTTCAAAGTTGTTTAATTGAACACGATACATATCCTAAAACTACATTGTTAGTTACTCAATTTCTTTATTTTCTTTTACCCGGCGAATGTTATTTTACAAGCTGATTTAATTTCGGGAAAATTAAGGGCATGGATTATTCAAAATTTGTAAATGCTGTATTAGAAAGTGATGAAACAACCATTACCAAACAGGTTAATGTAATAACTTCTGTGCTTGTAAAATTCCTGACTGTACGTCTTGATGCTGATTTCCATACTGCCCAGGATTGCGCACAAAATACGCTCTTGATAGCAATAGAAAAAATCAGGGATGACAAGTTAACCCACCCCGATGCAGTTATAAACTACCTGTTTACTACGGCAAAACATGAGTATTTCAAGCAAGTTTCGAAAGACCGTGAGGTTAAGTATGAGGACCTGCCGGAGCATCATTCCAGTAAACCAGATCAGCTTAAAAGGTTACTTGATGATGAGAAAATGAACATCCTGAAACGCTGTATGGAGGCTTTAAAGGCCGATTACAAAAAATACATTGATTATTGGTTCCAAAATCCTGAATACGAAACTTCGGTTGTGGCCGATCATTTTGGCATCTCTGTAAATAACGCTTGGACCAAAAAACACAGGGTTATAAATGTGCTTAAAGAATGCATCGAAAAAAAAATTAATTTTTAACTGTAAGGAATTGTGTTTTCATCGCTCTAACTATAGGAAAGCAGAATGTATTTATATAATACATTCTGAAGTGAACAAAACATACTAAAAATGGAAAACTCGAGAGAATTAGAAATTAGACAAAAGATAGATGCCTATATAAAGGGTAAGCTTAATGAGGATGATATACAGGAATTGTGGAATGAATTTGCTCAAAATCCGGAATTGCTGGATATACTTGAGATAGAAGTTCATGTTAAAGAACTGATAGAAAAGGAGGTGTTGAACATCAAGAGCGAGTCACGAATTCATAAACTTCCCACCTGGACCTGGCACGCCGCAGCGGCTGCCGTTATTGTAATAGTGGCACTGGTGCAATTTTTCAGGGTAGAGACTCCCACTCAATTGGATCAATTTGTAATTCAGCAAATCAGTCCTGCAGAACTTGAAACCTCCGATGGAGTCCGGGCTAAAGAATTACAAATTACCACTGCTGATTCTCTTTTAAATTTGGGATTTGAAGCAGTGATTTCAGGAAATGAAGAAAGAGCATTAGAGCTTTTTGATGAGGTAATTGCCAAACATGATGAGGAACCATACGGCTCAAAAGCATTTTTAAATAAAGGAATCGTATTATATAATGAAGCAGATTACGAATCAGCAATTCTGGCATTTAAAGAATCCGCACAAAGAGTTCAGGACAGCCGAATGATCAGCGAAAAAGCATTTTGGTATCTGGGTAATGCATTGATCAATATCGGTCAGCTTGAGGAAGCCCGCGAAGCTGTTTTGAAAGCATATCAACTTGACGGAATGTTTCGAAACCCTGCTTTTAGATTGTTAAAAAAACTGAATAATGACCTTGGAAATTCTGACTACGAAGAATTTGACGCCCCTAAATTAAATTAACCTTAAGAGTTATTTTTGCTGTTTTTCAAATCGAACTCAGGGTTATTTACAAATTGATAGCTACAAAAAGACTTATAATTGATGCTGCCAAAAAAGTTATTAATGAACCATGGGTATAGGCTCTGAGGCTTCTTTCATATGACTCATCAGGTAATCATGAGCGCTTAACTTGGAGTCTCCTTTATCTTTTACAACCCTCTGGTAGCTTCCATCAGAAAGTAGAAGCCAGCGTTGTTTGTTGTCGTTGAAGTAAATATTGAGCACAAACTGGAGATATTTCTTAAGGTGATCTTCTTCAATAGGTGTGATGGCCTCGACCCGGGCATCTAAATTTCGGTGCATCCAATCAGCTGAGCCCATCAGGTATTTGTGTTTACCGCCATGATTGAAATAATAAATACGGGAATGCTCCAGGTAGCGGCCTATTACAGAATGAACTGTAATATTTTCGCTAAGTTCTTTTTTCCCGGGAATGAGCCGGCACACACCGCGGACAATCAAATCAATTCTTACCCCGGCTTTTGAGGCTTCATATAACTTTTGAATGATCAAGGGATCTTCCAGGCTATTCATTTTAGCTATTATCCTGGAGGGATTTCCTTTTTTTGCCTCATCAATTTCCTTTTCTATCAACCCATTCATTTGCTTACGCATATAATTTGGGGCTACAATTAATTTCTCAAAGGTTTGATCGGGAGCATATCCCGTTAACAGATTAAAAACATTGGTTACATCAGCACAAAGTTTTTCATCACAGGTAAATAAAGCGAGGTCTTCATAAAGCTGAGCCGTATCAGGATGATAATTTCCTGTACCTATATGGCAATAGGTTTTAAGTCCGTCGTTTTCTTCGCGGACTACCATAGTTAGTTTGGTATGAATTTTAAGTCCCGGAATTCCATAAGCTACATGAACGCCGTAATTTTCAAGTTTTTGTGCCCAGTTAATATTTCGTTCCTCATCAAAACGGGCTTTTATCTCCACTAAAACAACCACTTGTTTTCCTTCTTCAGCGGCATTCATTAACGATTGCATATGAGGAGAATCCTTAGAAGTTCTGTATAGTGTTTGTTTTATAGCAAGCACTTTAGGGTCGCGGGAAGCTTCATCAATAAAGCGTTGTGTAGAAAGTTCGAAACTGTGGTAGGGGTGGTGAACCATGAAATCCCCCTTTTTTATCACCTCAAAAATATTAGGCTTTTCTTCTTCGGCATTGTGTTTAAGTGCTGGATGGATAACGGGGGTCCAGTGACGCTCTTTCAACCTGTTGAAACCTTTTAACCGGGCAATTTCAATGATATCAGCTAACCCAATTGGCCCCTTCATTTCATAAACATCCTTCCAGTTAATGTTCAGGTGTTTAATTAAATAGTTTTTGAGATGCTTTGGCATGTGTGCATCAATTTCAAGGCGCACAATTTCAGCAAATTTACGATCCCGCAGTTCACCTTCAATAGTTTCCAGCAGGTCATCCGCTTCCTCTTCATTGCGTTCTACGGAGGCATTTCGTGTAACCCGGAAAATATGGGAAGATAATACCTCCATGCCGGGGAAAAACTGATGCAACTTCTCCCGTATGATGTCTTCTATCGGCACTAAAACTACTTTATTCCCATTTCTTTGAACCTGTACAAAACGGTTTCGGTTAGAGGGAATTTTAAGCCTGGCAAATAATTTCTCTTTTGTACGTGGATTAATCAGCTCGATGGCAAACGACAGGCTTTTATTGGAAATGAATGGAAAGGGGTGAGATTCATCAACAGCAAGAGGCGTAATAATTGGATAAATTTGTTTCTGGAAATACCGGTCACATACATTTTTCTGGAAATTTGTGAGATCAGGGTAGGCTTTTATATGAATGCCTTTATCAATTAGTTTAGGCTGTAAATCATCAAAAAAACAACTTCGATAAGCCTCAATCATATTTTGAACTTCATAACGAATTGCTTTAAGCTGGTCGGCAGAACTCATCCCATCTACCGACAAATCTTTTACTCCAGCCATTAACTGTCTTTTTAATCCGCCTACACGTTTTTGGAAAAATTCATCCAGGTTAGAACACACAATCGACAGGAACTTAATGCGCTCCAGAACTTTATTTTTTTCATTTTGAGCTTCTGCCAACACCCGTTCATTAAATTTTAGCCAGCTCCGTTCGTAATTCAGAAAATACTCATCCCCAAAAATTTTCAGGTTACTTGAGCGTAAATCCTTGTGTAATCCTTTTTGTTTAAGGATTTCATTTTTTTTGGGATTGGCCAGATTCTTGGCAATTTTCGATTTTTGTTCCACCGAAGGTTCAAAAAATACTTCATCTGGTGATAACGAGCTCTTTTTCATAGGGGCATCCAATTATTTAGCATGCGCAATTAGCATTAAAACTAAGTATAATTCTTTAAATTTAGTGTAAACAAATACTCTATACTATTAACGTGAATAATCCGCTTTTAAATCCTGAAGAAAAAGAAGAAGTTTTTGAGCAAACGGTTCGGCCGCGATCATTACAAGAATTTATTGGACAGAAAAAGGCTATTTCAAATCTTTCTGTATTTATAAAAGCTGCCAAACAGCGGGGCGATGCCCTTGATCACGTTATACTTTCCGGCCCCCCCGGCCTGGGAAAAACCACGCTCTCCTATATCATTGCCAATGAAATGGGTGTTGAAATAAGGCCAACAACCGGTCCTGTTTTGGAGAAACCTGGAGATTTAGCCGGGATGTTGACGAATTTAGAAGACGGGGATGTACTTTTTATTGATGAAATCCACCGGCTCAACCCGGTTATAGAAGAATACCTGTATTCTGCCATGGAAGATTATAAGCTTGATATTGTTATTGATTCCGGGCCCAATGCGCGGAGTATTCAAATTGAGCTAAATCACTTTACACTTGTGGGGGCAACAACCAGAAAAGGATTATTGACAGCTCCGCTCCGTGCCCGTTTTGGTATTGATATGCGGCTGGATTATTACGATGTAGAACTGTTACAGCGAATTGCCCTGCGAACCGCGGATATTATGGGTATGGGCATAACGGAATCCGGTGCCCATGAAATTGCGCGGAGAAGCCGGGGAACACCCAGGATTGTAAATAAACTCCTTCGCCGAACCCGGGATTTTGCCCAGGTTGAAGGCCTTACTTCCATTGACGATGGAATTGCCGACAAAGCCCTTAATGCCCTTGATGTAGATGATAACGGCCTGGATGAAATGGATGTTCGAATTCTGAAAGCTATCATCGAAAACTATGACGGCGGGCCGGTTGGCTTAAGTACGCTGGGAGTAGCAGTTGGGGAAGATAAAGGAACTATTGAAGAAGTTTATGAACCTTTCCTTATTAAAGAAGGATTTTTGCAACGTACACCCAAAGGCCGGATTTGCACGAAGAAAGCGTATCAATATTTGAACGTTGATCTAGGTAAAAAGGATGGGGATTTATTTAATTCTTGATAGTGAAGGACAATTTGCTAACTTTAAGTAAAAGAGTTCTTTTGATATGAGTAATAACATAGCTTTAGACAAACTAACAAAGCAAGAAAAACTCCAGCTTATGGAAGATTTATGGCAGGACATAAGTGCGGATTCAGATTATTCTCCCCCACAATGGCATAAGAATATTTTGGATGAGAGGGCGCAAGCTATTTCAAAGGGAGATGCAAAATTTTCAGATTGGAATAAAGCTAAAGAGGAGATTAGAAAGCGGGTGACATGAATATTCGGATTCTTGATTCCGCAAAACTGGATCTAATTAATGGATTCAATTTTTATGAAACTCAGGAAGTCGGATTAGGGGATTATTTTTTGGATTCATTGTATTCTGATATCGACTCACTTATTATTTATGCAGGGATTCATGCCAGGAAGTTTGGTGATTATCATTATTTATTTTCAAAAAGGTTTCCTTTCGCTATCTACTACAAATTAAAAGAAGAAACAGTTGACATACACGCCGTTTTAGACTGCAGGCAAAATCCCAAAATTATCTCTGAACGATTCGAGTGATTCTTTAACGGGAAGTTTTATAGGAATTATTCAATCTCCCGCTTTTTTCTCATCAGATCTTTTTAACTTTGTCGCCTTTGTAAACTGCGCTATATTTGGTGCGCTTATTTTCCCTAACCGAAAGAACCTTATTACTTCTAAGAATTTATTATAAGCATGAAAAATCTTTTTACCTCAGAATCTGTTTCCGAAGGCCACCCGGATAAAGTAGCCGACCAAATTTCTGATGCTATTTTAGACGCTCTTCTCACCGATGATCCAGAATCACGCGTAGCCGTAGAAACATTAGTAACTACCGGTTTAGCTGTGGTATCTGGTGAAGTTACTACCGAATCCTATGTAGATGTTCAGGAAGTTGTACGCCAGGTAATTCGAGAGATTGGCTACACAAAACCGTCCTATCGATTCGATTCTGAAAGTTGTGGAGTGCTCACTACTATTCACACTCAGAGCCCCGATATTGCCATGGGTGTTGATAGAAATGGTGCCGGAGATCAGGGAATGATGTTCGGTTATGCCACCCGCCAAACTCCGGAATTTATGCCCATGCCGCTGCAGTACTCTCATAACCTGCTTCGCGAACTGGCGCGCATCCGCAAGAAAACGGAATTAATGCCGTATCTCGCTCCGGACAGTAAAAGTCAGGTGACTATTGAGTATGACAGAGAAGGCAATCCAAAACGCATTCACACCATCGTGCTTTCTACTCAACATGATGAAGGCGTTGAACAAGCACAGATCAAAGCTGATATCAAAAAACATCTGACAGCTGAGATATTACCCGCAGAATTATTGGATGATGAAACCATCTATCATGTAAATCCCACGGGAAAATTTGTAGTTGGAGGTCCGCACGGCGA
>JBBDLQ010000175.1:0-4543 GCA_040878765.1 Balneolaceae bacterium | reverse complement strand
GGAAAAATGAGTGATGTGGAACTGGCCGATAAAATCGCCAATACTTTTGATTGTACCCCACAGGGCATTATCAAACGTTTTGATCTGAAAACTCCTATTTATCGGCAAACGGCAGCTTACGGTCATTTTGGTCGAGAAGAATTTCCCTGGGAGAAGCTGAATTACGTGGATGAGCTTGGTTAAAGAATATCGAATATTCAACAGGGAATATTCAATATTGAAGTATGCTTATCGCGCTCTCGTGTCGTATCTCTGCTGCATTACGCCCCACTGAAACTCTGCCCAAAATTTAAAGCATCAACGGGTTGACGTGTGAAGGCTTTTCATAAACCGGATGAATTTACTATATTGACGTATACTATTTATTAATTAGTACGTCATGAAAAGTAAATTAACGCTAAGGCTGGATGTAGAGCTTATTAAAGAGGCCAAGGATTATGCTAAATCAAAAAATACTTCGGTCTCTCAGCTGGTAGCCGATTATTTTAAGGCGATTGAGAATAAGAAAAGTGAGGGAAAAACCGGTTATTCACCCATTACTTCATCACTCATAGGCATATTAAAAGACCGCACTGTTTCAGAAGAAGATTACAAATCTTACTTAGAAGAAAAGCATCTCAAATGAATATTCTGTTTGATATAAATATTCTGCTAGACGCTTTTTTAGAACGGCACACATTTGTGGAACACTCAGCTTACCTTATTGATTTAGCAGAGAAAAGAATTATTTCCGGCTGGTTGGGAGCAACAACGATCACCACGATTTACTATTTATTGGCGAAAGAATTGGGGAAAAAAGAAGCCGACGTAATCACTCAATCTTTGTTTAATATATTTGATATCACCTCAGTAAACAGAACCGTTCTTGAAACGGCATTAGGTATTGATTTCCCGGATTACGAAGATGCCGTGCTTCATCAATCTGCCTTCCACTCAAATTTAGATGGCATTTTAACAAGGAATGGACAAGACTTTAGGAATTCTAAATTACCCGTTTACACACCTCAGGAATTAATAGCTGCATTAGAGGCATAAAGTTTTTATAGCCTTGATGGGGTTGTTCCAAGCGGGTCGCTTGAATCAGGGGAGATTTATGGAATATTCAATATTGAATGTAAACAGACCTCGTGACGTAGCCCTGCTTCGTCACGCCCCACGGAGGCCTGTCTGCCGACAAAGGCAGGCTCCGCCTCAAACAATAAGATTTATCCAGTAAACTTCGACAATCCCTACTTTTCTGTTATTTTCTATGGAAATTAAAAATCAAGCTACCTTCATGGAAAATGAACCCATTCAATCGGCTTCAGGCCAGCCATCCATAGAAATTTTTGATATTACCATCATGGAGCCGATGGTGACCTTCACAGACCTGTGGATCACTGCCGTTTGCCTTTATGCTTTTTTTAAGCTTAAAAAACTAAATAAGCAGGGTAAAGTTCATCAGTATATGAGGTGGTATTTTCTGATCATGGCTATTGCCACTTTTCTGGGGGGAATTTTAGGGCATGCTTTTCAGTATGCGGTAGGGTTGACATGGAAGCTGCCGGGCTGGCTCATCAGTATGCTATCGGTGATGGCGGTAGAACGGGCTTCTATTATGCATGCCCAGCCGGTTATCAATAAAAAATTCGGAAATTTTCTGGAAGTGGCGAACGTGGTGGAGCTGCTGACTTTTGCCGTTATTACTTTTTCAACGCTCAATTTCTTTTTCATACAAATCCACTCGGCGTACGGATTGGGATTGGTTGTGCTGCCACTTCACTTTTTGGTGTATTGGCGAACCCGTAATGAAGGCAGCCGTATTTTCTTCCTCACGGTTATTTTTGCCATATTGGCCGCGTACTTTTACACCAGTGAAGTAGGGTTACATACGTGGTTTAACCATCTGGACTTGGCGCATACCGTAATGGCTATTAGCATGTATTGCTTCTATCGCGGAGCACGAAAGCTGGAGGTTCTTAAATCGGAAGATATACGGGAAGACAAGGGAACATTTGGGGAGGCCTTCAAAGAAGCTTTTGTTGGATTAAAGAAAAGTTTGAAAGGGGAGCCGGTAAACAAATGAAAATGGGTATAATTGAATAAAGAATTCAAGAAGCCCGGCCATATTTAACGGTTAACTGCCGAATTCGGGCCTCAAAAGTTGTTTGTTCCACAGGAAGGACAACTTTCTCAAACAAGGCTATAAAATCAGAAGAATGTGAAGACGTCTTTTTCTTATTCAGATTAAAATGCACAAAACTAATCCATACTACCGACTTAAGTTGAATTTTATTCTTATCCCACATTCTCATTTCTACAATCAGTTTTTTTGAAGAGAACTTTATGAGTTGGGATTCAATAATCACGGTTTCCATTGTATTAGCCGGATTCAGGTATGATATTTGATTTGATGCAACAACCCAAACTAATCCTTCCTTGAATGCATTGTCATAAACGTCAATGTCATAATATTCGGCTAACTGATCCTCTCTGGCATTAATGAAGTAGTCAATATATTTTGCATTGTTAAGATGATTGAATGGGTCACAATCCTGGAAACGAATCTTAATCGTGCTTTGTAGTATTTTGTTCATAATATATACCGATTGGTATTTATAGTTCAAAAAATTTTATCTGTTTAGTTCTTTCTCAATATGGCTGTCTAAGAGATTCATCATATCCGTCAAATACTTCCTTTCATCTTGTATGGAAGCCATTAATACAGCCCCTTCTATCATTGAAAAGAAAACCCGTGCTTCTTTTTCAGCATCTGTTCTCCTGCGAAATTCTCCATTCTCGATACCTTCCTCAATAATTGACTGAATTCCTTCCTCTAATCTTTTGGAGGCAGTTTTTGCAAACTGAAAAAGAATCGGGTTCGTGTGGTTCGTGTCAGCACCGGCATTTGCAATAGGGCATCCTCCGAAGTCTTGGGTAAATTCGTAATATCGACGATAGTAATTAGTTAATCTTAGCAGCTTCTCCCGGGCAGAGTTGGCTTTTTGTAATTCTTTATTCAGGGAAGAAACAACCCGACCCAGATTTAATTTAAAAGCCTGTACCGCCAGTTCTTCCTTGTTTTTGAAATTACCATAAATAGCACCCTTTGTAAGGCCCGTAGCTTTTGTCAGATCTGACAGGCTTGTGCCCACATAGCCCTGTTTGTTAAAAATGGGAGCAACTGTTTCAAGTATATATGCTTTCGTCTTTTCGATTTTAGCTAAGTTAATTGAAGATATGATTCGAAAATACAGATATACCGATCGGTATCAAAATTATTTTTACCGTTAGCCCTTCAGATTATTTGAGAATACTGCGCAGGAATAATATCGAAGTGATTAATTGTTTAACAGATCCCGGACTTTATTCTCAATCTGATCGGTAACACCACTTTTGAGAGCCTCCGTTATGGCTTTTTGCATAAGAGGTTCCAAAACCTGGCGGACACTTTGTTTGATCGTATTGTTTCCGTCCCGGCCTATATCATTAAGCGTAAATTGAGCAAAACTTACCTCAGTAGTTCGCTCTCGTTCTATGCTGGTACTCACCTTTACCTGACCGTCTTCAATCATCAGGTAATCAATAATCAAAGTGGTTTCGGAAGGCTCATCAAAAGCCAGGTTCATATTATCATTCAGGGTTTTAAGATTTGCCCCTATTCCTTTTTGCTCAAAGAAAAGATTCGGACTTTTCACAATAATCTCATTGATCACAATCTGATCAGAAAAAAGAGACAGAAGATCAATTTTCATTGAGGCATCCTGAATATAAAGTGCCGGTTCATCACTATAATTTTCGGGATTATGAACCGTAAATCCGCTAATACTTCCATTGCCGCTAAATAGCGAAATACTAACTGCATCTACCGTAACAACAGTCTGTAATAATTCTGATCCATTTTCCTCAAGACCAGATTTTATGATGCCGTCGATAGACAGGGTGAGCACAACAAAGGCAGTTATAATTAATACAACTAATCCGCCAATTATCTTAGATGTTTTACTTTTCATAATCATTAATCTCTCCAATAGTTTTAATTTATTGTATTCCTACAAATCTGTAATGTTCCATTTTCCTCTTTTTACGAAGCAATGCTTTTATCACAGTTCTTTTTTTATAAATTGCGCCCACAAACACTAACTACGATATACATAACTATGAAGTCAATCCAAAGCCTTTTACTCGCTTTGGTTTGTGTTCTTTTATTTGGGGTGAACGGGTTTTCGCAATCCACGCCTCAGGCTTTTAAAGGCGCACAAATCATTCCTATCTCCGGCGAGCCCATAAATAACGGAGTTCTTATTGTTGAAAATGGAAAAATAAAAGTAGTGGGAGATGAAAATACCCAAATCCCGCAAAATGTTGAAGTTCACGATGTTTCCGGTAAAGTAATCATGCCGGGACTTGTGGACACCCATTCTCATATCGGGGAAGGAGACGGCGGAGATCGTTCCGCAGCCATGCACCCCGATGTACGCATTATGGATGCCATCGATCCGCGCAGCGATACTTTTTACAAAGCCCGTGCAGGTGGTATAACATCGGTAAACGTAATGCCCGG
>JBBDLQ010000174.1:0-13490 GCA_040878765.1 Balneolaceae bacterium | reverse complement strand
ACTACATCATTACGGTATAAAGTATCCAATAATGTAATGCTGATCATCAACAGAAAGAATGCCACTGCCATAATTAGCAGCATAGAGTTGAATTTGACATCCCAGTATAAATTCATAAAAAATGCCGCGACCAATAAAGCTTTAACCAAGGCAATGGAAAGAGCAGTGATGATATCAAAAGGAGGAGGGATAGCAACAAATTTCGCCAAGACCACCGTGAGGATGGTCAGAAAAAATAAAGCAATTCCAACGGCCCAAAGCTGGCCTGCAGTAGAAATATGATGTTCGTGGTTATGTGCGCTCATAATTAAATTCGTTTAGTGTACTATCTATCTTACTATCTGTCATTCAATGAGGTAAAGCAGGGGAAACAGGAAAATCCAGATGAGATCAACCAAGTGCCAGTACAGGCCGGTAATCTCAACAGGAGTGTAATATTCGCTGCTGAATTCTCCGTTTTTAGCCCGGCGATAAATCCAGTAAATCAATCCGATACCTATGATAACGTGCAAGGCGTGAACACCGGTCAGCATGTAATAAATGCTAAAGAAAATAGGGGCCATGGCATGTTTAAGCCCATCGTAGGTGTAATATTGACCGGGGAAAATCCCAAGTTCAAACTTATGGGAATATTCAAAAGCTTTAATAACCATAAAAACACATGCCAGTGCAATGGTGATAAGCAGATTGATCTTTAATCCTTTAATCTGATCTTTTTGAACGGAGCGAATGGCCATAGCCACCGTTAAACTACTACCGATCAGAACCACCGTGTTAACGGCTCCCCAAAAGGTATCGAGTTCGAGGGCGGCTTCCGAAAATAGTTCCGGATACCAGGCTCTATAAATTATATAGGCACAAAATAATCCGCCAAAAAATAAGATTTCGTTTACCAAGAACACCCACATACCCATTTTTGCGGTATCAAATTGCTGATCGGAGTCAACAAAATGATGCTGCACATGTGTGGGGTGTGAAGTCGAATGATTCGCCATTTACTTCCCGAGTTGTGTTTTGTGTGTTAACATTGTTTTAATTCGATCCCGCCAGTTCCGGATCAGGATTAACTTCGTGATGAGTACCATGCCCATTGTGAGAATCAGCCAGCCCAAGCTGGAATTCTTCCATTGGCCGGTGATAGTCGTATGGACCATTGATTACAACCGGAGTATGATCAAAGTTATGGAAATCCGGTGGTGAGGTTGCCTGCCATTCAAGTCCGCGGCTTCCCCACGGATTTGAGCCGGCTTTTTCACCGCTCATCAGTGATTTATATAAGTAGTATGCAATAATTAAAAACCCAACACCAAGGAGATAAGATCCAATGGTTGAGGTTTGATGGAAAATGGTAAACTGATCGATGTAGTTATAATATCTTCTTGGCATGCCCTGAGAACCCATAATAAATTGTGGCAGGAAAGTGACATTAAAACCAATGAAAATGAAGCCTGCGGCTATTTTAGCCAGGAATTCATTATACATTTTTCCGGTCATTTTTGGCCACCAGTAGTGGAGACCGGCAAGCAGGGCAATGAGTGTTCCGCCCATCATCACATAATGAAAGTGAGCAACTACATAATACGTGTCATGAAGGTGAACATCAGCAGAAAGGGCACCCAGCATTATTCCGGTAAACCCGCCAATGGAAAACAAGAACAGGAAGATGAATACATAAATCATTGGTGTTTTCATCTCAATTGATCCTTTATATAAAGTAGCCACCCAGTTTAGAATTTTAATACCGGTTGGAATTCCCACGAGGAAAGTCAGGAATGAAAATACCGTAGTTGCAACCGACGATTGTCCGGAAACAAACATATGGTGTCCCCAAACGAGGAACCCGATAAATGCAATGGCAAGGGATGAAAGGGCAATGGCCCAGTATCCGAAAATATGTTTTTTGGAAAAAGTGGTGATCACTTCAGATATAATTCCGAATCCGGGTACAATCATAATATAAACGGCCGGGTGCGAGTAGAACCAAAAGAAGTGCTGGAAGAGTACCGGGTCGCCGCCAAGTGCAGGGTCAAAAATTCCAATTCCCAATACATTTTCCATGGTAAGCAATAAAAGAGTAATAGCAAGTACCGGGGTAGCCAATACCTGGATGACACTGGTTGCATACAGGGCCCATAAGTTAAGCGGAAGCTTTCCCCAGGTTATGCCGGGAGCTCTCATTTTGTGAATGGTAGCCAGGAAGTTTGTACCGGTTAGAATCGATGAAAATCCAAGTATAAAAACCCCGAGTGTTACCCAGACAACACTAGTAGTAGATTGTGTACTGTAGGGAGTGTAGAAAGTCCAGCCGGTATCAAGGCCATTGTTTGCCAGTGCAATAAAGGTGAAAATGGCACCAATCCAGTAAATATATAAACTGGCTAAGTTAAGCCGGGGAAAAGCTACATCTTTTGCTCCAAGCTGCATGGGGAGCACAAAGTTACCTAATGCAGCAGGAATAGATGGAATCAACACAAAAAACACCATTATAGCCCCGTGAAGGGTAAAGAATTGGTTATAGGTGTCTGCTTGGATGAACGTTTCGGCAGGACTAAGGAGTTCCGTTCTTAAAAGCAGGGCAAGTACTCCGCCTACCAGGAAAAAGAAGGTAACCGAGCCCAGGTACATGAGCCCGATTTTCTTATGGTCAACGGTGGTCATCCAGGCCCAAAGCCCTTTTTCCTGATTTAGATAGGTATTTTTGGGATCTTCGGACGGTTTAAACCGCTTTACCTTTAATGTTCTTACGTTTGAGACTTCAGCAGTAGGCATATTATTCTTCTAAAGTTTTTATGTATTCAATAATATCAGAAATGTCGTCATCGCTAAGCCGGCCTTCATAGCTGACCATTTGATTTTGATATCCCTCAACAATTTTGGCGGATGGATCTAAAATAGATTCCCGTATATAATTCTCGTCAGCTGTTTGGGAGGACGCATTTTCAAAATTTCGTTGATTGTCCCACAATCCCTGGAAAGTAGGCCCGATTTTATCTGAGCCGTCAACGGAATGGCAGGTAACACAGCCTTGAATGGTGATCAGGTTTTCACCCCGTTCTACCGGTGTACCTCCGCCGCCGGCTTTCTGGTCAGCCAGCCAGTTTTGGAAATCTTCTTCGGTATGCACAATAACTTTTGCCAACATATCGGAATGGGAGGTGCCGCAGTATTCGGTACAAAATATTTGGGATTCACCCACTTCTTCGGCCTGGAACCAAACATAGGTATAGCGGTTAGGCAGCACATCCTGTTTAATGCGGTAATCGGGAACAAAAAAGGAGTGGATGACATCCTGTGAACGCATAACCAGTTTTACCGGCCGTCCAACAGGCACATGAACTTCGTTGCCAATCTGAGCACCGGTTTCATAGGAAAATGTCCAGCCCCATTTGTAGGCAGAAACCTGTATCTCATAGGCATTGTCAGGAACGGATTTTAAATTCAGCCAGCCCGAATATCCCCATCCAAATACGATAAAGACCAATATAAGAGGAATTACCGACCAGGTAACTTCCAATGCATTATTGTGAGTTATAAGCGGGGTTTCGTCATCATCAGATCTGCGGCGGTATTTAATTGCAAAGTATATCATTGCAATAGTTACACCGGCGAGAATAATGAAGCTAACGATGTGGATGAAGGCCATCAATGCATCGGTACTTGCCCCCGTCATAGGAGATTTAAGATCCGGGAGCATAAAGTCAAATAAACTGCCCATTAGTTAAATTCAGTTTTTGAGTTTGTTTTTTTGCGTTTCTCGTGAAGCCAAAGTGAAGCGAGGAATATACCGAGAATTATCAGTGTAGCCAAGCCACCCAGTTTCATAATATTAATTGCTACTGGCACATAACTGCCCGAATCCGGATCATACTGATAGCAGTACATTACAACTTTGTCGAGCGTACTGCCAATTTTGCCATCCGCAGATTCATAGAGGGCATTTCGAACATCAAATTCTTTGTAAGAAATACCGTACAGGTACCGTGTTATTTTTCCATCGGGACTCAGGAGCATTATTGCCGCGCTATGGGCATATTCTCCGGTTCCTTCAATTTCTTTATACCTAAAACCGACTGCATCCACCACTTTATCGATCTGATTCTTCTGACCGGTCAAAAAATGCCATCCGGCTTGTGAGGTGGAATCAAGGTGACCAATAAAGTTATCTTTTGATTTAGCTGCCAGTTTTGCATCCTCATCCGGATCAATACTAATAGTAATCACCGTAAAATCTTTACCGGGTTTCCACGCCAACTCTTCCATCACATTAATCACCCCGTCTATAACCAAACCACACAACATGGGACATTCATAGTAGGATGGATTCAGTAAAACCGGTTTCCCTTCTTCCAATAAATCACCTAATAACAAACTGTCACCTTCAGAATTCGAAAACTTTGCATCAAGCGGGATATAATCTCCCAAATGTTCATCGATGCCGAGCTCTTGCAGTGCATCCGGTTGTTCACGATTTAACTGCGATTGTGCAGGTTGTGAAATCAGAAGCACTGTGAGGCAGCTCATTGCAAACAGTGCAAAACTTCTCATAAGGTGTTTTTGGATTAATCTAATTAGTGGCTATTCTGCTAATAGCGCTGTCAATAGGAATTCTGTAAATGCCTTCCTCAAGGTCCACAACTCCAAAGCTGTTTAATTCTTGCTCTTGTTTGGCATGTAATGCTTTAACATCAGAAAATGTGCTTTGGGTGGAAGCTTTCTTTTGGGCTTCAAATAAACTGTATTGTGAGAAAAATACCAACCCAATAACAAAAATAACCACCAATGATGTTCCCAAAGCCGACCAAAATATCAATTTATTATAATTGAGTGTATCATTCATAACGCCATGGCCCACGGCATAAGCAAATTCTTCATCTTCAGTGGTTATCTCCACATCCTCACCATAGCTTTCCGGGGCTTCAGTTTCCGCATCAAATAATTGTACGGCCTCATTCTGAAGTTGTGTTACCCAGTCAAGAACCTGACTTTCAGAAAGCTCATACTTTTCGGCAATATTTTTAATTACAGAGCGGTCCTGATTAACAGCTTCGAGCGCGACTTTTGCTTTAAATTCTGAACTATACTTTTCTGACATCTTTCGAATCTATTATTGGTGAAATGTTTTGGAAAGGCAGTCGTCTAATTTAGGATCATTAACCGGTATCATGTTATGTTTTTTGAGCCGGAAGAAAAATAATCCAAAGAATATACCTCCAAGGCCGAGGAATGTAGTGATATCCATCCAGCTAATGTGAATGCCATGTTCAAATAATACCGGCATTGCAATCCAGTAAATTTCTGCAAAATGGATAATCAGAACCATTACGGATGTGAATACTAATACTTTTCGGTTCTTTTTTGCTTGCCGGTTTAATAAAACAAGGAATGGGATTGCAAATCGGAAAATGAGTAAACCGTAGGCTATAAACTTCCAGCTGCCTTCCAGCCGGTGGAAATACCACAGGGTTTCCTCGGGAATGTTGGCATAATAAATAAGCAGAAACTGGCTAAAAGCGATGTAAGCATAAAATATGGTGAAGGCAAAGAACCAGGCTCCAAGGTCATATATGTGAACTTGTTTGATAGTGTTTTTTAAGATCCCTTTGCTCTGCATAAAAAATACGAGTAAGATCATAACCGGCCAGAATGCCTGGAAACTTATGGAAAAGAAATACACGCCAAACATAGTTGAAAACCAGTGGGGATCGAGCGACATCAGCCAGTCGAAACTTGCAAAAGCAATAGTGAGTGCAAAAATTGGAATGCCGGGTGCACTTACTTTACGAAGCAGGGAGGTGAGGCCCCAGTCTCCGGTTTTATCCATTTCAACAGAAACTTTATGCAGTTTATATCCAAGATATCCCCAGATCACGAAATAGAGAATCTGCCGGGCGATGAAAAAGTTCGTATTCAGGTAGCTTGATTTTCCTTTCAGGATTTTATCCGCTAATACCGCCTCCTCATGACTCCAGTGGTAGAGGTTGTGAATACCTAATAGCACAGGTATGAGGAAAATTCCCCATATCCAGAGGTTTGCAGAAAAGGTTTCGGATATTCGGCGAAATACAACACCCCAGGATGAGCGGGTGATATGATGCAACATCACCATTAGTAATGCAGATAATGAGATGCCGGCAAAAAACACAAAACTTACCAGGTAGGAAAAGAAAAACTGGTCGGCATCCAGGAAATAGCCAACAAAGCTGGCAATAAGGCCAACGGCACCAATTCCAAAAAGTGCGCGGGGAACTTTGCTGTCGGCTGGAAATTGTAAAGAATCTGTTATGGTTGGCTTATGACTCATGTTGTAAGTGTATTAAGCAAAGTTCTTAGTTTTCAAGATTTTTGATGTACAGGATAATTGACTCAATTTCCTGATCAGATAAATAGCTGTAGGAAACCATCACGCCCTGGGCGTAGTCAACAGGTTTTGCCGCTTCCGGGGCAACAATGGACTCACGGAGGTAATCTTCATCTTTGGTAACGGTGACGGTTTCACCATCTTCGGTGATAACATCCCCTTCACTGCCATAAAGGCCGGCCCAGGTTGGGCCAATTCCGCCTGCACTGCCATCTTCATTATGGCAGGCAGTACAGCCATTGGCGGTAATTACTTCTTTACCTAAGGTAGCTGAAGCCTCAGGAGGTGCTTCCGTTTCGCGGGATGCTTTTACAGAATCGGCTTCGGCTTGTTCATCTAAAGTTTTTTGTTGCATGGCCGAAAGGTCAACATCATACCCGGCAAGTTCCTCTTCAGAAATATTCTGGCTTTCCTGCAATGCCCGGATATAGGCTACAATTGCCCATCGGTCTTCTACTTTAATCTGGGTTGCATAAGAAGGCA
This sequence comes from Balneolaceae bacterium, assembly GCA_040878765.1. Taxonomy (GTDB): domain Bacteria; phylum Bacteroidota; class Rhodothermia; order Balneolales; family Balneolaceae; genus Gracilimonas. The sequence goes on along the minus strand of JBBDLQ010000174.1, from coordinate 6,649 downwards.
TAGTTCGTACACCATTATAAATGGCAGAATATAATGCTCCATCCGAAAGCTGACGAACACGCGGTTCGTGATAGGAAGGAGCCGGAACATACCCGTAATTTCCTTCCATAATAATACCATCTCCCGCACCTGATTTACCGTGGCAGGGAGTGCAAAATACTTCGTAACGATCCTGACCGCGATAGAGAAAAGATTTAGTAAGGTCAATTGGAATGGTATCAATAAAATCACCGTTTTCATCCACTCCTTCATATAAAGCACGGTCCGTTTTGGCAAATCCCCGGGCAACCGTTCCTTCCACAGGCTGACGCATAGCCCGGCCGTCTGCAAAGAAATTATTTTGTTCCTGTGCTTCTTTTCGTGGCTGCTGATCCATGTTCATATTGGGATGAACCGGCGGCTTATCAGAAATCTGTCCCTGACAGGCGGAAAGGGAAATCCCGACTGCAATGATGCCCGCTATCTTAAACATTCCTTTAAAATTCATTCCGTGAAAAGATATGTAGGTGTTCTTTTTATTCATAAACTTCCTCGACGTGCGAAGCACCGGCTTCTTCAAATAATTTTTTCACTTTTTCGGTTTCAAACTTATCATCTTCAGCCTCAATACATGCAAAAAATCCATCGTCGGTAACTTTTTTAAATCGTTTGGCATTAAAAAGCGGATTATGAAGTTTGGGTAATCCATTCAGGTAAAACATCCCAAAAACAGCTCCAAAGGAAGAAAAAAGCACCGTGAGTTCGAATGCAATAGGCACCCAGGCCGGTGCATTGAAAAACGGCTTGCCGCTGATGTTGATCTGATAATCAATAACAGACATATAATACATCATAGCAAAGGCAATGGCGAGGCCAAGCAGCCCATGTACGAAAACGATCCATCCAAGACTGGATTTCTCAAGTTTCATCGCTTTATCCATACCATGAATTGGAAACGGACTAAACGTATCGAATTTGCTATAACCGGAACCTGACATTGTTTTAGCAACATCAATTAGCTCCTTGGGTGTTTTAAATTCAGCTACAACACCGTATAAATTGTTTTGTTCTTTTTGCTTTTGCGTACTCATAATCGTTAAACCTTCTCAGATTGAGGTTTGGGTACTTCTACTTTTGGCTTGTGAAATTTCCCGGTTTCCTCATCATAATTGTGAGGGTCTCCCTGGGGTATCACTGCCTTAATTTCTGCAAGGGCAACCATAGGAAGGAAGCGAAGGAATAAAAGGAACATGGTGAAAAACAGCCCGAATGTTCCAACATAAGTCAAAACGTCCCATATGGTTGGAGAGTAATAATCCCAGCTTGATGGCAGGTAATCATTTGCCAGGGATGTTACCGTAATTACAAATCGTTCGAACCACATACCGATGTTCACTACTATAGAAATAAAGAAAGTGAAACCAACGTGGCGGCGTAATTTCTTAGACCAGAAGAATTGTGGTGAAAGTACATTACAGATCATCATTGTCCAGTAAGCCCAGGCATATGGCCCTGTTGCTCTCAGCATAAAAATTGCTTTTTCATATTCAACGCCGCTGTACCATGCCATGAAGAATTCCATCATATAAGCAAAGCCTACCATAGATCCGGTAACCAGAATAATGATATTCATCTTCTCCATGTGGTCATCAGTCATGATGTCCTTCATCCCGTAAATTTTACGTGCCACAATCATCAGGGTAAGTACCATCGCGAATCCGGAGAAAATAGCACCGGCAACAAAATAGGGAGGGAAAATTGTAGTGTGCCATCCCGGTATCATGGAAACGGCAAAGTCGAAGGATACAATGGTGTGAACCGAAAGTACCAGCGGGGTTGCCAAACCGGCCAAAATCATATATGCTTTTTCATAATTCCACCAGTGGCGGTTTGAACCGGTCCATCCCATCGCAAAAATACCGTAGGCTACTTTTCTGATTTTATCAGTAGCACGGTCGCGGACGGTAGCCAAATCGGGTACTAATCCTACGTACCAGAATAGAAAGGAAACAGTGAAATACGTACCCACTGCAAACACATCCCAAAGCAGGGGAGAATTGAAGTTCGGCCACATGGCCATTTGGTTAGGGATGGGGAACATCCAGTAAACCACCCAAATACGCCCAACGTGAATAGCCGGGAATACCCCTGCACACATAACGGCAAAAATGGTCATAGCTTCCGCAAAACGGTTAATGGCGGTACGCCAATTCTGCCGGAAGAGGAAAAGAATAGCCGAAATCAGGGTTCCGGCGTGGCCAATACCAACCCACCAAACAAAGTTGATGATAGCCCAACCCCATCCTATTGGATTTGTTAACCCCCAGATTCCTGTTCCTTCCCAAATCAAATAACCGATAGCAACTACCATCGTTAAAAGCAGGATATTGGCGCCAATCATGGCCAGGTACCAGCCTTTGGGTGTGGGTCGTAAATTTATATCGGTTATCAGTCTTGTAAGGCTCGAAAAGTCATGATCGCCTTTTACAAGAGCGGGTTCCGGTACGTATTGGTATTTACTCATGTTTTGGATGTATTCCTGATTAATATCTTAAGCCAAAGCCGGGTTTGGATTCGTAAGTTTAGCCATGTACGATGTTCTCGGACGTGTATTAAGTTCCTCGAGCATCTGGAAATTTCGTTCGTTGCGCTTCATTATGGCAACTTCGCTGTTATCGTCAGTCAGATCACCGAAATAAATTGCGTCGGCCGGACATGCCTGCTGGCAAGCTGTTATAACAGAACCGTCCGCTGGTTTTGGTGATCCGGTTTCTTTCTTCGCTTCAATTTTGGCACGATTTACTCGCTGCACACAATAGGTGCATTTTTCCATCACACCACGGAAACGAACGGTGACTTCCGGGTTCATCGCCATTTGGATGATATCGGGATCGTCGCCGGTGGTTAAATATTCTTTCGGATAGTTGAAGAAGTTAAATCGGCGAACTTTGTACGGACAGTTATTGGCGCAGTACCGGGTTCCGATACAGCGGTTGTAGGTCATCTGGTTCATGCCATCATCACTGTGGGTGGTTGCCGCAACCGGACAAACCTGCTCGCAGGGAGCCAATTCACAATGCATACACGGAACCGGCTGATGTACCGCCTGTGGTGAATTTTCATCATCCCCCACATAATAACGGTCATTCCGAATCCAGTGCATTTCACGGCCTTTCTTCACTTCTTTTTTGCCGATCACCGGAATGTTGTTCTCACTCTGACAAGCAATTACGCACACTCCGCAGCCAAAGCAGGAATTAAGGTCAATAGCCATTCCCCATTGTGGTTCGTAGTCGGGATAGGTTTGTTCGTCGAATAGGGAAATAGGTCCGTCATCATTTCCTTGTTCCCCTGCTTCTTTCATTCCCGGAATAGGATAGGTGTGAACCGATTCAAAAGAAGCGAAATCCGGTTTTTCTTTGTATTCAGAAAGTGAAGCCTGCCGGTACATATCCCGGCCTTCCAGACTGTGATGATCCTGAACACAAGCAATTTCGTAAGTATCGCCGGTTTTAGATACGTTGGCAGAGGCAAACAGCATGTTATCTGTTCCTCTCAAAGGATAAACGTTCACACCGCCGGCTGTATAGTCAATATAAGAACTTGCCACGCGGCCAATACCTTCGCGGCCATAACCGGTAGTCAGCGTAATGGAATCGTCGGCATGACCAGGTTGAATCCATGCAGCGATCTTGATGCTATTACCGTTTACTGTAATTTCAACAACATCGGAATCATCTTGTCCGGCCTTTAATTTCTTAACACCTAATTTTTCAGCCGTAGCCGGACTCATAAGCGCTACGTTATCCCAGGTGATCTTGGTCATTGGATCAGGGAGTTCCTGAAGCCAGCCTAAGTTGGCGTATCGCCCGTCATAAATAGTTGCATCAGGTCGTATAACAACCTCAATTCCGGAAGTTGAAGAAACATTGGATGCGGCACGGTTCATTGCAGATGCAAAACCGGAGCTTAATCGTACCGATACCTTATTATAATTGTCGGTAGTATCAATTCCATCATGCAGGATGTTCGTCCAGCGATTATCAAAACCTGAACGATAAAATCCTTTGAAGGTATCTTGCACAAGGTTATAACCCTGAGTCAGGCTTCCGCTTACAATGGTATTTAAAAATTCGATTTCACTGAGGCCGTCATGCAGTGGTTGAATTTGCGGCTGAATCACAGAACGAGCACCGCCATAAGAATAACCGTCGCCCCAGGCTTCCAGGAAGTGCGCACGGTTAACGTGCCAGTTTACTTTCTTGGAAGTTTCATCCACATAATCAGAAAGATTGATTACGGTATCCACATTAGAGAGGGCGTTTTCAAAATCAAGATCTGCAGGAGCAGTAAATACCGGGTTCACACCAACCATGACAACCGTGTCGATGTTTCCGGCCTTCATTTCAGAAACCACATTTGCAAAAGCAGCATTACTGCTTTGACGATCAACATGCGGAACTTCGAGGTAGTTGACCGTATTTCCGGTATTTCCCAACGCGTGATTTATAGCAGCTACCGCCGCGTGAACTTCAGGCTTATGCTCACTTCCGGCCGTTAAAGCTGAATTCCCGGCATTGGCAGCCAGTTCATCGGCTAATACTGTGATCCATTTGTGATCACTAAATTCGTTTGAATATCCGCTGAAAGCATTCAACCCATTAACCCGGGTAGAAAGGGCAGCAGCCAGGGCATAGGTAAACGCCTCCATTTGGCTGGCTTTTATCCTCAGGCGATGATCAGCATAAGAACCGGTCAATGAGAAGGAATCTTCTACGGAATAGATGCGATTCATTTCACCATTGGTATCTGTTACTTTTCTGCGGGAAGAAACCTGCTTGGCATATTCTATATTATTGGGATGGGTTGAGCTCATGAAATCATCATTCAGGGAAACGATGACATCGGCATTAACAAAATTATAGTGAGTTCTTAACCGTCCGCCAAAAGCAATTCGGTTTCCTTCCAGTACATGGTCTTCCCCAAACGGCTCGTAAGTAACCCAGCTTGCATTTGCGAATTTGGAAAGTGCCTGCTCTTTTATACTATTATAAGTAGGAGAAGAATTTGCTTCCGAAATAAAAGCAATACGCTGATTGGTATTGGCAAAGTGGGAATTCGCAAAAGCAGCAAAATCCTCAGCGGTGGCTTTGTTTCCATTATATAAAGGAGAACGGGAACGGTCAGGGTCGTACAGGCCTAAAATGGCAGCCTGATTATAAATACTGGTTCCGCCTTTGCTGGCAGGGTGCAGGTCATTGCCTTCAAGTTTAGTTGGGCGGCCTTCATGGTTTTCAGCTATCAGCCCAACCAAATTACCCTGTACCGGCATTGCGGTTGCGTAGAATAAAGGAACGCCTTCAACCACATCTTCAGGTTGTTTCGAATAAGGTAAAATCTTTTGAACCGGACGCCGGCAGGCAGCAAGGCCGGCAAGGGCAACGGAAGCCCCCATCACACGTAAAAATCCGCGGCGTGAAACACCATCCGTAAGTTCAGTGGCATTCTCCGGAAATTCGCGCTCGGCAAATTTCTGGTACTCCTTATTATTGGCTAACTCGTTTAGGCTCTTCCAATATGTTGTTTCTTTAACTTCGCTCATTGGTTGATTTGTAGGTTCTGAATCCTTCATTAATAATGACAACCCTGGCAGTAGGTTGGAGCATGAATATTTTGCTTATCTACCAATTCTTTTCCAAACTCTAACTGATTTTCAATTTCATATCCCATGGTAGTAACTTCGTCGACGGGACGAATATATTTTTCCGGTTCGCGGTGGCAATCTAAACACCAGCCCATGCTAAGCGGCTCAGCCTGGTACACCACTTCCATTTTATCCACTCTGCCGTGGCAGCTTTCACATCCAACGCCCACACTAACATGAGCTGAGTGATTGAAATAGGCATAATCAGCAAGGTTGTGAACGCGAATCCACTCAATGGCAGCGCCAGATTCCCAGCTTTCAAGTACCAGGTCAAGGTTTTCGGGATTGGTAGTTTGTACCTGATTATGACAGTTCATACAAGTTTGTGTAGCGGGAATGTTGGCTGTCTTTGAATCAAAAACACTGGTGTGGCAATACTGACAATCAAGCCCTAATTGGTCAACATGAATTTTATGGCTGTAGGGAACAGGTTGCTCCGGGGCATAGCCAACGTCAGTGTATTCAGGGGAAAAGAAATACCAAACGCCAAAAATGAGTGCGTTAAGTAAAACGATTAATCCAATTAAAATTTTTGGGGGAACCTGATTTGTCCACTTGGGGAAAATCTGCGCCATAAAGATTGCTTATTTAGGTTAACGTATAGAGCAAAAAATGCTCCCGTTCAGAAGCCGCGCAAATCTATCAATTTTTTCATTCTAAATTGAAAAAAAAGAGTTAATAGTCTTTTATTTAAAACAGTTCTAAATAAACTATTGCGGACTCCGGAAACCACATGGAAATTAATGGCTGAAAAGATAGTACACATTTGGCAAAAATACCTAAAAAAGGAACCGAAAAACTCAAGATAGAAATTGGCCGGTTTTTAACTTTGGTTTATTTACTAATTGGCATGAACTGGAGAACCTAACCCCTCGCTCCACACGCTCCGCGTTTAGTCCTCATTCCCAACGCCAGTCCGGACAACAGGTTTGCTACCAATCCGGAATAAACTAAGCCTCCCGGTCT
>JBBDLQ010000173.1:0-13559 GCA_040878765.1 Balneolaceae bacterium | reverse complement strand
CCACCGGGTTGAATAGTGGTATCGGGAAGAGCCCATTTTTTCTGATCCGAAAAATCATCTGTTAAAAAATAATTTTTCAGATTAACAGCATTATTCGTTGGATTATATAATTCAATCCAATCCTCGAAATCCCCAAAATCATCCTGAATAATAGATTCATTATCTGCCATGAATTCATTGATCAAGATGGTATTTAATATCGGTGCCATTTCAATAGTTAAAGACCTTGAGGGATTATTTGGAAAACGACCGGTTTTATTTTGCGAATCTGTGGCTTCTATGTGAAATGTTATAGCATCAATTTGCTCTTCAAAGTTTACAGAAGTGGAATAAATTCCATCACCGGCTTCACTATCCACACCGGTACCATCATCAACAAGTAATATTTCTTGCACGGATGGATGAGTTATATATGCATAAACCTCAGGGGCATCTTCATCAACAATAACAGCCTGAATGGTGAGCGTGATATTCCCCTGATTTCCGGTTGTTTCTGAGTTAACCTTTCTTATTACAGGCTTGATATTCTCCAGCTGTAATTGCCCGGCTGCGGAGTTGGTGCGCGTTGTAATGTATGGCTTCAGCCCGTGTTTTACATGATCACCGAGTGCTTCATTAAATGAATTATGATAGTCTTCAATGGTATATCCGTAATCAAGCGTTCTGTAAACATCTTCTTCAGCGGCTTCCTCAACCATTGCTTTAAGCCGGTCAATGGATGAAAAAAGGATGGTTTCATTAAAAACCTCGTCCATAATTTTATCCACGTAAAAATTCAGCCGGTTATGGTATTCTTCAACTTCTAAAATTCGGCGGGTTAAAGGCAGGTCATCATCCGGATGCCCCCATTGGTTGATATCTCGTGTGGCCCAGTCAATTCCGGGATATATTCCATCCCACCAAATACCAAAGGTGTTATCATAATCATAAGGGATGAATTCGAAGCGATTATCAACCGGGTTATTGTATAAATAATAATTATTTTTGTTGAACCAGTAGTCATCCCACATTCCGGTGAGGATATCCACGGCCATCCACTGTAATACTCCATCTACATTCAGGTAATCCTCAATTTTTTGTTCAAAATCCTGATCAGAGGCATTTTCAAGAAAAGAAATCAGGTAAGCCAGGTCAGCGTAATTATCCTCATCTTCATTGGTTTTCAATTCATAAACGCGCCGCCCATTTGCCATAAAATCTCTGTACGCAACCGGATCGGTGCCTCTGTAGGTGAGATCAGCGGGATACAAACATTTATACAGGTTTCCGGCATCGGTGCCAAAACGATCCTGCAAAAACTCATCATCAATATGTTCAACATTTATATAGAGCCCGTAATAATCTCCGTTGATGTACAATTTAACATGATTTGCCCGGGGTACAGAAAACCCGATTTCCTGAAATATATCCCAGCTTAATTTGGAGCGAATGATGGAAGGATCATTGTGTTCACCATTTAAATTCATTTTATCAAGATCACGATATTGACGCCCGCTTTCAAAAGTGTTAAAGGACACCTTAAACGATTTTTTATTGGAATGCCTGGAAGTATTTCCTCGTAACCTGAATCCAATATTTTCTACTATTTCTGATTCTGTACCTTTCTTAAATTCAAAAGTTGCCGGGAATTCATGATCACTTTGGATATTTTCAGGATCCAAGATTATATCCAGCGAATCCTGATGAATGGTGATATGAACTTCCGGCAGAATGGCATCATCAAAAAGCCAGTCTGAATTGTTTTGAGCAACTAACGAAAAGCTGAATAATAAAAACAGCAAACAGGTTGTAGAGATTTTTTTCATGCATTCAAAATACACAAAAAAGTATATAAGCGATTATTTATATCATGGATTCTCGAAATCATCTTCTGTTGAAGGCTTTCCCTTAGACTCAGCTAAGCTTCTGATTTTAATACCTACATAGGCATAAAAAATCGTCATAAAAGGACTGATCAGGTTGAAAAACGCAAAAGGCAGGTATGCAAATGTAGAAACACCCAGCACATTTGAGTGATACGCCCCGCAGGTGTTCCAGGGAACTAACACAGAGGTCACGGTACCGGAATCCTCAAGTGTACGGCTAAGGTTTTCGGGTGCCAGATTCATTTTTTCGTAGGTGTCGGTGTACATTCGGCCAGGCACAACAATGGCGAGGTATTGATCAGAAGCCGTTATGTTGAAAAATATGCAGGTTCCAACGGTGGAAGCAATCAGGGAGCCGGTAGAATTTACCACCGAAATTACCGCTTCGGCTATTCGTTTTAGCATTCCGCTTGCTTCCATCACACCTCCAAAAATCATGGCCGATAAAATGAGCCAGACGGTTCCTAACATTCCATACATACCTCCAGAGCTCAGAAGGTCATCCACAATAGCATTTCCTGTTACAATACTAATCTCACCATACATGGCCATCATTACGCCCACATAGCTGGATTCCCAAGAGGCTTGCTCATAACCGGAAACAGTATGAACCACATCAGGTTGAAAAATCAGGGCGAATAATGCCCCTAACAAAGCTCCTGCCAGAATGGAAGGAATTGCTGGAATTTTTTTAATAATCAGGATGATTACAAGTGCAGGCACAATGAATAACCAGCCGTTGATATTGAAAGCTCCTCCTATGGCCTGTAGAATAATATCTGTATCCATGGGTTGTGCATCGCCGCCATAAATTAATCCAAGAAACAAAAATAATATCAGGGAGATCGTAATTGATGGAACCGTAGTATAGGCCATGTAACGAATATGGGTGAAAAGATCGGTACCTACCATAGCTGGTGCCAGGTTGGTGGTATCAGAAAGCGGAGACATTTTATCGCCGAAATATGCTCCGGAAACAATAGCCCCGGCTACCATTCCGGGACTAAGACCAAGAGCGATTCCAATTCCTACTAAGGCAATTCCTACCGTAGCGGCAGTTGTCCACGATGACCCAGTGGCAATGGCTACAATTGCACAAACAACGCAGGCAGCAAATAAAAATATAGTGGGATTGAGAACCATAAGCCCGTAATAGATCATAGCCGGCACAATTCCACTTAGTAGCCACGTTCCTGCCAGCGATCCAATCAGCAATAATATGATTATAGATGACATGGCAGAGCTGATGCTTTTAACAATTCCCGCCCGTATCTCTTTCCAGTTAAAACCCAATTTGAGAGCCACTAAAGTTGCAACCGTTGCTGAAAGCATTAAAATGATTTGGTTGGAACCGTCGAGAGAGGCATCACCGAAAATCCGAACATTGATAAATAGGGCAATTATTAAAAATATGATCGGGATTAAGGCCTGCAGCAATGTTGGTTTGAGGTACTTGTAGGTCATGTAATTGAGTTTATGATCTTTTTTAAGGTCGCTAAGATAGTAATAAAATAGCGGGGCGCATATTTAATGAAATATTCGATAAAAGTTAAGGTGAGGACGAATGCTTTCTGAAAGTAAAAACACGACACAACTAAATATTGAAATTAACTTCGGATTTAACCTTAGTTGTTCCGGGCTGGAATAACCGTTCCGTAAAATCAATATTTCCTTCTTTGTCTATCAATAAAACCGTAGAACAGCGAGTGCCGTAATTTTCGGTTTTTATAAAAATAGATGAAACTGCCTTTTCCAGATCTTTTGGAATTCCGGTAACGGGAAGCTCCTCTTCCGGAGCCTGCGTCTGATCGGATAGTAGTTTAAAAAGACGTTCTTTTTTAAAATCTTCCTTTTTTGTGATCGTTTGAAGCCGCTTTTTAGCGTTGGTCAATTTTGGCCAGGGAGTATCGAGCAGGGCATTGCTTATGCCGTGAATACCATCCGGAATAAGGGTTACTTTTTTGTTTTGATTTGAATAGTGATAAAATCCTTTTGCATCCCAAAGCAGAAGATTGAAGCCGTTATATTCCCCGGCTTTTGTGGTAAGCTCCTGAAGATAATCCATGGCAAACATGCTGGATTTCAAATAATCCATTACAAGTTCACCCCTTGAAGGCGGATTTTCTTTTTGAATGGTAGGATCCCGGTAATTGGTTACGGCTCCCCAGCGGCCGTCTTTATGCACGCCCAGCCAGGTTCCGCCAGCCTGCAGATCTTTACCCGCCAAAATATTTGGATGATCATCATCCGTCCAAAAATGAGCTTTGCGGGTAGGCCTTTCATAAAATTCATCCCTGTTCCCGGCTAAAATCAGGTTATATTTTGGATGCGTTTTGTAAGAAAAAGTAATCAAACACATAAGAACCAATCAGATAAAGTTTCGAATTTTCATTGAATCTAAGCATATTCATGAAACCTAATTTAAGTTTTTCGTAGACCGTTATATGAAACTGAGTAAAAAGCTCTTTAGGGATTTATTTATACTGCTATTTGGGATAGCCGGCATAGGGTGCTTTTTCTATTCTTTCTCAAATCACCATCCATTTGCTATCGGCCAAATTCATCTTTCCAAAACCCAGATCATGGAGAAGGCCGATTCTACTATCCAAAGCTGGCAATTTCAATCACTGGATTATTATCCTTCCACGCAATTTTCATTGAATGACGGGCTTATTGATTCGCTCCAAAAAAAATGGGGAACCAAGGTATTTAAGAAAAAAGTGAAGGAGTCGGAATTTCTGCAGCAATTGCCCTTACTTAACTGGCAGGTAAATGAATACGCTTCACAAAATGAAGAACGAGGGGTTGAGATCAAAGTAGGGTTAAATACTTTAGGGGAGCCTGTAAGTTTTGAGGCAAGTAACGAAATGATAGTGCGGCAGCGCCCTTTTAACCGGTTTGCAGTACGGGCTGTTTTTCAGGATCAGGTAGAAAAATATTCGCGTTCACTGGAAGATTCCCTAATCTCCGGCTTAACCGATTACCAGCATTTAAATAATAATGGTCAGGATGATTCGAGGACCGGGGATATTTTGCAAAGATTAAGAAAAATTAGAGGGAGCGAAGATGAAGAGACCTATTATTCCATGTATAACATCTGGAAACTCGCTGATTTTTACATAGATCGAACCTTATGGGCTAATTTTGATTTAGCACAGGATTCAGTTCGGCTGATGGATGAAAGCGGAATCCGATTTGCCCGTTCTTTTTATAGTGTAAAAGATCCTGAAACAGGTGTGGGCGCAAACCTGTTGGTTGATGTGCTTCCGGCCGGTTCTTTAAAATCACTTAAATATGAACTTTCACCGGAAATTACAGAAGGTAATGTCAAGTACTCGGATGTACTGGAAAGTATTTCCCTGTTTCTGATACTCAGTTTTGTAATCTGGCTGTTGTTTGTGTTTTACCTTCGCATTAAGGCAAGAGCTATCGATACCCGGCTTGCAATGATTATTGCGGTTTTAGCAGGTTTTATAGTTCCGGGATTTGTTTTACTTCAGTTTGTCAATGAATTCGGGCTTGTTTATGGTTTTCTTGATGCAGGACAAATGATAAACGGCCTGATGATATTGGCTGTTAATGGCACCATCAGCGCGATCGGCTTTTTTGTGATAACAGCCGTAAGTGATTCCATAACCCGCCAATATTGGCCGGAAAAACTAAAAACCTGGGATCTGGTTCGGCGCGGACTTTTCAGAAATAAACCGGTTGGCTGGGGAATTATAAATGCCATCGGAATAGGGGGATTACTGGCCGGAATTACAGGTTTTTTCCTGAATCTTTTTGAGATGAGCTATCTGCCGGCATCAATCACTTTTATTTCGGATACTTATTTTTTACCCTCTCTCGCCAACCTGATGGTAACCGTAAGTATGGTTATGGCAATCGTGGTTCCAATTTATCTGATTGTTGCAAATCAAATTAAAAGCAAGATAAAAAGCGATTGGGTGATACCCATTGTAAGTGCGCTGTTGTTTGGTTTGATAGATTTCATGCCGTTTAGTTTAGAGCCTGAAAGCATAAATATAATGATGAGAGTTACCCTTGGCTTAGCTCTCGGTTATTTCTACCTGCGGTATGATTTTCTGACAGTCCTATTCGGCTTTTTCATATATGTAAATTTACTGAGCACCTCAAAAGGCTGGGTTATAGAAGGTTCACCTGATGCAAACACTTTTTATTTATTTGTATTTGTTATCCTGATTATTTTGGTAATCGGAGTGTATTTCATATTAAAGGGAAGCAACAGAAATGAACTTCCCGAATATATCCCAACCTATATTGAAGATCAGGCTAAAGAACAACGCATAAAACAGGAACTTTCCATTGCACGCGTGGTTCAGCAAAACTTTTTACCAACTAAAATTCACCACCTGCCGGGAATAGATATTTCCGGAGTTTGTATTCCTGCCCAGGAAACCGGTGGCGACTATTACGATATGTTTCCTTTAGGTGAACACCGCACAGGTATAGCCATTGGTGATGTGAGCGGAAAGGGTATTCAGGCAGCTTTCTACATGACATTTACCAAAGGCGTATTGCACAGTTTAAGTACACTGATATTATCTCCGGTTGAAATTTTAAACCAGCTGAACCGTCTTTTTAATGAAAATGCTACAAGAGGAACTTTCATTTCAATGATTTACGGTGTTCTTGAAGCTGATAAACGTCAGTTTACTTTTGCCCGGGCCGGCCACAATCCCATGCTGGTTGTTCGAAATAACGGAGATACGGAATGGCTAAAACCGGATGGAATTGGCATTGGCGTATCCAAGGGTGATGATTTTATAAAGTTCACTAAAGAAGCAACCCTTAAACTTAATGAGGGAGATGTAATCATTTTATACACCGATGGCATTACCGAAATGCTGAATAACGGACACCATTTTTATGGGGAGGAAAGGCTGGAACGATTAGTTAAGGGCGTTCGAAAAGCATCTTCTGAAAAAATTCTGGAAATTATTACGGATGATGTAAATGAATTTAAAGGAACAGCTAAACAACATGATGACATGACCCTCGTAATAATCAAAGCGGATTCTACCGTAAATAAGTAGTTTTTTTGTATTTTAGCATTCGCTAAAAATTTAAGCAGTCTGCTATAAAGTTAATTTAGCGGCACATTCAATCCCTTAAAAACCTATTTCATTGGCAGAATCAATAAAAAATAATATGGGGCTGAGTCAGTCCATCGAGGATTATCTGAAAGCAATATTTGTGCTTCAGTCGGAAGGAGAGGTTGCAACAACCACAAATATCGCAAATGCATTAAAGGTTTCCTCCGCTTCGGTAACCAACATGCTAAAGCGCCTGGCGAAAATGAATTTATTGGAGCATGAGGCATATAAGGGAGCAAAGTTAACATCAACCGGCAATAAAATTGCACTCGAAATTTTACGTCATCACCGCCTGCTGGAATTATATTTGAAAGAAGTGATGGGCTACTCCTGGGATGAAGTGCATGATGAAGCCGAAAAGCTGGAACACCACATTTCCGAACAGTTTGAAGAGCGTATTGCCGAATTACTAAATCATCCCACACACGATCCCCACGGCGATCCTATCCCCACCAAAGACGGCGTAATGCCTGCTATTGCCCGGCTTTCTATTGCAAAAGCGGAACTTAACAAACCATATATTATCGGTCGGGTTAAGGATCAGAACTCCGAGTTATTGAGGTATCTTGAAAAAATAGGAGTGATACCAGGAGTTAAAATTGAAATAGTTGAAAAAACTCCTTTCAGCGGACCCATAAAAATACTTCTTGAAGATAAGGAGACGCAGGTTTTAGGGCACGCCGTTGCCAGTGAGGTATATTTGGTCGATACTTAAAGACGATACATCAAAGGTCCAAAAAGAAATAAACCCCCGGCTAATAATGTAGCCAGGGGTTTTAAGCTACTACAATGAGTGAGTGAGACTCAGTTTTACTTTTCTACAGCAGCTTTTTCTTTATTCGATTCTTCATCAATCATGGAAACAGGAATGTATTTTTTGAACTGTTCCTTCGCATTTTCCCAATCCGAAAGAATGTATTCGGTTTTTGTTGAGCCGGTTTCTTTCAGGTAATCTTCCAGAATGGATTTGAGCTTTTTCTCGTCCTGCTCGCTCAACTTCACGGCATCAATGTATTCTTTGTTTACTTTTGAGCCCGGGTCTTCAAACAAGAACAATTCGCCGCCCGTCATTCCGGCACCGATGTTGTTTGAGGTTCCGCCTAAGATGACTACTGTACCGTTCGTCATATATTCGCAGGCATGGAGCCCGGTTCCTTCCACAACAGCCGTACAGCCACTGTTACGTACCGCAAAACGGTCGCCAGCCTGACCATACACGTAGAAAGTTCCGCCTGTTGCGCCATATAGCGCGCAGTTTCCGATGATGGCATTATCGCTTGGTTCAAAGGTGACTTCCTCAGGCGGCACAATAACCGTTCTTCCGCCCGACATGGATTTACAAACCGAGTCATTGGCTTCACCTATCAGCCGGATGTTGACCCCACCGGTTTGGAACACTCCAAAACTTTGTCCGGCGCTTCCTCTGAAAGTCAGCGACATGGTTTTGTTATACGGATTTTTGAATTCCTTGCCTTCTTTAATTTCTTTAAGGCGCTGTTTGCTCATTTTTCGTGAAAGCTCCCCAAATAAGGTAGCCAGAGCAGATCGGTCCGTATTATAAATCTCATATTCTTTGCTGATATCTTCATTGTTTTCGATCGCTTTTTCTAAATCAGAAACCAGCGTCATATTAAGAGAACTGATTGGATCAGATAATCCTTCAAGGTCTTCTTCTTTGGTATATGACGGAGCATTCAGGAAGTAACTCAAATCGAAGTTCTTCTCTTTGATCAGTTCCTTATGCTCGGGATTCATTTCCAGATATTGGGTTTGCCCAATAACTTCATCCAGAGATTTAGCACCAATTTTTGAAAGCTCACGGCGAACATCTTCAGCCAGGTATTTCAGCGTATCAACTACATGATCTTTGTTGCCTTTGTATTTGGCTTTGAACTTAGGGTCGTGAGTTGCAATTCCGGTAGGGCAGGTATTTTTCTCACAAATGCGAGCCATAATACAGCCTTCGGCAATCAATAATAATTTACCGAAATCGAATTCTTCGGCTCCTAAAATTGCAGCTTTCACAATATCACTGCCGGAAGAAAGCCCGCCATCGGTTCGCAGAATCACGTGATCACGCAAATCGTTTTCAACCAGCGACTGATGTACTTCGGGAAGTCCGATTTCCCAGGGTAATCCGGCGTGTTTCATAGAACTTAATGACGCTGCACCTGTACCGCCTTCGCCACCGGAAACCTGTATTACATCGGCTCCGGCTTTAGCAACTCCCACGGCAATAGTCCCGATATTAACGCCGGAAACCAGTTTCACACTAACTTTTCCGCCGGGGTGAAGTTGTTTAAGGTCATGAATAAGTTGTTTTAAATCCTCGATACTGTAAATATCGTGTAATGGCGGGGGTGAAATCAGATCGAAACCGGGATTTGCAAAACGTGCCCGGGCAATATCCTCCGTCACTTTAACACCCATAAGCTGACCACCTTCACCCGGCTTGGCACCCTGACACACTTTGATCTGTATCTCATCACCGGCAATCAGGTATTCGGCAGTTACGCCAAATCGCCCGGAGGCTATTTGTTTTACCGATGCAGAAATTCCTTCTGTGAAATAATAGGGATTTTCACCACCTTCGCCGCTATTGCAGCGCCCGCCAATTTCTTTCATGGCTTTAAATATATCCCGTTGTGATTCTGCGCTTATGGCTCCGAAAGACATCGCCCCGGATCCAAATTTTTGCAGAATATGATCAATGGGTTTTATTTCCTTTAAGTCAAGTGGCTTATCTGCTTTTTTAGTGCTTAGCAGATGTCGTAATGTAACGGGTTCATCACTTAGGCCTGCCTGAAGAAATTCGTCAAACAGTTTCATATCGGTGAGATCCAGCTTTTTATCACGCACCAATTCATGAATGGTTTTAGAGCGGGAACTGGTCATGGAATGTTTTTCGCCCATTTTACCGCGTGCATGTTCTTTATACTGGTAGGTTTTCAGCGGTTTCATTTCACTGAGGTCTTCACCCTGGAGGTGCTGTGTTCTGGCTAAAACCAGTTCTCCAATTTGATCCAAAGTAATACCTCCAATCGGACTTTGAATACCTGGGAAGAAATCACGAATCACCTGCTTATCTAACCCAATTGCGGAAAACAGCTTGGCACTTTGGTAACTGCGAACTACAGAAATTCCGCATTTGGCCATTATTTTCAGCAAACCTTGATCTAAAGCATGCAGCAGGTTTCGTTCTTTTGTGTCGGGGTCAAGTCCTTTAAGGGCCCTGTTGTCATCATTGCGTGCAATATCGAGCGCCAGGTATGGACAAACGGCATAGGCGCCAAAGCCAATAATTGCAGAAGCATGATGAGTGTTTTTAACTTCACCGGAGTCAATAACTACAGAGGCATTGAGACGTAATCCTTCTTCATTCAAATTATTTACGACGGTTCGGAGTGCAAGGAGAGAAGGTATTGTAGGATATTCGTAGGACGCATCCCGGTCGCTTAAAATAATAATAGTATGGCCTTTCTTGGCCGCGGCTATGGCTGAATCTGCTAATTCTTTCAACTTAGCTTTAAAACCAACTACCCCATGTGTTCGTTTAAAAGTCATTGAAAGCCGAACGGGGACAATGCGTTCTTCAGTAAGGTCAGCCCCTTCCAAAGATTTCAAATGTTCCATTTGAGCTAAACTCAGAAATGGACTTTTTAATAAAAAGGCAGGAGCCGGAGGAATAAGTTCTTTAGGTTCAAAAATATTTGGTTTTTTCCCCAAGTGTGTATTTAAGTCGGTAACAATTTGCTCACGGATATAATCCAGGGGCGGATTCGTGACCTGGGAAAAATTTTGGTAAAAGTGATCAAAAAATGATCGTGGTTCTGTTGAAAGTACTGCAAGCCGGGCAGTATCACCCATTGAGCCAACCGGTTCTTTTCCGGTTTCAGCCATAGGATAAATCACTTTACTGAGTTCTTCGTCGGTGTAACTAAAAAGCGGAAGTTTTTCTAAATGAGATTCTTCCAATCCACTTACTTCTTCAGGAATTGGTGTGAGCCGTGCATCTAATTTGGCTCCCCTGTTTTCCCGGGAGTAGCTTGGGTCACGGAAATGAACTTCACCTGTATTTAGATCGAGAGTAACCCCACGTCCCGCAAATAAAGTACCTTTGGCTTCTATTATTGATTGATCAACTTCAAACGTACCGGCTTCTGAGGAAAGATATAGGTGATCTTCAGTTCTTTCCCAGCGTGCTGGGCGAAAGCCGTTTCTGTCGAGCCGGGCACCAATAGTATAGCCATTGGCATAGGATATGAAAGCTGGTCCATCCCAGGGTTCCATGGCACGGCTCCAAAATGTATAAAATTCGTTTTCCTGATTAGCAGGCGGAACCATCAGCGCTAAAATATCTTCCACATTAGGCACACCGCTTCTGTAACGCATGGCTTCCACCATTTCATTGAAGCTGCCAGAATCGCTGATTCCTTTCCTTGTAAGTAATTCATACTTCTCAGCCCCAATCATCTTCTCACGGGATTTGGCCCACGACCGGTTTCCGGCAATAGTATTAATTTCACCATTATGACCAATTAACCGGAATGGCT
Organism: Balneolaceae bacterium; assembly: GCA_040878765.1. Lineage (GTDB taxonomy): Bacteria > Bacteroidota > Rhodothermia > Balneolales > Balneolaceae > Gracilimonas. The sequence continues at coordinate 2,024 of JBBDLQ010000173.1, read as the reverse complement.
GCACTTTATCCCACGAAGTCCGGGTATTAGTACTGAACCGGCGGTGAAACAGCGTGAACCGTGTTTTATAATCCGGGTTTCTCAGATCGGGATAAAATTGATCCAATGCCTCGGCTTTGCATAGTCCTTTATATATGATGGTTTTTGCAGATAATGAGGTAAAAAACAACGAACCAACTAAATCAGTAGAATACAACTTAGATTTTGTGAGTTGTTTAGCCTGATATAATAATTTATCAAAAGATAGGTCTGTACGGCTGCGGTCTGGGCGTTCAATAACAACCTGAAGAATCACAGGTAATGTATCTAAGGCTTCTTTACCAAGTATTTCCGGATTGGTTGGAACATCCCTGTATTCCAGAATCTTGAGTCCAAAGAATTCAAAGGTCTTTTCAAATATGTCAAGGCATTGACGCTGCTTGACAGCATCTGTTGACAGAAAAAGGGTAGCAATAGCTACGGTGTCTTTTTCGTACCCAAACATATTAAAAGGGATGTCGGTCATTACACCGGCACCATCGCCGGTAACACCGTCAGCTCCACAGGCTCCTCGGTGTTCAACGCATTTCAATGCATGCAATCCTTTCTTTAAATGTTCGTTTGCAAATATTCCTTTTCGGCTGGCAATAAAACCTACACCACAGGCGGATTTCTCTTCACCAGTATAACTTAAATTAATTCGGTCCATAATATTTTCTTCTTCGATGGTTAGGCGAGATAAGTACCTACAAAAAGCACATTTTTTTTGAGTTTGTCAAATTTCCTGGGGTATTAAAAACCTTTTTAAAGTTAATTAAACACTGATTTTCATGTTGAAAGTGGAATAATCTTTCATAATAAACTTTGGAAATTACTCTCAGGCTCTAAAAAAGCGCTTACAGGCATTATATTAATTTTGCCTAAATAAATTAGGTTTATGGAAAAATTTATTTATTTAATTCAGAAATTAATTTTCAAAAGAGGGGAATGTGGGATAAAGCGTATAATCCCGTATGTATTTTTTGAAAAAATGCGGCTATAAGTGTGGGTTTAAATAATTAGGTGATAAATCAGTCGCCCTTGTTTTATAAGTGAAACAGGAGATATGAATGAAATAATTTCACCATATAATAGTACCTGAAAATACGGGTTCAATGTACTTCTTAAAGAGTTGAGTACTAATTAAGGAATCACCATTTAACCCTACACCAGAGATAAGCGTATCTCAATGCCAGATTTTGCCATTTCTTTTTTTAGATCCTTAATCTCAATTTCTTTGAAATGAAAAATACTGGCTGCAAGAACGGCATCGACATTGGCAAGTTTGACTGCGTCAATACAATGCTGAATAGTTCCGGCTCCGCCACTGGCAATTACAGGTATCGTTAGTCTCTCATTGACTTTTTGGAGTAGTTCCAGATCAAAGCCAGCCTTGGTGCCGTCGCGGTCCATACTGGTGAGCAGAATTTCACCTGCCCCTCGTTTTTCAGTTTCCTGCATCCAATCAAGTGCGTTAAGGCCGGTATCTTCGGTTCCGCCTTTTATATATACATTCCAATGATCACCGGTCCGTTTGGCATCAACAGCAGCAACTATTGCCTGAGAGCCAAAAGCATCCGATGCCCTGTTTACTAATTCCGGATCTTTAACAATACTGCTGTTTAGCGATACTTTATCAGCTCCTGCTTTCAAAAGTTCTTCGATTTCATCAACAGTTTTTATTCCCCCGCCAACGGTAAATGGAATATTGATCTCCCGGGCAATTTTTCTTACTAATTCAACCAATGTTTTGCGTTTTTCCAGTGTTGCAGTGATATCCAGAAAAACGAGTTCGTCGGCCCCTTCTTCACTATACCTTTTTGCCAGCTCCACTGGGTCGCCGGCATCGCGGAGGCCTTCAAAGTTCACGCCTTTAACAGTTCTTCCGTTTTTGATATCGAGGCAGGGAATAATTCTTTTTGTGAGCATCTATGTTTGTGATCTTTTGCAGTAAATCTTTATCTAGAATATAGAGATTTATAAAAAAGAGTTTTGACAAATGTGTG
>JBBDLQ010000172.1:0-2276 GCA_040878765.1 Balneolaceae bacterium | reverse complement strand
CTAACATAGTATTGATGAACATTTCATCAACCGTAAATGTATATCATTCACTTCACAATTACCTGTAAAATTGGGAGTTATAGATATGAGACATCTAAAAATGTTCAATAACCTCGTTCATATAAATCACATCAACCCCAACACCTCTAACTAGCACCTTTCAGTTTCACGAGGCTTTTCATTGTCAAATATGGTACACAAGCAGCAGCCAAACACTTACTAATTTACATATTGGAATGTGAGCCTTTTGCTTTCACTTTAAATGTGAATTTGAATACAAATCCATCTTCAGCATTAATGGTATAATCGGCTGCTAACTGGGTAAGCAAGGTTTTTATGAGCGTAACACCGAGTGTGTTTCGCTCATCAAATACTTTATTACTGAATCCTTTTCCATTGTCTTCGTAAATCACATGTATCTTGCCTTCTTTTTCTGTGATTTCAACCTTTATATTCCCTTTGCTCTGATCTTCAAACGCGTGTTTAAATGAATTTGTAATTAGTTCATTTAGTAATAACCCAAGAGGAATAGCCTGATTTATATTCAAATTCCTGGTATCAAAATGATGATCAATTTTAATATTATCACTTTCTGTTTTGAAGGTTCCCCGAAGACGTTGAATCAGTTTAACCGCATAATCTTCAAATGTTATTTCTGTAAAACTATCCGTGTTGTATAATAACTCATGCACGCCGGAGATGGAATAAATCCGGTTTTGGGTTTCATTCAGTATAAATTCCAGTTTCTTATTATCAAGACTCCCCTTTTGGAGTTCGATCAATCCAATTATAATGGCAAGATTGTTTTTAACCCGGTGGTGTACTTCCGAAAGCAATACTTCTTTTTCACGAACCGAATTCTTCAACTGCTGCTGGTATTCTTTCTCTTTTGTTATGTCTTCCAATATGGCCAGCATTTGTTGGTCTCCCTCTTTTTCCCCAACTATTTGTCCTACATTTAAACGCAACTGAATCGGGCTGCCATCTTTGCGATGCCGAATGATCTCTTTATTTTCAATTGTCCCGTCTTTAAGGGTCTTATTCATTAATTTGAGGAAATCTCCTTCCCACTCCCCGGCAACATGTGGCATGAATTTACCTAATACTTCTTCTCGGCTCCACCCCAGCATTTCTTCGGCAGCTTCATTCCAAAAATCTTTAACCACGCCGTTGGTATCAATGGAATATATGGCCATTGGTGACGATTCAATCAAAGCCCGGATTTTTTCATTTGCATACCTCGATGATTTTTGTGCCTTATAAGCCGTAAGCATAAAATAGAAGAGCACGGCCACCAGAATACTCAGGATTAGACCTAATTCCAGTATCAGGATTGATGATAAAGCAGCATTTTCATCCCTGAACTTTTCATTTGGCACAACGCACACCTGCCAGTTTCCCATATTTATTTCAGCAATTCCAATTCGGTGCTGCATTTGGAGTTTTTTCATAGATGCAGTTCCGGTACTATCCCCAAACTGGTAAAAAGTGGTCCCCTTTCCGTCATCAATTTTAACATAATATTGATTAAGCCCCTGCATTATATTGTCAAATCTTTCAGAGGGATTAATACCAGCCGTTATGGTACCCTGGAATGTATTATCAAAGTAAACGGGCGCATCCACTAAAAAAGCATATTGTCCCTGAACCAATTCCAGCCAATGCGTGATGTTGATAATTGAATCTTGCCTTGTTTGTGTCCAATCTTCATTCCGGTAATCTAGTTTTGATATATCAAGGCCAATAGCCTCTTCATTACCTTTTATCGGCTCTACCATTTGAATCACCATACTGCTGTCAATCCATTCTACAAACAAAAATGACGAATCCTGATTTAGTATCATTTCTGCATCATATTTCCAGAAATCGAAATATTGACCGTTGGTGATTTCAATTCTGTTTTTCAGGTTTTCGAGCGTATTTATATTTTCATGAAGAGCTTTTTCGAATTGCTGAACAATGAGCTGCCCTGTATCCTGAACTTTTTGAGCCTGTGCCTGATTTATACTTTGAGTATTTCCCCACCATAATAGCAAGACAGCCAAACTCAGGATCAGCCCGATAATCAGTGAAACCAACAGCCTGTATTTTTCAACGAATTGAATCAAATATGTAATCCTTATTGGTAATTAGATTCTACCAATTCAAAATGGTTGAAAATTATTCATTAAGCAACGTTCAATTTTCTGCATGTTGCGTTCATATTATTTGTAACTTATTGATAACACTAATCCAATTTATTTTACTAACAATAATTTACCGGTTTTACTATTTCC
>JBBDLQ010000171.1:0-14013 GCA_040878765.1 Balneolaceae bacterium | reverse complement strand
TTTTGTAAGATAAAATTTATTAATGAGCTAAATCCGCTAAAAACTAATAAACCTACCAGCCAATTCTACCTTTATTCTTATCTTTCAGTAATTCATTTCTGGTTTCATTGGGATCTTCAGGCATCACAAATCCGGGTGGGGGAGAAAAGGCATCATACTTCCAATAAGCCTCTTCATCTTCCGTAGCATAGTTTATAAACTGGCCAACAATTGGAAGTGCTGAACGGGCACCCTGACCAATACTATAACTTAGGTTTTGGTTAAAACGAATTCTTCGGTCAGCACCACCAACCCAGGCACCCATAACAACATGGGGCATCATGGCTACAAACCAGTTATCAGCCGCATCATTGGTTGTACCGGTTTTGCCAGCTACATCCTGCCGAACTCCATATACATTTCTTAACCGAACACCCGTTCCATGATAGCCATCCCCGCCACGAATTACACCACGCAGCATATCTGTAATAATGTAGGCTGTTTCCGGGCTGATAACTTCAGATTTGTAATCCGGATGAAATTCCTGGAGGATATTTCCCGCCTTATCTTCAATCCTCGTAATTGCAATTGGATCAATATGTACACCGGCGTTAGCAAATGTAGTGTATGCACTGGTAAGTTCAAGCAAGGATACATTGGCAGTGCCTAATGCAATTGATGGATATGCCGGGGTAGTAGACATGTCTATCCCAAGATTTGATGCCATCTCTTTAATTTTACGAGCGGCAGGATCCAGCTCCCAAAGTTTGTTAGTTCCAGGGGCTCCGGCAATTTCAGGAAGTAATCGAACGGTTACATTGTTCATACTTCGGGCCAAAGCCTCACGTAATGAAACCTCAATTGGGCCGTCATGTACGGTTTGATCTTTTGGGTTCCAAATATCACCTTTACGATCTCTAAAGGTCACGGGGAATTTTGAAAATTTGTGATAGGGCATATAACCGTTATCAATAGCAACAGCATATACAAACGGTTTGAAGGTGGAACCAGCTTGCCTCCGCGATTGATACACATGATCAAATTGTACATTTCCATAATCTGTACCACCAACCCAGGCTAATACATTACCATTTGCCGGTTCGATTGCTACAAACCCGGCCTCCAGTCTGGTTCGGGATCTTTTTACGGAATCCACGTATGCTGAATCAGCAAATAACGAGTCAAATACTACCTTTTCAATCTTGGTGTCATATTTCTGAAATCCATTTTTATACTCATCCGTTTCTCGCATAAAACTTCTTAAAAATAGCGGAAACTCCTTCCATAATTTGTCCATGTATTCATCACTGCCGGGAGTTGTCCATTCAGCTTCAAATATATTTTGAAGAGAATCGAGCTTTGTTTTGACAGCTTTTTCGGCATGACGCTGAAGCCTGGAATCAATGGTAGTATAGATTACCAGTCCGTCTTTATATAAGTCATATCCATTTTTCTCCAGCCAGGGGGTAACCTGTTGGCGGACATATTCACCAAAATATCGGCTTTGTCTTCCGGTTTTAAATGGGGGGTGGTAATCAAGTTCAATCGGCCGTTCCGTCATGGCAATGTATTCACCTTCTGTAATGAAATTCCGCCGAAACATCTGCAACAATACAATATCTCTCCGACCCTTTGAACGTTCTGGAAATATTCTTGGGTTGTACGCATATATTGCTTTCAACGCCCCAATAAGCACACTTGCTTCTGTTATGGTGAGTTCTTTAGCTGATTTCCCAAAATGGGTTTGCGCTGCAGCTTCAATACCAAAAGTGGAATTAGGAAACTCCACCGTATTTAAATACATCTCGGCAATTTCACGTTTCGTATATCTGCGTTCAAGCTGAATAGCCGTAATCATTTCCCGGAATTTTCGGGTTATGGAGAATTCCTGCCCAATTTTCTTATAAAGATTCCTGGCAAGTTGTTGACTTATGGTTGAAGCCCCCTGCCAGCGACCGTTAATCAAATGCCACGGAATTGCCAGTGTCCTAAACATGTCCATTCCCCAATGGTTGTAAAAACGGTGATCTTCAGTAGCAACCAGGGCATCTATTGCATGCGGAGAAATATCCTCATAACGCACCCATTTTCTGTTTTCAGTAAAATATTTATCGAGTGTTACTCCATCCCGGCTTCGCACTTCTGAGGCGATAGCTGTTTCTGGATTTTCAAATTCATCAGCGGAAGGCAGGCCTTGGAATAAATAAAAAACATATCCTGAAACGATCAGAAATATCAATCCTGCAATACCGCCAAAATACTTCCACACTTTAGAATTAGTGGCAGGAATTTTTTTTGTGTTTGATTTTTCAGCGGGAGAAATTCCTTTTTCCCGGTTTTTACGCTCCTGTAAAATTTGTTTCCGGTATTCGGGGTCACTAAAGTACCGTTGATGATCTATAGGTTCTTTCTTGTTGTCGTCGTTCATAATCTCTAATTATTTCCTTCAAAAGGTATGAAATTTTTCGAAGTTGCACTCCATGTAACGAGTTGCATTCCTTCATTGTTATACAAAGCCACCGTACGATGATTACAAAATGTTCCAAGGTTTATATAGCTTCCACATGAAAATGTTTCTACCCGTGGGATATGATCGTGTCCGGTAAGAATGAAATCCAATTTATGCTCTTTCAAAAGTTTTTCTGCAATTTGATTTAACGGTTTCAGCTTAGAATGATTCCTTTTCCGGGTTAAGGCAGAAAATAGCTTCATAATATTAACTCCAACTTTTGGGGATAGATATTTTTGATAGTAATGCACAAATTTTGAATTACGTAATAAACGGTGAAATTTTGCCCGGGGGAATTCAATGGTATCACTGGAAACACCATCTCCGTGCATAAGCAAAAATTGTTTATTATTAATTTCAAACAGACGGTAGTCGGGTTCCAACTCAAATCCCCGTTCTTCAAAATGGCCGAAGGTCCAGTTGTCGTGATTTCCGGTGATATAAAGAGCCGGATTAACAGTTCGGTTATACTCTTCAAACGTATTTAATACCTTTTTGCCTAATTTTGGTACAAAATTTTGATCCGGATATTCCATCCAGTAATCAAATAAATCACCCAGTATATAGAGGGCGATTTTGTTTTTTTGGCAATGTTTGATCAGGCTAATCAGGTCTTTCTCAATCAGTTGATTTGTAGCATCAGAAAATGCTCCAATATGAACATCCGATAGAAAAAGGTGCTGTTCAAACTTCATAACAGCTATTTTTTGCGGGTAATGACAAAGTGAATGAGATCAATGAAGTCCTGTTTGGCAGGAGAGTCAGGCACGGCTTTAAGACTGTCAATAGCTTTGTTCGCATATTCATACATCGATTTTTTTGCATATTCCATGCCACCGTTGGAGTGCACAAAATCTACAATATCGTTCACATTGGCAGACGATTTTTTTCTCTTTTTCATAAGGGCCCGAATGTGGGCAGCTTTTCTTTTTGGAGCATGTTCAAGAGCTTTAATCAGCGGTAGTGTAACCTTGCGTTCCTGAATGTCATTTCTTTTAGGTTTGCCAATATCATAAACTCCGTAATCAAACAGGTCATCCCGGATTTGAAAAGCAATTCCAATTCCCATTCCTACTTCCCGCATCAGGGTGTGGATATCTTCATCATCAGTAACCGAAACGGCCCCACATTCACAACAAGTTGAAATGAGACTAGCAGTTTTTTCTGATATGATTTGGAAATATCGCTCTTCAGTCATATTAAACAACCCGGCAGTTTTAAGCTGCCGAAGTTCACCTTCACTCATACTTTGAACAGCCCTTGACTGTACTTCCAGTAATTTATGTTCTTTATTTTCAAGTGCAATGAGTAATCCTTTAGAGAGTAAATAATCACCCAGTAATACCCCGGCTTTATTTTTCCATATTTTATTGATGCTCACAAAACCACGGCGGGTATCTGCTTCATCAACCACATCATCATGAATAAGCGTTGCCGTGTGGAGCAATTCTATCATAGTAGCTGCGATATAACTTCGATCATTAATCTCGCCAAATAAATTGGCTGTCATAAATACCAGGGTTGGGCGAAGTTCTTTTCCCTTCTGACGCAGCAAATAGTTAACAATTTGATCTAATAAAAAAACATCCGACCTGATAGTATCCTTGAAAAAGCTTCTAAACTCCGACAAGTTTTCCGAAACAGGTTCGGTTATTTCCTTCAAATTTTTCCGGGTAACAGTTTCAGAATTTATTTGTTTTAACTCTTGGTTATCGGTCATCAATTGTGTTGAAATTTTCTTAAACTTGTCGGTATCATAATTTACTTATAATACGAAACAATTATTTACTCTCAATCACTCATCATTATTCAAATTTATGACAGACGAATTAGTAACGGTTAAAACTATAGGAGTTTTAACCAGTGGGGGAGATTCTCCCGGGATGAATGCGGCTATTCGAGCAGTGGTACGTGCTGCTGCACAAGCAAATATTAAAGTTTATGGAATTACACATGGATATTATGGTTTAATACACGATGAAATTATTGAATTAGACACCCATTCAGTTTCAAATATTATTCAGCGTGGCGGTACTATTTTGAAATCTGCACGTTCCGAGGAATTCAGAACAAAAGAAGGACGAAAAAAAGCGGCTAAAAACATAAAAAAATATAATATTGATGCGTTGGTGACGATCGGTGGTGACGGTACTTTTACCGGGGCCAATTTCTTAAGTAAGGAACATAACATCAATGTAGTGGGTGTTCCGGCTACTATCGATAATGACATCATTGGTACGGATGAAACCATTGGATACGATACAGCACTTAATACTGCTTTGGAAGCTATTGATAAGATCAGGGATACGGCCGATGCCCACGAACGTATGTTTTTAGTAGAAGTAATGGGAAGAGATACTGGTTTTATAGCACTTGAAACGGCTATTGCAAGTGGTGCAGAATTGGCTTTGTTACCCGAAGAACTAACTCATGTGGAAGATGTAAAAAAGCAGCTGCACGATATGCTTCAGCAACAGCGCAGAAGTAGTTTGGTTGTGGTAGCTGAAGGCGATGAAACAGGCGGTGCTATGAAGCTTGCTGAAAAAATTAAAGGAGATTTCTCTCAATATGATTTGCGGGTTTGTATACTCGGGCATATTCAGCGTGGCGGGGCCCCAACAGCCCGTGATAGGGTTTTGGCAAGCAGATTGGGAGCTGCTGCTGTAAAAGTTTTAGAAGAGGGACATAGCGAAATTATGGTGGGAGTAGTAAATAATTCATTAAAAATAACTCCAATGCGTGTGGCTATTTCTAAAAAGAAAGCACTTGACCACACCTTAATTGAACTGTCAACAATATTGAGGTAACAATGACTAAATGCGATATAAGTTTTGCACGTAAATTTATTCAGGATGATGTTTACTTAAGAGCACGGAAAAAAGCTGATAATGCTCTTGAACAACTGAAAAATAAAACAGGCCCCGGTTCCGAATGGCTGGGATGGCGAGATATTTTGGCTGATCCAAATGATGCAGAACTGGAACAAATCAGTTCGCTCGGAGAAGAAATACGAGCAAAGGCGGATGTATTTATCGTATGCGGAATTGGAGGATCATATCTTGGAGCAAAAGCGGTAATTGATGCCCTTACCTCACATTTTCAAAATAAAGGCCCAGAAATTTACTATGCAGGCCATCACCTGGGTGGTAAATATTTAGAAGAGTTACTCGAGTATTTAAAAACACCTAAAGCCAATGGCGAGCCAAAGAACATTTATTTAAATGTTATATCTAAATCAGGTTCTACCCTGGAAACAGCACTTTCATTTCGATTGATTCGGGAATTACTGGAAGATTTATATGGGGATGATGCCGTTGACCATATTATTTGTACTACCAGCAAAGAAGGTGGGGTGCTGAACAAACTAATAGATCAAAAAGGGTACAAAAAATTTGTAATTCCCGCGGATGTAGGCGGCCGGTATTCGGTGTTAACCCCTGTTGGCTTATTACCAATTTCTGTTGCAGGTATTGATATACGTACTTTATTTTATGGGGCGGTTTCAGCCTTTAACAAATATGAGGAAAATGCGGAGGAAATTATTGAATATGCCGCATTGCGAAATGCAATACATGAATCGGGTAAAACTATAGATGTGTTTGGGACTTTTGAGCCTGAATTAACTTCTATTGGTGGATGGATTCAGCAATTGCTCGGAGAAAGTGAAGGAAAGGAGGGAAAAGGAATTTTTCCATCGGTAGCTACATACTCAACCGACCTGCATAGTTTGGGCCAGTTTATCCAACAGGGTCAACGCAGCCTTATGGAGACTTTAATTGTGGTAGAAAAACCATTTTCAAATCTCAAAGTTAATAAATTGGAAGGCAATGATGATGATCTCAATTATCTTGCCGGAAAATCATTTCATGACATTAATACCAAGGCAAGAGAAGGAACCACCGAAGCCCATTTTGAAGGCGATGTCCCTATTGTTAAAATTTCAATATCCGTCCTGAATGCAGAAAATATCGGTCAACTGATTTATTTTTTCGAGCTTTTAACCGGAATTTTTGTGTATAGTTTGGGAATAAATCCATTTAATCAACCCGGGGTGGAAGATTACAAAAAAGCCATGTATCGTTTACTTGGCAAATAAATAAATTAGTCTATGAATCAGGAAAAAAGATCATCAAAATACGTTGCGGTTGCAGGAAATATTGGTGCCGGGAAATCATCCCTTACCGGTTTACTTGCTAAGCATTTTAATTGGGAGGCATTTTACGAATCGGTGGATGATAACCCGTATCTCCAGGATTTTTACGAAGACATGCGCCGCTGGAGCTTTAACCTTCAGATTTATTTTTTATCCAGTCGTTTTCGGCATCAGAAGGAAATGCTCAACGACGATGTAAATCTGATTCAGGATCGCACTATTTATGAGGATGTAGAAATTTTTGCAAAAAATCTCCATCAAATGAATCTCATGAGCGATCGTGACTACGCCAATTATGAAGCACTATTTCATGAGATGAGCCACTATCTTCGTCCGCCTGATCTATTGGTTTATTTACGGGCGCAGGTTCCAACTCTGGTCAGGCAAATTCAGCTGCGGGGCAGGGATTACGAAAACACCATTCGTATTGAATATTTGGAGCGCTTAAATAATTTATATGAAGACTGGATTGGCCGCTATCCTCACGAAAAACTTATTATTGATACCGACGACCTAGATTTTGTGAATAATGAAGAAGATTTAGGAAAGGTTATTGATTTGATAGACCAGCGAATGTTTGGTTTATTTAATTGATTGAACCACAGAAGTATAATGCTTATTTTAGTTAGCTATTGAGGAGATGTTCTATGCTTAAATTTAAGATCTTTGAAATACCTGAGGAAAGAAGTGAGAAAATCATTGATTTAAGCTCGGAGGAGCTTGATTTAGGTAATCTCACTTTTAAAGGTGGTTCCATACATATTGTATTTAACCGGACGCAGCATTTTGTGCGAACACAGTTCACTATAGATGCTGGTGTTGAATTAATTTGTGATCGGTCATTAGATGTATTCGATCATGATGTTCATCAGGATTATGAAGTACTTTTTAAAGCGGAAGAAATTGAAGAATATGCAGATGAGAGCGGAGCCGTAAGAAATTATGACCACGCATCACAGCAAATTGATCTGGAGCAAGACGTGCGAGACACTATATTGCTCAATCTCCCAACAAAAAAATTACATCCCCGCTTTCTGGACGAGGAAGGAAATCCTAAGGAAGTACTGAACGAACAGTTTGGTGATTTCCCTGAAGATGAGGCAGAAAGAATCGATCCGCGGTGGGAAAAATTGAAAGAATTAAAAGAATAACGATTATTACAAGGTAAATTAATGGCACATCCAAAACGAAGAACCTCGAACGCCCGTAAAAATAAGCGTCGTGCTCACCACGCAATATCTGACGTAACACTGGCAAAGTGTTCGAATTGCGGGGCATTACATCGTTACCATCACGCTTGCTCAGAGTGTGGTTATTATCGCGGCCGACAAGTAATGAAAGCAGCTAACTAAATAATTGATTTATGATTGTTGCAGTAGATGCAGCTGGTGGTGATTTTTATCCAAAAAACCCTGTTGAAGGTGCCCTTCAGGCCGTTCAGGAGAATAAAGATTTAACAATTCTCCTTGTTGGCCCCGAAGATTTAATTAACAAAGAACTTGCTAATCATGATTATGATGATAAGCGGGTTTTAGTGCATAATGCACCTCAGGTAATTGGTATGGAAGAATCACCGGGGCAGGCGGTAAAAACTAAAAAACAATCTTCAATAGTAGTTGGGGTTGGATTGCATAAAGCCGGGAAATGTGATGCTTTTGTGAGTGCAGGCAATACCGGTGCCTTGTTGGCAGCATCCATGTTTATTTTAGGAAAACTTCCTGGTGTGCTTCGGCCCACAATCGCATCTTATTTCCCTACACTGCAAGGATTCCGGCTATTGGTTGATGCAGGTGCAAATTTGGAACTTAAGCCCGAGACGGCCGTTCAGTTTGCAAAAATGGCTCAAATATATTGTGAGCAAATTCTTGATATCAAGGATCCAAAAGTAGGATTACTTAATGTGGGAGAAGAAGAAGGTAAAGGCACTGAACTTCTGAAAGAAATTCATACCGAACTTAAAAAACATGAGAACTTCATCGGTAATGTAGAAGGCAAAGATATACTGCCATGCAAAGCCGACGTATATCTGTGTGATGGTTTGGTAGGAAATATTGTATTGAAATTTGCAGAATCTATACCTGATGCAATTCAGAAATTGATTGGCGGGGCAATTAAGGATATGCAGTTATCGGAAGCAGAAATCGCGATGATTCAAAAAGTATTACATGTTGCTTTATCATCATTTAATTATGAGAACGTAGGCGGTATTCCTTTCCTTGGTGTAAATGGTGTGAGTATTGTCGGACATGGAGGAAGCTCCCCATTAGCCATCAAAAATATGATTAAAAGCGCCGTTCAAACTGTAGAACACGACGTGAACGGAAAAATAGTGGCATCTCTAAACTGAGCAAAATCTCTAAATGGAAGTAAAAAGAGCAAAAATTACTGCGGTTGGGCACTATTTACCCGAAGACCGTTTAACGAATAAAGATCTTGAAAAGCTGGTTGATACCAACGATGAATGGATCCAAAGCCGAACCGGTATTGAAGAACGCAGAATTTTAAAAGATCCGGATAAAGCAACCGCCTTTATGGGCGCCGAAGCGGCTAAAGAGATATTGCAAGACCGTGGAATATCTGCAGATGAAATTGACCTAATAATAGTTGCTACCGTAACTCCTGATTATTTCTTTCCGGCAACAGCATGTTTGGTACAGAAAGAAATTGGAGCTCATAATGCGTTTGCCTTCGATCTTTCCGCAGCCTGTTCAGGCTTTCTATATGCCCTGAGTACAGGCGCTATGTATATTGAGTCGGGCAGGGCACAGAAAGTGTTGGTTATTGGAGCCGATAAAATGAGTTCTATACTTGATTTTACCGATCGTACCACCTGCATCCTTTTTGGTGATGCCGCAGGAGCTGTTTTACTGGAAGCCTCAGACGACGGTACAGGTATTATTGATCAAAAACATTATGTGGAAGGCGATACCGAGTGTAGTTTATATCAGCCGGCGGGTGGAAGCAGAAATCCTTCAACCGTAGAAACGGTCAATAATAAGCAACATTATTTGCGACAAGATGGAAGAGCTGTTTTTAAAAAAGCCACAATGGGTATGGCCGATGTATCTCTTGAAATTATGAAGAGGAATAATTTAGAAGCCGATGATGTTGCATGGCTGGTTCCGCATCAGGCTAATTTAAGAATTATTGATGCTACGGCGCGAAGAATGGGACTTCCGAGTGAAAAAGTAATGATTAACATCAACAAATACGGTAACACTACGGCAGCTACCATTCCTCTTTGTTTATACGATTGGAAAGATAAATTAGATCACGGTGATAACCTGGTATTAGCTGCATTTGGCGGTGGATTTACCTGGGGGGCCATTTACCTGACTTGGGGGATGAGCTAACATGAGTACTGCATATTTATTTCCGGGACAGGGATCGCAGTTTGTTGGAATGGGTAAAGATTTATATGAATCGAAGCCTGAGGCAGCCGGTTATTTTGATTCTGCCAATGAAATTTTGGGTATTGACTTAACATCGATCATGTTTGAGGGGCCGGAAGATAAACTCAAACAAACTGAATTCACTCAGCCAGCTATATTTCTGCATTCTGTAGCTCTCTTCAAAACATTAAATGCGAAACCTGATATGGTTGCTGGTCATAGTTTAGGTGAATTTACAGCTTTGGTGGCATGCAATGGTGTTTCGTTTAAAGAGGCACTCAAAATTGTTCGCCGTCGGGGAGAGTTAATGCAAAAAGCCGGATCCGATAATCCCGGAACAATGGCAGCTGTTATTGGTATGGATGATGACGCTGTAGAAAATGTTTGCGCTCAGGCTGCTCAAAAAACCGGAAAAGAAGTAATTGCGGCAAATTATAATTGCCCCGGACAACTGGTGATCTCGGGCTATAAAAAAGCGGTTGAAAAAGCAGTTGAATTAGCTAAAGAAAATGGCGCAAGAATGGCTATGTTATTACCGGTAAGCGGAGCATTTCATTCCTCGTTGATGCAGCCTGCTTATGACGGGCTTAAAAGCCAGTTAGAGCAACTTAATATCAAAAAGCCGGAATGCCCCATTTACAGTAATTATACCGCTGAACCTACAACTGATCCTGAAGAAATTCGATCAAATTTACTAAACCAATTGTTAAATCCGGTACGCTGGACACAGACCCTGAACAATATGAACGGTAATGGGGCAGATTCCTTTGTAGAGGTTGGTCCGGGCAAAGTACTTCAGGGGTTGGTAAAAAGAACGCTCAAGGGCGTGGAAATTTCAGGACATCAATAAAGAAAGAATTATGAGTTTATCATTAGAAGGAAAAACCTGTTTGGTAACTGGCGGCAGCCGGGGAATCGGGAAAGCTATTGCGCTTAAGTTAGCTGATTTTGGAGCAGATGTGGCCATAACATATGCTCGCTCCGCTGATGCAGCCGAAGAAGTGAAAAAAGAAATTGAAAAGAAAGGCCGGAAAGCCAAATCACTTCAAGCTGATGCTATCAATTATGAACGTGCTGAAGAAGTTATAAATGAAATTGTTGAAGACTGGGGCAAAGTCGATGTTATTGTAAATAACGCCGGCATCACAAAAGACAATCTCATTCTCAGGATGAGTGAAGAGCAATGGGATGATGTGATTACCACTAATTTGAAAAGTGTATTTAATTATTCAAAAGCCGCTGCCAAACCCATGATGAGAAATCGGGGCGGTTCAATAATTAATATTAGTTCCGTTGTAGGAATTTCAGGTAATGCCGGACAAAGTAATTATGCGGCTTCAAAGGCTGGAATTATTGGATTTACTAAATCTTATGCCAAAGAATTGGCTTCAAGAAATATTCGTGCAAATGTTATTGCTCCGGGATATATTCTAACCGATATGACTGGCGAGCTCGATGAGAAAGTTTTAGAAGGTATTAAAGCAGAAACACCATTGGGCAGGGCAGGAGAAGCAAGTGAAGTTGCTGATGCTGTAGTATTTATGTCGTCAGACATGAGTTCGTATATTACAGGCGAAGTTATCCGTGTTGATGGCGGCATGGCAATGTAATTGTGAATGTTGCAGATACTTTGCTGAATTTTTATGTTGAAAAAACTTATTTTATCAAAATTATAATTACCAACTAACCACTGAAAAAGGATACAAAATGTCACAAGACGTAGAATCAAAAGTAAAAGCAATCATAGTAGATAAATTGGGTGTTGATGAATCAGAAGTAACTGCTGATGCAAACTTCACTAACGATCTTGGAGCCGATTCTCTGGATACAGTAGAATTGATCATGGAATTTGAAAAAGAATTCGATCTTAGTATCCCGGATGAAGATGCTGAAAACATTGCTACTGTAGGAGACGCAACAACCTATCTCTCAGGAAAACTTTCCTAATTAATCCTTTATACATAACAAATAATTTATGAGCACTCGCAGAGTAGTAGTTACGGGTATCGGAGCTTTTACCCCAATTGGTAAAAGTGCACCAGATTTCTGGAACGGTTTAGTTTCAGGAACTAATGGTGTTCGAATGGTAGAACATTTCGATACAACCGATTTCGCCACAAAGTTTGCGGCTCAAATAGAAGATTACGAACCTACCAATTATTTCGAGCGTAAAGAAGCCAGGAGATTAGATAAGGTAGCACAATATGGCCTTATTGCTTCCGGTGAAGCGATTGAAGACAGTAAACTGAATCTAGATAAAATTAATAAAGATAAAGTTGCTGTAATGGTAGGAACAGGGATTGGGGGAATGGAAACATTCTACAATCAATCGGTATCTTTTCATGAGCACGGCCCGCGCGGTGTTTCTCCGTTCTTCATACCTATGCTTATTCCAGATATTGTATCAGGCCAAATTTCCATTAAATATGGATTTAGAGGGCCAAACTTCTGTGCGGTTTCAGCCTGTGCAACTGGGTCTCATAATATCGGATTAGCCTACGATTCCATTAAATATGGACAATCCGATTATGCCGTGGCCGGGGGGACAGAAGCTCCGGTTACAAGAATTGGAATCTCCGGTTTCAATAGCATGAAAGCAATGTCTACCCGGAACGACTCCCCTGAAACTGCTTCAAGGCCATTCGATAAAGATCGCGATGGTTTTGTGTTGGGTGAAGGAGCCGGAATATTTATCCTGGAAGAGTTAGAGTCGGCACGAAATCGTGGTGCTCGTATTTATGGTGAAATTAAAGGATATGGGTTTTCTGCAGATGCCTACCACATCACTGCACCAGACCCTGATGGAAATGGTGTAATTCTGGCAATGACAAATGCCATGAAAGCAGCCGGTATTAAACCGAAAGATGTTGATCATATTAATATGCACGGCACTTCCACACCATTGGGTGATATTGCTGAAACCAATACCATCAAAAAAGTATTTGGAGATCATGCTAAGAAAATTAACCTGAACTCTACAAAAAGTATGCATGGTCATACATTAGGAGCTGCAGGGGCAATTGAGTCTATTGCTTCTTTGCTTGCGATATATCACGGCATGGTTCCTCCAACCATAAATATAGAAAACCAAGACCCGGATTGTGATCTAAATTACACAGCCAACGAAGCTGTTGTACGGGATGTTGAATATGCACTTAACAATGCATTTGGCTTTGGCGGCCATAATTCAACCCTGGTTTTAAAGAAATACAAGGACTAAAAGTTTATGCCAGAATGGTTCAGGTCGCTTTTTAGCCAAAAAAAGAATTCAGAACTTAGGCCTGAACTTAAAAGCAGAATTAAGAAATTGGAAAGGATCATTGGTTTTGAAATCGATGATCCTTCTCTATTTCTGAAAGCACTTCGCCATCGATCAACGCTTTCACAGGATCAATATGAAACCTATGATTCTTATGAAAGGTTGGAGTTTTTAGGGGATGCAGTTCTTGACTTAATAGCTGCTGAAATACTTTTCAATAATTATCCCGAAAAAGATGAAGGTTTTCTTACAAAAGTAAGAGCCAAACTAGTGCGGGGTGAAACACTTACCGATTTTTCTAAAAAATTAGGCCTTGAAGATTTAATGGAATTAGGGGAGAGAAGCGGAGGAAGCAGAATTTCAAGCAGCATTCTTGCTGATGCCTTTGAGTCCATCATTGCCGCAATTTATATTACCAAAGGCTACCGGCATGCTTATAAGTTTGTAGAAAAAGTGATTAAGAAAAATGTTGAAATTACAGATCTTATCAACACTGTAGATAATTATAAAAGTGTATTACTTGAATATGCTCAGGCAAAAAAAATGTCTATACCAGTTTATGAACTTGTTAGTGAAAGCGGTCCGGGGCATAACCGAACTTTTGAAGTTAAAGTCATCATTTCCGGAAAAGAATTGGGAATAGGAAAAGGTAAAAGCAAGAAAAAAGCCGAACAAAGTGCGGCACGAAAGGCGTTAAAGATTTTAGAAGCCTGATGTGATA
>JBBDLQ010000170.1:0-2315 GCA_040878765.1 Balneolaceae bacterium | reverse complement strand
CAATCTGATATTGATATCCACAAGAAATACTTCTATCTTGTTCGACTTTCCAATAAGACAAAATAAACGAGTTTAATCGTGGACACATTAAGTTTTAAGACATACTCAGCCAAACCTAAAGACATTGAAAAGAAATGGGTGCTCATTGATGCTGAAGACCAGCCACTGGGCCGACTGAGTAGCGAGATTGCAAAAATTTTGAGAGGCAAAAACAAGCCGACTTTCACCCCGCACATGGACACGGGTGACAATGTAGTTGTCATCAATGCAGAAAAGGTGAAACTGACTGGTAAAAAAATGACGGATAAAACATATTTCCATCATACTTTTTATCCGGGTGGAGAGCGGTTCACCACAGCAGAAGAGAAGATGGAAAAAGATCCAACTTCTTTGGTAACTATCGCGGTTAGAGGAATGCTTCCAAAAACGAAATTGGGTCGCAAATTAGCGACCAACCTGAGAGTATATGCCGGACCGGTACATCCTCATACGGCACAAGAACCAGAAATCATTGAGCTTTAATCCATCCAGAACTGAATAATGGCACAAGCGAATTATATAGGACGAAGAAAAACATCAACTGCCCGTTTATATATTAAACCGGGTAAAGGTGAAGTTCTAATCAACAACAAAGACATTGAAGATTACTTCCCCGTGAAAGCACGTCGTAATATTGCTCTTTTTCCAATGAGCGTTACCGAAACTGAAGGTAAATACGACATTAAAATCACCGTGCGTGGTGGTGGAAGTACCGGGCAAGCCGGAGCCATCTCACACGCACTTGCACGTGCTTTGGACGGTGAGAATGAAGATATGCACGATATCCTTAAAGGACATGGCCTTCTTACCCGAGACGACAGAATGGTAGAACGTAAAAAATACGGACAGCCTAAAGCTCGTAAGAAATTCCAGTTCTCTAAACGATAATTTCGTCATTGGTTATTCGCTCAGTGAATAGCCAATCAACAAAACCAAATCACACATATGTGGCGACCCTGCGTTTGGTGTTCTGGGCTTAATTGACCCAGGATTGACGTTCGGGAATGACCCGCATAGAGGATAAACCTAAACTTACATACATAATACAATGCCAAAAGCTGCATCTATTCAAGACCTGTTAAAATCAGGCGCTCATTTCGGTCACCTTACCCGCCGATGGAACCCAAAAATGAAGGATTTTATCTTCATGGAACGCAATGGGATTCACATCATTGACCTCAAAAAAACACAACAATACCTGCAAGAAGCACTCGATGAAGTTCAAAAACTTTCCCGCGCCGGTAAAACCATTTTATTTGTAGGTACCAAAAAACAATCTACTGACATTATTACTACCGAGGCCCTGCGATGTGGTATGCCATATATTACTCACCGCTGGATGGGTGGTATGTTGACCAACTTCAGTACCGTTCGCAAAAGTATATCTCGTATGGATGAAATCGAGAAAATGAAAACAGACGGTACTTTTGATGAACTCACTAAAAAAGAAGGCTTAATGCTTCAGCGTGAGCATGACAAACTGGATGATGCCCTGGGTGGTATCAAAAATATGGGGCGCTTACCCGGTGCTATTTTTGTTGTTGATATTATCAAAGAGCACCTTTCTGTTAATGAAGCTATCAAACTTCATATCCCAATTATTGCAATGGTTGATACTAACAGTGACCCGGATGTTCCGGATTTTATTGTACCATGTAATGACGATTCAGCCCGTACAATTCAGTTGGTAACCACACAAATAGCAGATGCTATTATTGAAGGTTCTGCAGAACGCGAAGCCCAGCAGGAAGAAGACGTTATGGAACAAGCTGCTGCTGAAGCCAAAGGCGAAAGTAAAAAGCAAGAGGGCGAAGGAGATGTAAAAGATGTTGCCAAAGGCACCAAGCTTCGTTCACGCCGAAAGAAAAGATCTAAAAAAGAAGATGATAAATCAGAAAAAAGCACAGACTCTAAAAAAGAGGAAGCTTCCGCTGATACATCCGACGAAGAAGAATAATTTCAACCCACTAAATACTATTCAGAAAAATGAGTATTTCTGCTGCTGATGTAAAAAAACTTAGAGATATGACCGGAGCGGGCATGATGGACTGTAAAAAGGCCCTCTCCGAAGCAGATGGTGATTTTGACCAAGCTGTTGAATTCCTGCGTAAAAAAGGACAACAGGTTTCCGAGAAAAGAGCTGACCGGGAAGCGAATCAAGGATTGATCCTGAGCCGGATAAACGACGACAAAACCAAAGCTGTCCTCATAGAGATTAACTGCGAAACTGACTTTGTTGCCCGCAATGAAGAATTCCAGGATGATGCCGATTCTTT
>JBBDLQ010000169.1:1975-14048 GCA_040878765.1 Balneolaceae bacterium | reverse complement strand
GTCAGTAAAGAAGTGGCACTGCAAATGGCGAAAGGTGTTACAGATAGTTTGGGATGCGATATTGGCATCTCTACAACCGGGATTGCCGGCCCTGGTGGAGGCACAGATGAAAAGCCTGTGGGAACAGTTTGGATGGGATTCTATCAAAAGAGAGGACAGCATTTTGCCGTTAAAGCGATGTTTACTAAAGACCGCTTGATCAATAAAGAAAGAACCCTGATGGTTTTACTGGAAATTACCCGACGCCAGCTTAAAGGAATAAAAGCTATGCCGTACGATCTCAAAAAACAGTATCCTTGAAAAAATATTTCTGGCTACATATCATTTTTTCGTTGATGGCAACTTCCCTTATTGCACAGGTACCGGATTCTGCAGCCACAGATTCGGCGGGTACAGAGTTTATTCCCCAGGATTCGCTGAATGTTGCAGCAGATGACACAACTTTAGAGAAAATGTTTAAAGAGCCGGAACCTAAACCAATAACTATTATACCGTGGCAAGAATTGGAATCGGCAGGCTCACATACCATCATCAACGATAGCCTGTTACGCTGGCAAATTTGGCCAAATTGGGGGGATTTCCAGGCATACAGACGAAATGTAATTTCATTCAGGCAGGGCACAAGCGGCCGTATTGATGCCTATCATATAAACGGGTATGAGCCGCATGAACAGCAAATTGAAATGGAAGGTATTTCGATAAATAATCCAATCACAGGCTTACCAAATTTTAATCTTATTCCACACCGGAAAATTGGCAGTCAGACCGAGAATTTTGCGGGCAATTATTATTCAGATATCAGATTACGGGATTATTATATCATCAAACCAATCAGTTATCTGAATTATGATGAAGCAGACGGGAATTACCGGAACCTGGAATTTTTAGTCTCCCAGAATTTTACAGAGCGGACCAATCTGGAAGTTTCCTATTGGGACCGGCGCGATGGCGATTACTATCCAAATAGCGGTATGGAAGGTAGTCAGCTTGTGGGGAGGGTGTATCATCACCTCAATGATAATTATTTACTGAGAGGGTTTTACTTCAGAAATCAAATCAAAAAAGATGAACCATTTGGATATAATGTAAGTGATCCTGCCTTCTTCATATTTGATGAATATGGCTCGCAACCCCTAAGTACAAACGGGAATTCAGAGTTGACGCGGTGGGACCTGGCTGGAGGAATATATCACCGGAAAGATACTTCATCCGCAGAGGATGCCGGTTTTGAAGCTACCTTTACCAAAAATAAAAATGTACTTCGGTTTACTGGCGACACACTTTCCTGGGATATCATAAGTGCAAGTGGTAAATTATTCAAACAAATTAACTGGAAAGGATTCGAGATTCGGGGGGAAGCGGATGGGGCTCTTCATTCCGCCAATGAAAGCACGATTATTTCTCAACAAAACTGGGCAACCTATGCTGCAAAAGCCTCTCTTGGATTTAATGTAGCTGATTGGGTTCAATTTTATGGAAAAGGAAATTTAGATAGCCGAAGTGATGGAAAAAACGGCTTTGATCTGACCGGTGGATTTAAATCACGTCCGCTGAATTGGGCGGAAGTTGGAGGAAGCATTTCAAGATTCAGCAGAATTCCAACTATGCAGGCGATGTATTGGGATTCGAAAAATTATCAGGGTAATTCCTCATTAGCTAATGAAACGGGAATATCGGCTGCAGGAACTATTGATTTTCAGCTTGGCCCAACTTTACAATTTGGAGCCTCAGGGCGATTTAAAAAATCCCAAAACGCCACTTTTTTAACGCAGGAAAATTCCTTTACCAATAGTCAGGATTTTGAGAAAATAGCGGGAACCATTTATGGACTATTTGAAAATCACTTGTTTGAAATTGAAAGTTCAGGAACGGTTCAGCAGTATAATTACAGCAGTGCTGACACCTCAATTTCAGTTTTAAACCATCAGGACCCTATTGTTTGGCTGAGGAACTCAGCATTTGTAAAAGGCTATGTTTTTGATCGGGCTGCCTATCTGAAAATAGGCGTAAAAACCTTATTATCCCCACTGTATTACAACGCGCGAACATACAATACAGAATTAGGCTATTGGCAGGGGAACAGTATCCATCAGCAGATCCCGCCATTTTTTCGCTTAGATGGGGAACTTTCGGCCCGGGTTCGCAGAATAATGGTTGTAATAAGATGGGAAAATGCGCTTGACGGAATAGGACAGGCAGGCTACTTTGAGTCGGCCGGTTTTCCGATGCCGCCACGACGTTTAATTGTAGGAATAAGAGCACAATTCAGAAATTGATATGAGTCTAAAATATATTGTAAGAGAAGGTTATACAGGCATCAAGCGAGCCAAATTAGCGGCAACCACTTCAATTTTCTCCCTATTTATTGCAGTGCTTTTATTGGGGGTGCTTACCCGAATAGGGTTTAATGTGTACAATCAGGCGATGACGATTAAAGACCTGATCGAGGTAGAAGTATATTTATTTGATGTAGATGAAAGGACAACCAACCAAATTCGGCAGGAACTGGAAAGTGAAGAGTTGGTTCAGGAAGTAACCTATATATCTAAAGACAGTGCTTCTTCGGTGATGCGCAGGGAGTTTGGGTCTGGCGCAGAGGAGCTGGCTGAGCTGAATTTCCTTCCTGCTTCATTCAGGCTAAGTGTTGATACCGATGCAGGCTCCGATAAAATTGAAAATATGGTATCACGCCTCAAAAATTTGCGCGGGGTGGATGAAATAGAATACAATGCTGCCTTATTACGCATTATGGAGTCTAACCTGAATACCTTTAGTTTGCTGGGTGGTGCTTTAGGAATCCTTATCTTACTTGCAGCTCTTATTTTGGTATACAATACTATCAGGCTCACAATTTACGCTAAAAAGGATCTTATCAGAGCTATGAAATTGGTAGGGGCCACCAACAAATTTATCCGTAGTCCATTTATTGTAGAAGGTGTACTTCAAGGACTTATTGCCGGTATTTTAGCGGTATTCAGTGTTTTCGTGATTTTTGAATTTGCTATCCCGTTCTATATTGCTGACCTCGGTACCTTAAGCTGGCCTTTTGGCCGCTGGTATTACCTTATAGGAGCTATGCTGCTGCTGGCTATACTCATGGGTTGGTGGGGAAGCCGGTGGGCTGCACGGCGGTTTATTCAGGAAACGTATATTTCAGGATAACATCCTGCCCCTGATTACGATTCCTTCAGGTCAGCAATTTTATTATCAGCTTTTTTTCTGTGTTCACAACTTTCCGGATCGCTGCAGGTTCCAAAAAAATGAAGAGAATGCCCGTCAATTTTCATGTCATGAATTTCTGAAAGCATGCGCTGGATCTCACCAATTCTGGGATCACAAAATTCTAATACATGACCGCATTCCCGACAGATGATATGATCATGTTGTTGATAAGCATAAGCGCGCTCATAATAATACTGACTTTTCCCAAATTGTTGACGCTGTACTAACCCGCATTCAACTAAAAGATCAAGAGTATTGTACACTGTAGCGCGAGAAACCCTGGTGCCTGCTTCTTTCATTCGAAAGAAAATATCATCGGCATCAAAATGTCCGTCGGCTGTATATATTTCTTTCAAAACCATAAAACGCTCAGGTGTTTGGCGTTGATTACGTTCTTTAAGGTAGGAGCGAAATATCTCCTTTACTAAATTTACGGTATCTTCGTGTGCTGGATGTGCCATAATGCTCTTTTGATTTGCCTAAATATACGATTTGTAAAGATGCTTATGAAACCCGTGCTTTTGATTTCAAGAGTATTATATTTCCGGCGGAGTTACACTCAGAATTAATCAGCTTATTATGCCTACAATAGTACCATTCGAAACACTTACTGAACTATTTATAAATATTTGCCGAAAGTATGATAATGCAGGTAAAGCTGCATTTTATTATAAACCCAACCCCGATTCCGAGTATAAGCCTATTTTTTGGGATCAGGTAACCGATGATGTGAATTCCATAGCAGCGTACCTTATTGAAGCAGGAATTGAAAAAGGTGCCCGGGTTGGAATTTTGAGCGAGAACAGGTACGAATGGGCTGCTGTTGATATTGCCATTCAGCTTGTTGGCGCTATTAATGTTTCCCTGTATACTACCCTGCCAGCCAGCCAATGCGAGTATATTTTAAAAGATTCCGGGGCTAAAATCTTTTTTGTTTCAACAGGTCTTCAACTCAAAAAAGCAGTTGAGGTTTTTGAAAACTGCAAGGATTTAAAAGAGATTGTAGCCTTCGATATTCCCAAATTAGAACACCTTTTAAAGGGTAAGTATGTACGGATGTTTGAAGATGTAATTTCTGAAGGAGCCAAACATTACGAAGAGAATAAAGAGGAAATTAAAAAACGCACCAGAGAAGTTGAACCGGATGATGTGGCTACGTTAATCTATACCTCGGGAACAACCGGTAAGCCGAAAGGGGCTATGCTTACGCACAATAATATTGTAAGTAATGTTAAAGCGGCTACCCAACACATATATTGGGATGATAAAGATCGCCTGTTATCATTTTTACCACTTTGCCATTCTTTTGAACGAACAGCCGGCTATTATGCAATGGTTTCAGCGGGTGTTGAAATTTACTATGCCGAAAGTGTGGATACGGTTTCGAAAAATATGCCCGAAGTTCAGCCTACCATCATGATTAGCGTACCCCGGCTATTTGAAAAGATGTACAATCTGATTGTTAAAAGTGTGGAAGAAGGAAGTGATACCAAGAAAAAAATCTTTAACTGGGCAGTTGAAACGGGAAGGAGATATGCCGAAGGTGAACGTGGTTTGGTTACCCTGCAGAAAAAAATTGCCGATAAACTGGTTTTTGATAAGCTGAAACAACGAACGGGAGGCCATGTCCGGCTTTTTGTATCGGGCGGGGCAGCACTTCCTCCTGAAATTGATACCTTTTTCCAATGTGCAGGGATGAATATTTTGCAGGGATATGGGCTAACGGAAACCTCACCTGTAATGGCAGCTAATAAACCAGGTCAGGAAAAAGTTGGGGCAGTTGGAACGGTGATTCCCGGAGTTACGGTAGCCATCCAAAGCCTGGAAAATGGTAAAATACTGGCCGAAATAAGTGGTGAAGATTATCCTACCAATTTAAGCAGCGAAGCAGGCGAAATTCTTTGTAAAGGCCCTAATGTGATGAAGGGTTATTGGAAAAATGAAGAGGCTACCAAAGAAATGATAGATGATGATGGCTGGCTGCATACTGGCGATGTCGGGAAATTTGATGATGGATTTTTAAAAATAACCGATCGCATTAAACACATGATCGTAAATGCAGGAGGTAAAAATATTTATCCGGGACCTATTGAAGATCTTTTCAAAACCAGTAAATGGATCGATCAGATAGTTGTGGTGGGCGAGGGACAGAATTTCATGGCTGCGATCATTGTGCCGGATTTTGAAGCATTAGATAAATTTGCCAAAGAGAACGGATTGGACTTTGCTGATAATGAAGAATTAATTGAACTGGAACAAGTTCAGGCTTTATATAAAAAAGAAATCAGAGCTTTTTCTAATGAATTGGCTTCACACGAAAAAATACGTGATTTTAGGTTAGTGGCCAATGAATTTACCGTCGAAACCGGTGAAATTACGCCTACACTTAAAGTGAAGAGAAGAATTATTGAGGATAAATACGGGCACCTGATTGATGATATATTTAAAGGGGATAATAATTAACATGATTAATTCGGTTATCCACTTTGCTGACAGAATAAAAAAAAGGCCTCATTTGAGGCCTTTTGCTTTAAAAATGTAGTGTAAATTTAAGAGGAATTCGTTAGTTGTGATTTTTCAATAACTCGATGTTGGCATCTGCTTTGCCACTTGCCAATGCTTCTAACCTGGCCACAGCCTCCCAAAGTGTCATAGCCTCTTTAAGAGTAATATCGTAAACATCATTAACGATTGGATAAAAATATTGCATTCCCCAAACCTGACGGGCTAATTCTGCTTTCATGCGCCCTTCAAGTAAATAGGACACTTCATCAAAATGACCAATTGGGATAAACAGGGAATCATTATTAAAACTTGGTGAAGAAACAGTATCGGTTTCAACCATACCTCTGTTTACCAGTAATTTTTTTATTCCTTTTATATGTTTTTCATCCCAGCCAAAATTTGCACGGAAGTTTTCGAAATCAGATTCCCATTCGGCCCGGAAATTATTCCCGTTTTCATCTAAAAATGAACGAACATAATCAAAAGATGCACGTTCTCTTATTCCGAAATTAAATACATAAGCCGAAGTTGTGGTATCATTAGGGATTATAAAATCGGGGACAATACCACCGCCGCCATAAACCGTTCTGCCAGCACCTGTTGAATATTTAAGTGAATCGGGGATATGGTCGATAAACTCGGATGCGTCATTCATAGCATCATTTCTGCGATAAATTTCATAGGCGTACTCTTCGGTTCCTTCTGCAAACGGTTTCTGAATAAGTCGTCCGGAAGGGGTGTAATATCTTGAAATAGTTACGCGAACACTGCTTTTATCAACCAATTCATATTGTTGCTGAACAAGGCCCTTGCCAAATGTTCGCTTGCCAACAATCAATCCGCGGTCGTGATCCTGAATAGCACCGCTCACAATTTCACTTGCTGAAGCAGCTCCTTCATCTACCAAAACTATAACAGGTTCATCTTTAAGCTGTCCATCTTTTCTTGAAAAATATTCTCCGTTAAAACGAGTATTTTTACTTTTGGTGGAAACAAGTTCTGTTCCCCGCGGGAAAAACTCCTCAGCAATAGCAATAGCCTGACTCAGATATCCGCCCGGATTTCCTCTAAGGTCGAATATCAATCGCTTCATGCCTTCTCCTTTCAGCTTCTCAACGGCTTGCATAAATTCATCGTGGGTAGTAGCGGCAAACCGGTTTGCTTTTATATAACCGGTTTTTTCATCAAGCATGTAGGAAGAATCAATGGTATAAAGAGGGATATCATCACGGATAATTTTAAAATTGATTGGTTTATCTACATTTGGGCGCTTGATGGTCACTTTAACTTCCGTGCCCTTTTCCCCCCTTAACTTACGCAATACCATTTCGTTGGTATAACCTACAGCTGTTGAATCCTCAATTTCTATAATGCGATCCCCGGATCTGATTCCAAGCTGATCACTGGGGCCGCCGGAAATAGCTGTGATAACGGTAATAGTATCTTGTATGATATTAAACTGAACGCCAATACCCTGGAATTTGCCTTCAAACTGAGATTGAATATCCTCATTATCCTCTGGTTCTATATATATAGAGTGCGGATCAAGTGTTGAAAACATGCCCCTGATAGCTGCTTCTGTAAGCTTGGTCATATTCTCCGAGGGGCTGTTATTGGCGACATATAAATAGGCTTTCTCAAAATGGGAAAAAGAATCCCGAATCGATTTTAATTGCAGGTCGGTAAAAACGGTATCAATTGGAGTACCTGAAATCTTGAGGGTAGAATCCTTAATTGATTTCACCATCCTTTTGATGCTTTCCTGATACATCTTATTCAGGTCGGGTTCCTGAAAATAGTTTGATATAATACTTCGCTGTGCCTGATGATACTTGGTAAGATTTTGAGTGTCATCATTTGCTGCATATAATACAGGATCAATACCGGTAAAACGGAGAACCGCCAGAATTAATAATATTACTACGTTGGGATAAAGTATTTTTTTCAAATGCATATATATCATGTTACATCAATAATAATTTATAGTAATAACCAAATCGTCGGTTAATAGTTTCAACGGTAACGATTGTACTAAATATTGTGGTATTGAACAATTATTTAGCACAATTTACACTATTAAAGGATATAGTGGCTTAAATCTTTATCCTTAACAATATCGGCTAATTGCTTATCTACATAATCGCGGTCGATGGTAATTTCACCGGAGTTAATATCGTCGGGAACGGCGAATAAGAGTTCGTCAAATAAGGATGACATAATGGTATGCAACCTTCTTGCTCCAATGTTTTCGACGGAGGCATTAACTTCAGCCGCAATTCGGGCAATTTCCCGGATAGCTTCTTCTGTAAATTCAATCTTAACTCCCTCAGACTGAAGCATAGCTATATACTGTTTGGTGAGGGCGTTTTTGGGAATCGATAATATGTCTATAAAATCTTCTTCAGTGAGTGAGCTGAGTTCAACACGGATAGGAAAACGTCCCTGCAATTCAGGTATTAGATCGGATGGTTTGGAAACGTGAAACGCTCCGGAACCAATAAATAAAATATGATCGGTTTTAACGATTCCGTGTTTGGTATTTACCGCACTTCCTTCCACAATAGGAAGGAGGTCGCGCTGAACACCTTGCCGGCTGACATCAGGCCCGCTCTTCCCGCCACCTGAGGAGGGTTCAGCAATTTTGTCAATTTCATCAATAAAGACGATGCCTTGAGTTTGAACCCGTTCCAGTGCTTCCTGAACAGCAGATTCATGGTCAATTAATTTTTCGGCTTCTTCTTCAAGTAAAATTTCACGGGCTTCGCTAATAGGAAGCTTGCGCTTAGCTTTTTTGCCACCTTTACCCAGGTTTCCTAACATATCTTGCAGGTTGATACCCATTTCTTCCATACCCTGAGGGCCAAATACCTGCATCATCGGACTTTTGCTGGATTGTACTTCAATCTCAATTTCACGGTCTTCCAGATCTCCGTTCTTGAGTTTTTCACGGAATTTTTCCCGCGTCCTTTCATTGAGCTCGGAATCCGTGGCATTTTTTGGGTCAAATTCTTCACTGTTGTTGCTGCTGTTAAATCCAACGCCGGTTTTTTTAACAGGAGGAATGAGGATATCCAAAATTCGTTTTTCAGCATTTTCAGCCGCTTTTTCCTTCACCCGGTCCTGCATTTCCTTCTTCACCATGCTAATGGATACATCAGTCAGATCCCGAATCATGGATTCAACATCACGGCCAACATAGCCTACCTCAGTAAATTTAGAGGCTTCCACTTTCATAAATGGGGCGTGAGCCAACCTTGCTAACCGGCGGGCGATTTCTGTTTTACCAACTCCCGTAGGTCCAATGAGCAGAATATTATTGGGAATTATTTCTTCCCTAATTTCTTCATCCGAGTTTAGCCGTCTCCATCTATTTCGAAGCGCAATGGATACCGATCTCTTGGCCGATTTCTGGCCTACAATATATTTATCTAACTCAGCTACAATTTGCTGAGGCGTTAAATTCTTTTCTTCAATAGTTAACATGTTAGTCATCAATTTCTAAAATCGTAAGATTATGATTGGTGTAAATATCGATATCGGCTGCAATGTGCAGGGCTTCTTCAACGATGTCGCGCGCCGATAATTTTGGTGCATGTTTTACCAATGCACGAGCGGCAGAAAGGGCATAAGAGCCCCCGCTCCCGATGCTCACAATTTCATCATCCGGTTCAATTACATCACCCTGTCCGGATATGAGCAATCCTTTCTCTTTGTTCATGACCACCAATAAAGCTTCGAGTTTTTGAAGGAATTTATCCTTCCGCCACTCTTTTGCTAATTCAACTGCAGCACGTTCCATGTTGCCATTATATTCGTTGAGTTTCTCCTCGTATTTTTCGAAGAGGGTAAAGGCATCGGCTGTAGAACCTGCAAATCCGGCTAAAATTTGACCATTATATAATTTACGAACTTTTTTGACCGTGCTTTTCATGACGGTTTTGTTCATCGTTGCCTGGCCGTCACTTGCTATGGCTGCTTTACCATTGTGGATGATTCCCAACACAGTGGTTGCATGTAATTCAGATAAATTCATGTAATATGATTATTTGTGAGAGTTGAACTAAGTAGTACAAAAACCAAGCCAATTGTTATTTGGAAGACTTATAGTACCTGGAATTGCTTCGGCCGTCCGATTTGTCATTATTATCTGACGATCTGTTTCCGTTACTTCGTTCTTTTTTGGTAATCTCAAGGCCTTCTTTATTGCCTTTTCCACTCTCAAGCTCAATAAGCTCACCTTCCCGATCCAGGACTTCCTCAATCGACTCATCCCGCATTACAATGTCTGTAATATCAATATCCGAACCAACCAGGGTAGCCCTGAATTCATTCATGGAAACAGACTCATCACCAATCAGTGAAATCTTAATTCGATATTTGGCCATCCATTTCCAGTGCGTACTCATCAGACCTTTTGTCAGTACCGATTTTAGATAAGGATTCACGTACAAGTCTACCGCTCGGTAATTGGTATTATGTTTGAATTTGCTGATCCAGGTATCGAGGTCGGTGAGGATGGTATCCTGTGTAACCACACTTCCGGAACCGCCACAAACAGGGCATACTTTTGAAACGGAATTTACCACGCTTGGGCGAATACGCTGACGGGTAATCTGAACCAACCCAAAATCGCTCATTCCAATTACGTTAGTTTTAGCGGGGTCTTTGATGAACTCTTTTTTTAGTTCATCATATATTTTTTTACGGTTTTTATCGTCGCGAAGGTCAATGAAGTCAACCACAATAATTCCGCCGATATCTCTTAACCGAAGTTGTTTCGCAATTTCTCTTGCCGCCTCAAGGTTGGTTTTGAGGGAATTGTCTTCCTGACGCTGTTTGGCAGCATAAGGGCCGGAGTTCACATCCACCACATACATGGCTTCCGTTTGTTCAAAGATGAGGTATCCGCCGGATTTCATGC
Source organism: Balneolaceae bacterium (assembly GCA_040878765.1). GTDB lineage: Bacteria > Bacteroidota > Rhodothermia > Balneolales > Balneolaceae > Gracilimonas. Next base: position 3,400 of record JBBDLQ010000169.1, on the reverse strand, counting down.
GCACACGCGGACTAAAAATGGAGTTCACATCGTGAGCAATTTTCATGTAATCGAAAATATGCTCCTTGCCTTTATACAGCTCCACATTTGGAACCATTTGAGGTGCAATTTGACTCACATACGATTTTATTTGGCGATACATGGCCGGATCGTCAATAAGAACGCGATCATAATTTTTAGCAAAAAGATCACGTATCAGGCTTTCCGTCATATTCAAATCGCGATAGAGCAGGGCGGGGGGTTTAGCTTCATCCAGCTTGTCAACAATCTGTTCCCATTTTTGAAGTACGTTCCGCAGATCATCTTCCATGGCTTTTTTGTCTTGCCCCTGGGCAACGGTCCTCACAATCACCCCAAAACCGTCGGGAACCATATTGTTAAGAATTCCTTTCAAACGCCGGCGTTCTTTATAATGACCAATTTTTTTGGAAACGGCGATGTAATCTCCCATTGGAATCAACACCAAAAACCGCCCGGCAATAGTAATGTCGGTTGAAATTCTGGGACCTTTAGAGCCAATAGGTTCTTTCACTATTTGTACCAGGAGTTTTTGTCCGGTGCGCAGCATTTTACCAGCTAAAATCTGTTTTTCAACATTCGAGAGATTCTCTTTATTGGAAAGATCTTTTTTGGCATGACTGGGAATAGCATTCTCACCATTTAATTTGGTGATATATTCATCCAGGTGATCACCGGCATCCGAAAAGTGCAAAAAGGCATCTTTGGGAGTACCCATATCGATGAAAGCCGCACGAATGCCGCTCATCACTTTGTGAACTTTTGCTACATAAATATTACCAACGGTACGCTGGTTTTCTTCCGATTCTATGAATAGCTGCGCTAACTCGCTGTTTTCTAAAAGCGCAATACGGGTCTGATTGCCCGAAGAGTGTATAATAATTTGATTCTTCATTAAAATTCTTCCTTTCCCGGAAGCCGCTGGTACCCCTGCAAACAAACCATCGTGTTAATTTACGGTGCAAATTGATTACGGTCTCATTAGTGAGAGCGGGGTTAGAAGCAAACGGTCGAGCGGCTGCTTCGGGAGTAATATCTGTTAAAATTGTTTTATTTGGGGATTCCTGAGAGGAATCAGTAAAAAAATTCTGCGTTAAGGCTGTAATTAAAAAACTGCAGAAAAAGAAAAAATCGAAACAGGCATCTTTGCAATAGGTGGTCAGTGATGCCGCCAAAGAATGTTCTTGATATGTATTTTGTGCGTTATGCAATCGAAAATAGTTTAAAAAAGCTTTTTGAGGTCGATTTTCTTCTGTAATGAATATAACCTTGAAAGAGGATTAATGTAAACGCTTTTTTAGCAAATGTTTGTAAGCAGTTGTTTAGTCATTGATCATTCCCAAAAAAATCTACTTTCCTGAAAATGCGTAGGTTGGACAGCCGTGTCCGACCTTGGTTACGGGCGGA
>JBBDLQ010000169.1:0-1875 GCA_040878765.1 Balneolaceae bacterium | reverse complement strand
AGGCGGACTAACTCAGGTACATAACTAAAACGATCAAAATAAACCGTATCGGTAACTTTGGAATCACCCTCGGCCTGAGACATCATGGTTGCCCATTGGGCTTGTAAATCAGTTGGGAAGCCGGGATAGACTTCGGTTTTAATGGAGACGGGTTTCAACTTATCAGGTGCTTTTACATGAATAGTAGTTCCTTCAATTTCAACTGTAGCACCGGTTTTTTGAAGCTTCTGAGGAAATCCACCCAAATGTTCGGGATTACAGCCAGTAAGTGTAAGATCATTTCCGGGAAACATGGCTCCGGCAATCATAAAAGTTCCCAGCTCAATGCGGTCAGGGTCGTTGGATACTTCAATGCCTTTTAATTCATCTACGGCTTTTATGGTGAGCGAATCCGTTCCAACGCCCTCAATGTTTGCTCCCATTTTAATCAGATGATTGCACAATTGAACCACATCCGGTTCCCTGGCCGCATTTTTGATAGTGAATTTCTTCGCTTTCAAAACGGAAGCGAGCAGAAGATTTACGGTAGCTCCCACACTACTTGGCTCAAGTGTAAAAGATCCGCCGGCAATTTTATCATCTGCTTTGGCAATCACATATCCTTTTTCCAGCTCAATGCTGATTCCCATCGCCTCCATTCCTTTTAGGTGAAGATCCACAGGACGCGGGCCCCACGCGCAACCGCCCGGCAGAGAAACTTTGGCAGATCCGTGCTTTCCAACCAAAGCTCCCAGCATATAAAAAGAAGCCCTCATTTTTCGAACGAGGTCGTAGGGCGCCTCGAGGTTATTAACACTGGAAGGGTCAATTTTCAGGGTGTTCTCATCCTCGTTAAAAACTACTTCAGCACCAACCCCGCGAATTACATTATTGAAGGTATAAATATCTTTGAGTCGCGGAATATTATGAATGGTACTTGCTGAATTTCCCAGCAATGAGGCGGCCATTAGCGGAAGTGCAGCATTTTTTGAGCCGCTGATTGGGATAGTTCCTATTAACGGATTACCGCCTTCAATAATAAATTTATCCAATGGTTTTGATCTCCAGTATAGGTGAATTTTTTTCTAATGATTGTCCTGCCCCGGCTGAAATTTTTGCAATAGTACCGGTGACAGGTGATTTAAGTTCGTTTTCCATTTTCATGGCTTCAAGGATAGCAAGCGGCTGACCTTTTTCAACCTTATCGCCTTCTTTTACCATAATTTCCAGAATTTTACCAGGCATCGGGGCATTAAGCATCCCCTCCATGGTGGCAGCCTGAGACTTAAAACCAAGCCGGTCCAGTAAAAGCTCTTGTTCGTCTTTCACGGAAACGGAATGCCAAACTCCATTCATGGTAAACTCAATGGCAGAACCTTCATACTGTACATTATCAATTTTGTACGTTTTTGTTCCAATCCGGAGAATATGGCGGCCGTTTACAAATTCGAATATATATTCTCCACTCAATTCACCGGCACTAAACGTTCCTTCTTTTGGAGAGAGCGTTACCTCGTGATTGTTTTCACCAATTGCAGCTTCAAATTTCATCATTGCTTTTTCATGTGATTGATACCGGCATTGGTAATACGGAATGTGGATTGCCGGATGTTATCCAAATCAAAATAAGGGGTGCTGTTGGCGTCGGGATGATCGGTATTTATTACTTCAATAAGCCGGGAATTCATCAGGTTGATGATATCATCCCTGATCTCGCCATATTTCAATTGCGTTTCTTCCGCAATAACCTCGTATGGTTCCGGGAAAATGAGCCGGTCTAAGATTTTACGTTCGGTTGGAGTTAATTTTCTCATATAGTATGAAGATAGAGCCGATGAAAAATTATCACAAATTATTAGCCATTAAATTTCTGAAGATTTATTACCTAACGTGAAT
>JBBDLQ010000168.1:0-2324 GCA_040878765.1 Balneolaceae bacterium | reverse complement strand
GAATTACTTCAGATCAAATCGATCAAGATTCATCACTTTTTCCCAGGCTTTCACAAAGTCGTTGATGAACTTTTCTTCGGAATCTTCACTTCCGTAAACTTCGGCAACGGCACGGAGTTCTGAGTTTGAACCAAAGATCAGGTCGGAACGGGTTGCCGTCCATTTCACTTTTCCGGTGTCGCGATCTTTTGCTTCAAACAATCGTTCGTTCTCAGAAACGGCTTTCCACTCGTATCTGAGATCGAGGAGATTTAGGAAGAAGTCGTTGGTCAGCGTTCCCGGTTTATCGGTGAATACCCCATGCCTGGAGCCGTCATAGTTGGCATCAAGAGCCCGCATTCCACCAACCAAAACCGTCATTTCCGGAGCGGTTAGTGTTAGCAACTGAGCTTTATCAACCAGCATCTCTTCAGCCGTAGCAATGCGCTTTGTATGAGGTTTGAAGTAGTTACGGAATCCGTCTGCTTCAGGCCTCAGCCATTCAAATGACTCCACATCGGTTTGCTCATCTGTAGCATCTGTTCGTCCCGGAGTAAATGGTACGGTAATCTCATGGCCGGCTTTCCCGGCTGCTTTTTCGATTGCAGCGGATCCACCCAGTACAATCAGGTCAGCTAAAGAAACTTTCTTATTGCCAGATTGAGCCTTATTGAAATCGTTCCGAATTCCCTCAAGCGTTTCCAATACCTTAGCAAGCTGCTTGGGATTATTTACTTCCCAATCTTTTTGTGGAGCGAGTCGGACTCGGGCTCCGTTTGCACCACCGCGCATATCAGACCCGCGGAAAGTTGAAGCTGAAGCCCAGGCAGTTGAAACTAATTCAGAAACTGAAAGCCCGGAATCAAGAATCTTAGCTTTTAGTTCTTCAACGTCTTTATCATTAATCAGTTCATGATTTGCTTCCGGAATTGGATCCTGCCAAAGCAGATCTTCTTCAGGAACTTCAGGTCCGAGATATCGGGATTTTGGCCCCATATCACGATGTACCAGTTTAAACCATGCGCGGGCAAAAGCATCCGCATATTCATCCGGATTTTCGTAGAATCGGCGTGATATTTTCTCGTATGCCGGATCTACTTTTAATGCAAGATCGGTTGTCAGCATCATCGGGGCATTTTTCTTGTTAGGATCATGTGCATCAGGTACCGTTCCGTCACCGGCTCCGTCTTTTGGAGTCCATTGATATTTTCCGGCGGGACTTTTGGTTAGCTTCCACTCATATTCAAACAGATTTTCAAAAAAGCCCATATCCCATTCAAGAGGCTTATTAGTCCATGCGCCTTCCAGGCCACTGGTAATCGTATCAGCACCTTTTCCGGTTCCGTAATCATTTTTCCAACCCAGTCCCATCATTTCCATTGGGGCAGATTCGGGGTCAGGACCGTTGTGTTCTTCAGGAGCTGCGCCGTGTACTTTTCCAAAAGTGTGTCCGCCGGCTATCAGGGCAACGGTTTCTTCATCATTCATGGCCATGCGCTTGAACGACTGACGTATGAATTTTGCGGATTTAGCGGGATCAGGTTCGCCGTTAGGTCCTTCGGGGTTTACATAAATAAGACCCATGTGATCGGCGGCAAGCCGTCCTTCGAGATTGCCATCATCATCGTGGCGCTCATCAGCCAGCCATTCGTGTTCAGGGCCCCAGTTGATATCTTTTTCAGGTTCCCAGGCATCTTTTCGTCCGCCTGCAAAACCGAAGGTCTCAAATCCCATTGATTCCAGGGCAACGTTACCGGCCAGAATCAACAAATCGGCCCATGAAAGTTGCTTTCCATATTTTTGTTTGATGGGCCAAAGTAAACGGCGTGCTTTATCTAAACTGACATTATCGGGCCAGCTGTTTACGGGTGCAAAGCGTTGGTTTCCGGTGCCTGCGCCTCCACGGCCATCAGCTACACGATAGGTTCCTGCACTATGCCAGGCCATACGAATAAAAAGCGGTCCGTAATGCCCCCAGTCGGCCGGCCACCATTCTTTAGAATCGGTCATTAAATTGTTGAGATCTTTCTTTACTGCATTAAGATCGAGTTTCTTGAACTCCTCAGCATAATCAAAATCTTCCCCCATTGGATCGGACAGGGAAGAATGCTGGCGAAGAATATCCAGATTCAGTTTATTGGGCCACCAGTCACGGTTTTTGGTTCCGCCACCGGCAACTTCCTTTTCCGCGCCATGTGGGAATGGACATTTACTTTCATTGTTACTTGTATTTTTTTCAGCCATAGTATCTCCATAAAAATTTTTCTTAATAGACTTTAAAATAAGCGAATACAAGTACCCCAACCAAATCAATAAAGGATTAAGGGGTGATAGGTTTTGTTTAT
>JBBDLQ010000167.1:12267-14131 GCA_040878765.1 Balneolaceae bacterium | reverse complement strand
ATATCACTTCTGACAATACGTCCGTCAATACGTCAGATTTCCTGAAAGCCCATCCGCTTGGCATTGCTATTGCTTATCTATTAATGAATTTGAACAAATAAATACGCACATGGGAGATTTTTCAGAATTTGGTATCGAAATTGAGCGACATCTTTCCAAGCTGGGAAAAGACATTCAGCAGTTTGTAGAAAAAGTGGTCCCGCTGGCTAATGAGGACAAAGACTTTGCCCCCGATTGTGATATTGTAGAGAGTGAAGAGGAATACAAGATATTATTGGATCTCCCCGGGTTATCTAAAAAAGAAATTGGAATTGCCCTGAAAAACAATGTTCTGACAGTAAAAGGTGAGCGTGAAATTACTGCCGGTGACGGTGAAGAGTTTAAGAGACAGGAACGTCGTCGCGGTGCATTTGCCCGTGCATTTGCCGTTCCACAAAATGTAAATGCAGCCGAAGTGTCAGCGAATTTCAGAAATGGAGTGTTGACTATCGCAATGCCTAAATCAGAGGCGTTGAAGGATTCACAATCCATTCCGGTTAAATAAGTATTCGCTACGACGCAGAGCGATCGTAGCGAGATAAAATTTGGACTCGTGCCATACGCTCTGCGTTGGCACGGTGAAATAAGAAGAATATTTATAACAGTAAAAAGTAAAAGAAAACAGACCAATGGGAAAAATCATAGGAATTGACTTAGGAACTACCAACTCATGCGTTTCCGTAATGGAAGGTAATGAGCCGGTTGTAATCCAAAATAGCGAGGGTGGACGAACGACTCCATCCGTAGTAGCATTCACCAAAGATGGTGAAAGGCTTGTAGGAGCGCCTGCAAAACGTCAGGCCATCACTAATCCGGCAAATACCGTAGCGTCCGTAAAACGCTTTATGGGCCGCATGTTTGATGAAGTAAAAGGTGAAACCCGACAGGTTTCATACGAAATTGCAAAAGCAGATGATAATACGGCTCGTATTAAAATTGACGACCGTATGTACGCACCACAGGAAATTTCTGCAATGGTGCTGCAAAAAATGAAGCAAACAGCTGAAGAATATCTTGGTGAAAAAGTAACTGAAGCGGTAATTACCGTACCAGCCTACTTTAATGATGCACAGCGTAAAGCAACTCAGGAAGCTGGTAAAATAGCCGGCCTCGATGTTAAACGTATCATCAACGAGCCAACCGCAGCTTCTTTAGCTTATGGGCTGGACAAGAAAGAGACAGATCAAACCATTGCCGTATATGACCTTGGCGGAGGTACTTTTGATATCTCCATCCTGGAATTGGGTGATGGTGTATTTGAAGTGAAATCGACCCACGGTGATACACACCTTGGCGGCGATGATTTTGATGAACGCATTATTGATTTCTTAGCAGATGAATTCAAGAAAGATGAAGGCATTGATCTTCGAAAAGATCCAATGGCTATGCAGCGACTTAAAGATGCTGCCGAAAAAGCAAAAATTGAGCTTTCAAGTTCACAAAAAACCAACATCAATCTGCCATTTGTAACGGCCACTGATTCAGGGCCAAAACACCTGAATATTGACCTGAGCCGTTCAAAATTTGAGCAACTGGTGGATGATCTGGTGAAACGAACCATCACCCCAAGTGAAAAAGCACTGAAAGATGCCGGAATGTCAAAATCCGATATAGATCAGGTAATTTTGGTAGGTGGGTCAACCCGAATTCCGAAAATTCAGGAAGCGGTTAAAGAATTCTTTGGCAAAGATCCAAGCAAAGGCGTTAATCCTGATGAGGTTGTAGCTATTGGTGCTGCCATTCAGGGTGGCGTATTGTCAGGCGATGTTGAAGATGTTGTATTGCTTGATGTAACTCCGCTTACACTGGGTATTGAAACACTGGG
>JBBDLQ010000167.1:0-12167 GCA_040878765.1 Balneolaceae bacterium | reverse complement strand
TGAATATCAAAGCACAGGATAAAGGAACCGGAAAAGAGCAAAGTATTCGCATCGAATCTTCTTCAGGACTTAACGAAGAGGAAATCGAGAAAATGAAAAATGCTGCCAAAGAACACGAAGAAGAAGACAAAGAACTTCGTGAACGCATTGAGAAATTGAATCAGGCAGACAGCCTGGTATTCTCAACCCGCAAGCAGCTTGACGAATACGGTGACAAGATTTCTGATGAAAACAAAAAAGCCATCGAGGAAGCTCTCGAAACGCTTGAGAAACATCATAAAGAAGAAAACCTGGACGAACTTGATGCAGCTATAGAAGCTGTAAATAAAGCATGGTCCGGTGCTTCTGAAGAAATCTACAAGGCTTCTCAGGAAGAAGCTGCGGCCGGACAAGCAGCGGGTGACGGAGCCGCTGAAGCTGATGGTTCTTCCGATGCTGAAGAAGGCGGCGATGATGCCGTTGATGCAGACTACGAAGTAGTTGACGATGAAGACAAGAAGTAAGCTGAGTTTTCTCACTTACTTTCGATAAAATTTAAAATCCCGCTTTGGTTTTTCCGGAGCGGGATTTTTTTGTTTGTGCAATAGTGGATTATGGAATGGCACGCGGATGAAGCGGATTTTGCGGATAGTCTCGGGATTTTATCATCCACTTTCAAAAAATTCTACGAACATCAGGGTAAGAATGTAGAACCTGCGAGCGTCCCACGGTCCTCCCAGCGTTCGGGCTGCAATGATAGAGGGTCGCAACGCTCGCAGGACCTACGGGACGCGGCGAGGTTGCTTGGCAGTCTATTTCTAATCAGCGAACATCCGCCCAATCCGTGTCATCCGCGTTCCATTCGGATGTAGTTTAAGGCCAACCTTCGTATCTTTAAAGCATGAACATATTAGCCATTGAATCTTCTTGTGACGACACCTCTGCAGCGGTTTTGACTGATGGGGGAATTCAATCCAACATCATTGCTGCACAGTCAGTGCATCTGCAATTTGGAGGGGTGGTGCCGGAATTGGCCTCTCGAGCTCACCAGAAAACCATCACCCAAACGGTACAGCAGGCTTTGGAAGAAGGGAAGATTTCCCTGGATGAAATTGAGGCAATTGCCGTAACACAAGGTCCGGGATTGCTTGGTTCATTGTTAGTGGGAATTTGCTTTGCCAAAGGACTCGCACTTTCCTGGAATATTCCAATTATCGGCGTAAACCATATGGATGCCCATATTTATGCCAACTTCATTGATCATCAACCGGAATTTCCTTTAGTTGCTCTTATTGTTTCTGGCGGGCACACTCAGTTGGTTCATGTAAAATCGCCATTTGAGCATGAGATTATTGGTAAAACCAGGGATGATGCTGCCGGGGAGGCATTTGATAAAATCGGCAAACTTTTGGGACTTCCATATCCTGCCGGCCCACATGTGGATAAATTGGCTCAAGAAGGTGATCCCAAATTCCACACATTTCCACAAGCGTTACTTCAGGAAGGACTTGATTTCAGCTTTTCAGGCTTAAAAACCAGCGCACTGTATTATCTGCAGGATAAAGAAGAGGGCTGGATTCAAGAGAACTTGAATGATATTTGTGCCAGCGTTTCTTTTGCAATTTCTGAAGTGTTGGTAAAAAAAATGAAACGGGCAATCAAACAAACCAGGGTAAAAACGGTATTGCTTGCCGGGGGAGTTTCAGCGAATTCCATGCTCCGGGAAAAATCCCAAAAAATGGCTGATGAAATGGGTGTTCAGCTCTATTCCCCAAAAATAAGCTACTGTACCGATAACGCCGCTATGATCGCCATCACCGGAAAAATGAGAGCAGATTTAGGGCAGTTTGATGATCTGGATTTGGTGCCTTATGCTTCGCTTTAGGAAATTGGGAAATGATGGATTATGAATTTTGAATTGGCTAAACCTAATTCAAAATTCAGCATTTCCAATTTAAAATTTCTGGGATTCGGCCACGGCTAGCTGATCTACCCGTTCATTCAATTCAATTCCTGAATGCCCTTTCACCTTCACCCAGTGGACATCGTGGGGCTTCATGGCTTCCAGCATGGCTTGCCAAAGTTCCTTGTTTTCCACTGGTTTTTTGTCAGCTTTTCGCCAGCCGCGCTTTTGCCAGTTTTCAATCCAGCCTTGAGTAAATGCATTAATGATAAGGGCACTGTCGCTGTGAATTTTAACGATGCATGGTTTATTTAAGGCTTTTAGTGCTTGGATCACGGCCTGCATTTCCATACGGTTGTTGGTAGTTTGAGCATCTCCGCCTGAAAGCTCCTTTTGTTTTCCATTCCAAATGAGGATAGCCCCCCAGCCGCCCGGCCCCGGATTTCCGCTGCAAGCCCCGTCGGTATAAACAATTACTTCTGGTTTATTAGACATACTTCCGGGTAATCTGCTTTAAATTCTGTTTCATAATTTTAGCTTTATTTGCTACCAGTTCCGGCCAGTTTTCATCATTTTTTCCGGCATAAATTATGGAACGGCTGGAGCTAATTAAAGGAATCCCGTTGTGAGATTTTAAGGCTTTTTCCAATTCTGAAATGGACCCACCCTGAATTCCTATACCGGGAATCAATAAAGCACCTTCCGGGTGATATTTAAGCACGGATGCAGCTTCTTCAGCCTGTGTGGCCCCAATAACCATTCCGAAATGGGTTTCATTAAAAGGTGATTTTTTTGATAATTGATCAGCAATAAACTGTGCCATCATATCAAAACTTTCGAAGGGTCGTTTCAGGAAATCGGATGCCCCGGGATTGGAAGTTAATGTAAGAACGTAAATCCCTTTGTCCTCAAATTTGGAAAAGGCATCCAGTGTTTCAAAACCCATCAGGGGATTTATTGTGATGGCATCAACCTTAAATTGATCAAAAAAGGCTTTTTTGTAATGTTCTGCGGTAGAACTGATATCGCCTCTTTTTGCATCAGCAATAACTACTTTGCCTGAGGGTATATGCCGGATTATTTCCTCAAGAACATCTAATCCGTTTTTACCCAATGCTTCAAAAAAAGCAAGGTTGGTTTTAAAAGCCGCGCAATGTTCGGCGGTATAATCAATCACTAATTTACAGAAATAGGTAACTCGTTCTTCCGGAGTTTGAAATTGATCTTTTATAGGTTGAGGAAGCAGTTCAAGATTTGGATCGAGGCCAACACATAGGGTTGATTTACTGCCCGAAACAGCTTTTTGAAGTTTTTCAGTAAAAATCATTGGCTGGTTTATAATTTTAGCCCGAAGATAACATTATTCAGGAGAAGATTATATTGAATTACAGGATATTACTGCAGAGTCTGACCACACTTTTATCCGCACTTACAATCCGGGCCACAAGTATTGTTAGTATCGGGTTTCTTAAAATAAGGCCAGACTATTTTCCGGAATAAATACCCTATGCTTAGTATTAATAAAGTAATTGCGATATATGTCTGTATATCTGTCATAGTAAACGAACAGTTTGATAAGTGATAAATGAACAGATGTAGGCAAGAGCGGTCATGTATCCCAGCATTATTAAAGGCCATTTCCAGGAATTGGTTTCACGGCGCACGATGGCAATGGTGCTCATACATTGCATAGCCAGTGCAAAAAATACCATAAGAGATAATGCCGTAGCGATAGAATAAACCGGTTTTCCGGTGTCGGTGTCCACATCATTTATCAGCTTTTGTTTCAGTGTGGCAACTTCTCCATGTTCGCCCTCAATGCTATAAATGGTATTTAAAGTTCCAACCATTACTTCTCTTGCAGCAAAAGAAGTGATCAGTCCAATGCCAATTTTCCAGTCAAAGCCTAATGGCTCTATAGCAGGTTCAATAAAACTGCCAAATTTACCGGCAAAGCTGTGTTTAAGCTGATATGCATCAGGATTTATCTGCGGAGAAAAAGAAGATGCTATATTTGCATTATCTGATAAAGGTTGAGATTCCGGTATATCCGTTTTTGGGAATGAGGCAAGGAACCAGAGTATAATTGAGATGGCAATAATTATCCGGCCGGCTTCAGTTACAAAAATTCTACCGCGATCAAATACATTGTGAAATACAGCCGACCATTTCGGCATTTTATAATCGGGCAGTTCCATAAGAAAAGGACTTTGTTTTCCTTTTATCAGGAATTTATTCATTACCAATGCCGATAATACCGCCATTATTATTCCGAAAAAATACAAGCCAAAAAAGGTAAGTCCCTGCAAATCAAGAAATCCAATTACTGTTGTTGGGGGGATAAAAGCGGCTATTAATAATGCATAAACGGGAAGCCTTGCGGAACACGCCATAAATGGAAGTACCATAATAGTAATGATCCGGTCTCTCCAGTTTTCAATATTTCTGGTTGCCATTATCCCGGGGATGGCACAGGCAAAGCCCGATATAAGAGGAACCACAGAACGGCCGTGCAATCCAATTCGCGACATAAATCCATCCATAACAAAAGCGGCACGAGCCATATATCCGCTCCCTTCCAAAATGGATATAAAAAAGAATAACACGATAATTTGGGGCAGAAATATGATCACCCCGCCTAAACCCGCTATAACACCTTCGACCAGTAAATCTGTTAACAATCCGGGTGGCAGATTAGCTGCCAGCCAGTTTCCCGTATTAATGAAAAGCAGATCGATCATATCCATAAAAGGAGTAGCCCAGGTAAAAATAGATTGAAACATGAGCAGCAGAATCAAAACAAATGAAATTGGCCCCAATATTTTATGTGTAGTAATGGAATCAATTCGATCGGTTAAGGTTTTTTTGTCAGTTGAACTGCGTGCCACTGATTTACTGGTACACTCATTAATAAAATCATACCGGTTCATTACTTCAATGGCCACCGGGTTTCCGCCACTTTGTTCAATAATTGAATGTGCTTTTGAAACCACACTTCTACGGATTTCATTGTGCTCAATTCCCTCAAACTCTATGGAAACTGGTGAGACAGTATTACTAATTAATTTGAGCGCTTCAATGATATATGCCTTTTCGGGAAGATCGGTATATGGCCGAATCCATTTATCAATTACCAACTCAATAGCTTTTTTAAGCGGTTCTATTGGTTGCCATTTGAGAGGCGAAGGGATGGAAAATTGTTGATTTTCTATAGCTCTCTTTATTTCATCAATCCCTCTTTTATTTTTTGCGGAAATGGATAAAACGGGTACTCCAAGTTTTTCCTCCATTTCATCCGGATTTATATAAATACCTTTTCCCACAGCTACATCCTGCATATTCAGGATGATCATAGTTGGAATCCCGAGATCCATAACCTGGGTCACAAGGTATAAATTCCGGTCAAGATTACTTGAATCTACAATTATTAAAACAAGGTCTGGTGTTTCTTCGTGTTCAAATTCACCAGTCAGGGTTTCGTAGGTTACACGTTCGTCAAGCTTTTTACTATTTAAACTATAGGTGCCGGGAAGATCAATGATCAGGTGCTTATAATGGCCAATTTTAGCCGCTCCCGATTTTCGCTCAACCGTGATTCCGGGATAATTAGCAATTTTTTGCCTGAGTCCGGTAAGGCCATTAAAAATGGTGGTTTTTCCAGTATTGGGATTTCCAACTAAAGCAATGTTCAGGGCTCTTTCAATCAACACAAACCTCTATGACTCTAATTCAATGCATCGGGCTTCTTCTTCACGAAGAGAAAGTGAGTAACCTCGAATTTTTATTTCAACAGGAAAACCAAGAGGTGCTGTTCGAATAATTTCTATAGTTGAACCGGGAGTTATACCCATTTCCAATAAACGAGGAGCAAGATCTCCGGTAACACTTTGTATTAAACAAGTACCGGGATTATGTTTATCGGAAAGTAATCGACTCATGATTAGTTTACTGAGAGCTGATTAATATAGATTTAGCCAAATTTTCGCCAATTGCTAAACGCGTATCGCCAATTTTTAAAATGATACGTGAATGATTTGAAATCACCTCGCCGACTACTCCTTCCACACATCCTAATTCCTGAAGCTGGCAATTTTCTTCATGGCTGCATCCCAAACATTGTATGGCAACACGATCGCCTTTTCTTGTATGTATAATCGGCTTTAACATCATATATCTTGAATTTATAACTTATTTAAAGACAATCTAAATAAACACAAGAAATATGAACCATTAATGAAGATGAAAGTGGATGATAAAACCTTTGGTAGGATTGAATGATATCGAAATAAAAATACTCGTCATTTCACACTACAATACTGATTCCGGAAATACTTCTTCAAAGCCATGAGGCGGTTGCTCAAGCGTCCAGGTTTCAAAATAGAAATGGCGTTCAGACCTGAATTTCTTGCCATTGATACTGAAAAAGCGGAAAGCATCAGGAACTAATTTCTGAAGGGGAAAGAACATATCTTTATAAACATTTTTCTTGGAAAAGATGTGCAGGTCAAATCCGTCTTTGGCTTGTTCTTTGTAGATTACTATAAGCCCGGACTCCAACGCTTCTTTGAGTTCAGATTTGAGATGTCCCACATTAGAGTTTTTATCTATATGTAAAGTTGAAATCTTGAATTCGATTTCAACCTTGTGGGCCAGAACAGCAACTTCACCTATTTCAAGAGCATCTATTGCCTGAGCAAGCGATGGAAATTCTTTGCTCTCTGTGAACACTTTCATGCCTGAAAATGCTGTTTCTAAAGCATCAATAACCCGTTTATAAGCATTGATCATATTCAATCCAAAACGTTCTTTAGCTAAATTGGTACCCGTGAGATAAAATTTAGAATAAGTGGGATCGGGCTTCATGAAATCATCCAATGTAGCCTCTACTTCCTCTTTGGTTTTATTGGCGTTTCGTTTAGCGAGATCATCGAGCCGAAGGTCGTGTTCAAAAAAAAGTTTGAAAATGTCCATGTTCAGATAAAGTTATGAGTTCACTAAAATGTACGAATACAGGATAAACAAAAAAGCCCTGCACATAAATTATGTGCAGGGCTCTGAATACATTAAGTTATGATGATTAAATCATGGTTGCAATCACAAGAGCAACAACCGACATCAGCTTAAGCAGGATGTTAAGTGAAGGGCCTGAAGTATCCTTGAAAGGATCTCCTACTGTATCACCTACTACACCAGCTTTGTGAGGATCAGAGCCTTTGCCGTACTCAACGCCGTCGATGGTAACGCCTTCTTCGATCATTTTCTTAGCGTTATCCCAGGCACCACCGGCATTTGACTGAAAGAGTGCCATCAGTACACCGGCTGAAGTTACACCAGCAAGAAGACCGCCCAGCATTTCAGCGCCAAGTGTTGGACTATCACTGATAAATCCCGGAACAAAGCCGAAAAGTACGGGAACAATTACGGCTAATAGTCCGGGTACTACCATCTCACGAATTGAAGCCTGTGTTGAGATCTCAACACATTTCTCATATTCAGCTTTACCATCCGCGGCTTCAAAAGTAGTGCGGTCTTCATCTGACCAGTCTGCTAATTCCTTGCCTTCGTTGCGGTTCATGGCCGCAAGCGCTTTGGTCAATTCGGGAATATCACGGAACTGACGACGAACTTCTTCGATCATACTCATGGCTGCACGTCCAACGGCATTCATTGAAAGCGCAGAAAACAAGAATGGTAACATTGCTCCTACAAATAATGCAGCCATTACAGAAGGATTGGTTACACTGATAATTACCTCTACTCCCGGGTTTACAGCTTCAAAAGCAGTTATGAAAGCGGCAAAAAGAGCAAGAGCGGTTAAGGCTGCAGAACCAATGGCAAAACCTTTACCAATGGCAGCAGTAGTATTCCCTACCGCATCAAGCTTGTCGGTACGCTCACGAACTTCACCGGGAAGTTCAGCCATCTCTGCAATACCACCTGCGTTATCAGAAATAGGACCGTAAGCATCCACGGCTAATTGAATTCCTGTGTTTGACAGCATACCAACTGCAGCAATTGCAATACCATAAAGTCCTGCAAATTCATAAGCACCGATAATTGCAACAGCGATAATAAGAATAGGTATCGCGGTTGAGATCATACCTACACCAAGTCCGGCAATAATATTTGTTGCTGATCCGGTTACAGATTGTTTCACTATAGACCAAACCGGTTTTGTTCCGGTTCCGGTATAATGTTCGGTGATCAATCCGATTCCAAGTCCTGCTGCCAGGCCAAAAATGGTAGCCCAGAAAACACCGGTGCTGTTATATACTTCACCATTAAATGTCCATGTTTCAGGTAACATCCATGTGATGATGAAATAAGAAGCAACCAGCATAATTGCGGCCGAAAGAAATTCCCCAAGATTAAGTGCTTTTTGAGGATTACCACCTTCTTTAACGCGTACAAAGAAGGTTCCGAAAATAGAAGTCAAAATTCCAACTCCGGCTAAAACAAGCGGGAGAATTACAGCGGAAAGTCCGTTAAAAGAATCGGCCCAGGTACCGCCATCGATAGTGGCACCAGCAATAAATGCGGCTCCAAGAACCATAGTACCAATAATAGAACCTACATAGGATTCAAAAAGATCAGCTCCCATACCGGCAACATCACCCACGTTATCACCCACGTTATCTGCAATAGTAGCAGGGTTTAAGGGGTGATCTTCAGGAATACCGGCTTCAACTTTACCTACAAGGTCGGCTCCAACATCGGCTGCTTTGGTATAAATACCACCGCCAACACGTGCAAACAAGGCAATGGAGGAAGCACCAAATGAAAAGCCGGTTACAACGGCTAATACTTTATTAACGGCACCGGCGCCTTCAAGACCAAATACATTACCAAAAACGATAAATAATACACTTAATCCAAGAACACCAAGGCCAACAACGGCTAATCCCATAACGGAACCACCGGCAAAAGCAACTTCAAGTCCTTTTCCAAGGCTGGTTCGTGCAGCTTGGGTTGTACGTACATTAGCTTTGGTTGCAACTTTCATCCCGATAAAACCGGCAAGACCTGAACAGAATGCACCGAATATGAAAGAGATAGCGACCATCCAGCTTGAGGTAGTTGGATCTGCACTGAAGGCAAGTATTACCGCTACAACAAGTACAAATATCGAAAGTACCCGGTATTCGGCTTTAAGAAACGCCATAGCACCAGCGGCAATACTCTTGCTGATGCGTTCCATACGTTCAGTTCCAATTTCCTGTTTAGAAACCCAGGATGATTTGAAAATGGTGTACAAGAGTGCTAATACTCCGGCCACCGGTATTAAATAGACTATAGTTTGCATTGTTTCCCGTTACGTTAGTTTAGGTTAGTTAAGCCAATAAAGTGATTTGGCAGTATTCATTAATTAAAATTATTCATGGTTTTGGCGATGCCTTCCCGAACAAAGTAAAGGGCGGCATCATGAGCTTTTTGTATGCCCTCTTCCAAATATTTTTGATCTGAATTGTTAAAAGGTGAAAGCACAAAATCAACCTGTCGCCCTCTGGAAAAATCATTACCAATGCCAAAACGAATCCGCGGAAATTCCCGGGTACCCAAATGTTCAATGATATTGGCTATACCATTATGGCCCCCGGCACTGCCCTGAGCTTTTAATCTGACATCCCCAACATCCAAATTCAGATCATCATAAATAATAAGACAATGATCTTTGTCAGTTTTATAGGTTGAGAGGGCTTTGCGTACCGCAAGACCGCTTTTATTCATATAAGTAGTAGGCTTTATAAGCACTACTTTTCGCCCTTTCAAACTGCCTTCCGCAACCACAAAAGGCCCGTTGCCTGGGCCAAATGTAGCAGAAAGAGTATCAGCGATCATATCAACAACTTCAAATCCGATATTGTGACGCGTTCCCTGATATTCCTGCCCAATATTTCCTAATCCAATAATAAGGGACATATTAAACAGAGTTCACGTTACAATTATCCAAAATTAAATAGGGATTAATCTTCTTTGCTGTCCTCTGAAGATTCTTCATCTCCTTCTTCGCCTTCAGCAGCTTCTTCGCCTTCGGCAAGTTCTTCACCTTCAGCAAGCTCTTCGCCTTCAGCAACAACTTCTTCTTCCTCTTTCTCTTCAGTAACACCTGCAATGAGGTTTTCAAGGAAGTCGGCACCTTTCGGAGGACGAATTGTCACGATAGTTCTGCTAAGATCATCTAAAGGAATAATACCTTCAAGTTCAAGATCCGAAATATGGAAAGACTGGCCGATTTCAAGCGGAGAAATATCAATTTCAAATTCTGTAGGAATTGCCTCGGGAAGCACTCGAATTCGAATAAAATTCATAGGCTTAAATACACGTCCGCCATTTTCAACAACGCCTTTTGCACTACCTGTAAGTTTAATAGGAACACGAAGGGTTACTTTTTTCTTATCAGACAGAACATAAAAATCTGCGTGAATCGGACGATCAGAAACCGGGTCATATTCTGTATTTTTCAACAAGGTTTTATACGTCTTGCCATCAACAGTGAGTTCCTGAAGTTTGGTTTGGGCTTTTCTGAGAATTTTCTCGAGTTCCAGCTCATCAATTGAAAAATGAATATTTTCATCAATGTCGGGACCATAAAGAACAGCGGGTACTCGTAATTCTTCCCTAAGCTCTTTATTTGCCTGTTTACTGGTCTCTCTTACTTTTCCTTCAATTTTTACTAATTCTGGGTTTGCCATAATGCGTTTAACTTAATCTTAATTATCAAACAGTGCACTGATTGTGTCGTTAGTATGTATGCGTTGTATAGCTTCAGCAAATATATTCGCAATGCTCAACACCCTGATTTTATCAGAAGGCTGGCGAAGCTGAACCGTATCTGTTACTAACAACTCGTCAATAGGCGAATCTTCTATTCGCTGATATGCCGGACCCGATAAAATCGGGTGTGTACAAATTGCGACAATGTTTAACGCTCCTCTTTCTTTCAAGGCAGCGGCTGCATTCGTCAATGTTCCGGCTGTGTCGATCAAATCATCGACAATTAACACATTTTTTCCTTCCACTTCTCCAATCAAATTCATGATTTCCGATTGATTGGCTTTTGGCCTTCGCTTATCAATAAAAGCCAGGGTAGCACCCAGTTTTTTGGAGTAGGAACGAGCCATTTTCAAGCTGCCTACATCCGGAGCCACCACAACCAGGTTATCAATTGGATTTGAGGTGAAATGGTCAATAAAAGCCCGGCTTGCATATAAATGATCAAGCGGGATATCAAAAAATCCTTGTATCTGCGCAGCATGCAAATCCATCGTCAAAACACGATCGGCACCTGCTTTTACCAGCAAATTAGCCATTAATTTTGAACCAATTGAAACCCGGGGCTGATCTTTTCGATCTTGCCGGGCATATCCAAAATAGGGCATTACCGCGGTTACCCTTTTTACTGAAGCCCGTTTAGCTGCATCCAGTAATAACAGTAATTCAATAATATTATCACCGGGCGGGGGAGTAGATTGTATTACAAAAATATCTTCTCCCCGAATACTCTGTTCGTATTTAACGTAAAGCTCACCGTCCGAAAATTTCTTAATAGTCACATCCCCTAAGGATGTACCATATTCTTCAGCAATTGCTCTTGCCAAAGCCGGGTTACTGGTACCGGAAAAAATCGCCAGGGGAGTATCCACTTTCTGCGGCTTTCAGTTTAGGTTAAAATCATTCAGTTTTTACCAAAAAATCCGTGGTCAATAAACAAAAAGGATGGCCTCACAGTCATCCTTTGAAAAATTATGTTGCCCGGGGAGGATTCGAACCCCCACTGACTGGACCAAAACCAGCTGTCCTGCCATTAGACGACCGGGCAATGCGTGTCATTGACAGACTCCAAAGATAGAAATCACTTTAAAAGCAATCAAGACTCAATCGCTTTTTTTAGCACAAAACATTCTGAGCATTTACCCGGCTTACAATAGGATTTTAACAGGTGTACCGACCCGAGTTTTCGACGATAGCTTTTATCATTCAGTTCAAATGATTTAAACTTTTTAAGCAGTGAGGCAGGAATAGGCGTTTTTAAATCTTTCCAGACTGATAGGGTATACCTTGTTAATTTTTTATGTGCGAACAAATTCCCCAATACATATAGTGCCGGCAAATAGACGGTTCCAAATAAAATTTTTAAACGGCCGGTATTCCTGAGCGAGCTTTTGCCTAACCACCGTTCCCAATGTCGAGGTGTTTTTGATGAAAGTAAATCACCAAAAGGTTGAATGATTATTTGCTGGGTGAGTAAAACAGCTTCTTCAATTCTTTTTTGAGGATGATTGGC
>JBBDLQ010000166.1:0-2333 GCA_040878765.1 Balneolaceae bacterium | reverse complement strand
TCAGCGTTGCAACGGGAAGAATCATCTCTTCCATGGAAGCTCCGCCATGCTGAAAGGTGTCGCGGTACCGGTTTTGGTATTTGTGATAATTGGTGGGATAGACGAAATAAAAGTCTTCCCGGGCAATCATGTAATTATTAATGGCACCAACTTTAGGCAATCGGTATTGTTCGGGATCATCCATAAAAAGGACGGCCTCAGACTCATCTGCTTTTAAGTTGCGCCCATATTTGTAGCGAAGATTAGTGGCGGTATCTTTATCTCCATACACTTTGGTATCGCGGAGGGCGCGCACCGACCCGTGATCGGTTGTGATAACCAAAGTCACATTTTCTTTCGCCAAACCTTTGAACATCTGCAACAGGGTGGAATGCTGAAACCAGGCCTCCGTTACCGATCGAAAGGCGGAAACATCAGGGGCAAGCTCCTTGATGACGGCCGAATCGGAGCGGGAGTGAACCAGCGTATCCACAAAGTTAAACACAAAAGCGGCAAGCTTCGACTGCGCATAGCTTTGAATTTTATCGGCCACTTTCCGGCCAATATCGGCATTCAGGATTTTCTCATATTTGAAGTTAATGTCGATACCCTCCCGCTCCAGTTGCAGCTTTAGCAATTGTTCTTCATGCCGGTTAAGCGAGGTCTCATCCTGCCCTTGCTGCCATAAATCGGGATACATACGCTCAATATCAGAGGGATACAATCCCGCAAAAATGGCATTTCTTGAATAGGGTGTAGCCGTAGGTAAAATGGAGTAGTAGAAATCAGTATCAATGGAGAAATAATTGGAAAGATAGGGTTCAAAAATCAGCCATTGATCGTAGCGCATACAATCAATAATGAAAAACATGACCTTCTCATTCTTCTCCAAATGGGGATGAACATATTTTTTGAAAATTTCCTGGGATAAAACCGGTCGTCCCTCATCCTTGTGCAGCCAGCCTTTATATTCCTGAGCCATAAATTTCCCAAATTCTTTATTAGCCTGCTGAAACTGATCGGATAATACTTGTTTTAAACCCTCATCCCCATCACCAAGATCAATTTCCCATTGGGTGAGTTCTTTATACACATCAATCCATTCTTTCCAGTGCGTGCCCGGATGGATGCGTGATGACAGCTCATTAAACTGCTTTAAATAAGTTTGGGCCGATTTTTCGGTTTGAAGGCGGCTGCGCTCGAGCAGGCGTTTGGTGGTCAGTAAAATCTGGTTTGGGTTTACCGGTTTAATTAGGTAATCGGAAATTTTACCGCCTATAGCATCTTCCATGATCGACTCTTCCTCGCTTTTGGTGATCATAACAACGGGAAGGGAGGGCTGAAGTGCTTTAATTTTTTCCAGGGTTTCGAGGCCGCCCATGCCGGGCATCTGTTCATCCAGGTACACAATGTCGAAAGATTCTGAGGCAATCATACTGACGGCATCATCACCATTAGCAACCGGGGTGATTTCAAATCCTCTTTTTTCTAAAAATATAATATGTGATTGCAGCTGATCAATTTCGTCATCTGCCCAAAGTATTTTTGGCATGAAGTCCTGTTTAGTTTTATTTAAGCCACAAAATCACCAAAACACGGAAAAATATAATACCATTTCGCCCTTTGTATTTTGGTGGCTCTGAAAATTTATTCTATTGTAATGAAAGGCCGGATATTTTCCAGCCGGGTTTTCCCAATGCCTTTTACGTTAACCAGTTCATCAATAGAATCAAAACCGCCATTTAGCTCCCGGTATTCAATAATTCGTTCCGCATAAGTTGCCCCAATTCCAGTTAAAGCTTGAAGCTGTGCACTGCTCGCCAAATTAATGTTGATTATCTCCGGCGTTTCAGTCTCGTTGCTTTCGGCCTGATTGTAGATTGTTTCGGCATCCGGTTCATTGGCTTCACTAACTGTTAAATCCGGGTTATATTTTGTCTCCAGCTCTTTTTCCTGCTGCTGTATAATCGCGCTCCTCCGTTCAAACTCCGCAGTTATTTCATCATACCTTTCCTGATTAAAGTTGAATGTTTCTGCCAGGAAATAATTTGAGCTAAATAAAACCACTAACAAAACCAGGAGCAAAGTTATTGAAATACGCTCCGTCCTGGAAATTTGAAGTTTTTCAACCCAGAAGAATGCCTTACGTTTTAGGTTATTGAAATTCATAAGGCTAAATATGGCTCAACAGTCTTTAAAACTCAATAATGATTTAAGTCGGTTTTTCTCACCACGTACACCGGCCACCTGGCTCAAGCCTCCGCTTGTACGGTGCTCAATTAAGTTGCGGAGCTAAATAAAGCCTCTTTGGTTCCGACGCAGAGCGTTCGGAACCAGGTGGGGGAGATTCCTGA
>JBBDLQ010000165.1:10139-14177 GCA_040878765.1 Balneolaceae bacterium | reverse complement strand
TTATGAGGTTTTATTATGGCTTATCTCGAAAAATATGTTTACCGCTTTGGTAAAAAGAATACCGATGGAAATCGAAGTATGAAAAGCCTGCTGGGCGGTAAAGGTGCCAATCTTGCTGAAATGAGTACCATAGGAATTCCGGTGCCTCCGGGTTTTACCATTTCAACAGAAGCTTGCAAAAAAACTATTGATAATAACATGAAATGGCCGGCTGATCTTTTTGATCAAACGGTAGAAGGCATCAGGCATATTGAAGCAGAAATGGGCCAAAAACTGGGCGATGAAACCAATCCATTACTTATTTCAGTGCGCTCCGGAGCTGCAGTTTCTATGCCTGGAATGATGGATACCATATTGAATTTGGGTATCAATGATAAAGTAGTAGAAGCACTTATTAAAAAAACCGGAAACGAACGTTTTGCCTTTGACAGTTACCGCCGTTTCATTGATATGTTTGGCGGTGTTGTGATGGGAGTAGGCCACGATTTATTTGAAGAAGCCCTGGAAAAACTAAAAAAAGAAGTCGGGGTAAAAGAAGATCTTGAGTTGTCTGCTAATAATCTCAGGGAACTAACGGAGAGATATAAGGCCATATACCGTAAAGTAACCGGACATATGTTTCCCGATGATCCTATTGAACAGCTTAAGTTTGCCGTAAATGCCGTATTTAATTCCTGGAATAGTGCCCGCGCCATCAAATATCGCCAGATTAGTAACATACACGGACTAATTGGCACAGCCGTGAATGTACAGGCCATGGTATTTGGGAATATGGGAGATAAAAGTGGAACAGGCGTTTGCTTTACCCGAAATCCGGCAACCGGGGAACCTAAATTATATGGTGAATTTTTACTGGATGCTCAGGGCGAAGATGTTGTAGCGGGTATCCGCACACCAAGCCCTATTGCAGAACTTCAAAAAAGAACTCCCGTCATTTATAAAGAATTACTGGATTATACCCGTAAACTTGAATTGCACTATAAAAACATGCAGGATATTGAGTTTACGATACAGGACGGGACCTTATACATATTGCAAACCCGGAATGGTAAACGAACAGGGTCAGCCGCAGTTAAAATCGCCGTTGATCTATTTAATGAAGGTGTTATCAACAAAAATGAAGCCATCCGGGATTTAGTTCAACCCGAACATATTGAGCAACTGCTACATCCGCAATTTAAGGATGATAGCTTAAATGGCAGTACTGTTATAGGGAAAGGTTTACCAGCCTCGCCGGGTGCTGCTGTTGGAAAAGTATATTTCGATTCCAAAAAAGCTGAAGAAATTAGTGATGAAGGCGAGCCGGTAATTTTGGTACGTATCGAAACCAGTCCTGAGGATGTGGGCGGAATGTCATCGGCGGAAGGAATATTGACTTCACGCGGGGGCATGACAAGTCATGCTGCTGTGGTTGCACGTGGCTGGGGCAAACCCTGTGTAGCCGGTTGCAATGATATTGTCATTAACTATAAAACAAAATCATTCACCAATGGTGAAGTTACGGTAAAAGAAGGGGAATGGATTTCCCTGAATGGCAGTACCGGAAAAGTGATTGTCGGCAAAAAGGAACTCACTCAGCCTAAGTTTGGCAAGGAGTATAAAACATTTATGTCGTGGGTAGGTGATGTAATGGAAATGAAGGTTCGCACCAATGCTGAAACACCGGAAGATGCTGAATTAGCACGTTCATATGGAGCACAAGGTATCGGGCTTGCCCGGACCGAGCACATGTTCTTCAAGCCGGGCCGCATTAAATTTATGCGAAAAATGATTATTGCCAATTCTGAAAATGAGCGAAGATTGGCCTTAAACAACCTGTTACCTTTCCAAAAACAGGATTTCATTGAGATTTTTGAAGTAATGGAAGGACTCCCCGTAACTATCCGGCTGCTCGATCCGCCGCTTCACGAGTTTCTTCCAAACGAAGCAGATGAAATCAAAAAAGTGGCTAAGGAACTGGAAGTTTCAGAAACTGTATTGATAAATAAAATCAATCAGCTTCATGAATTCAATCCTATGCTGGGGCATCGTGGATGCAGGCTGGGAATCACCTATCCTGAAATTACCGAAATGCAGGCACGGGCTATTATTGAAGCAGCAATTCACCTTATAAAAGAAGGGAAAAAAGTATATCCTGAAATTATGGTGCCGTTGGTTGGCAGTATTGAGGAATTCAGGCATCAGCGCACTGTGATTGACAATGTTGCCCAGGAGATACTGAAAGAAGCCGGTGTTAAACTCGATTATAAAGTAGGCACTATGATCGAAATTCCGCGTGCAGCAATATTGGCCGATCAAATTGCGGAAATTGCTGATTTCTTTTCATTCGGAACCAATGATCTTACCCAGCTTACATTTGGATTTAGCCGTGATGACTCCGTTAAATTCATGCCAGATTACATGGCTAAAGGCATGCTGAAACAAGATCCATTCCAGATTTTAGACGAGGAAGGTGTTGGCCAATTTGTACAGGCCGGTACCCGACTTGGCAGAATGGTGAATGAGAACCTGAAAATTGGAATTTGTGGTGAACACGGTGGTGACCCATCAAGTATTCACTTTGCATTCCAAACCGGACTGGATTATGTATCTTGTTCGCCATTCAGGGTTCCGGTAGCACATCTTGCATCAGCGCAGGCCGTGCTATTGAGAAATAAAGAAGCAAATACGGAAGAACTTAAAGCGTTTGATATTTAAATTTTAAAAGAAATTTCACTTTGCTTCTTAGTTTTGATCAAGGTGAGATTAACGCAGCCAAAACAGACGGGGTTTTGAAATAATTTCGAATTCCGTCTGTTTATTTTTGTTATGTGCTTAGGGTTTCAGCTTTTTTCTAATAAACAGAGGCGATCAGTGGTACATCAAAAATCAAAAGGAATGGATTGTAAAACTGATCAAACGCTTGTTTGGCTATAGAGGAGAAATACTTGATTATAGCGATGAAAACCGGGTAGTCTGAAAATCGAATATTCCCAATGGTTTTGATTGAGAATATTCGAAATTTTAGAAATGAGTTTTTATAATCCTGAAACAGCCATTTTCAGCACATATACCCCGTCGGGAGAGGTCATAAACAGCTTATTATTATTTTCACCGCCCCATTCAAGATTTGTAACGGATTGAGGAGTTTGAATATGTTGTAATTCATTACCATCAGGAGTAAAAACATGAATGCCCCCGGGCCCTGTTGTGTAAATGTTTCCGGCCTCATCCACAACCATTCCATCGGCTGCACCGGTTTTTGAAGCATTGCCTACTTCAGCAAAAAGACTGCCTTCAGAAACTACACGGTCTTCATCAACTTCAAACACCATGATATGTCCTGATTGGGTATCATTCACATAAAACCGGCTTTCATCCGGGGAAAACACGATTCCATTCGGAGTTCCAAACTCATTAAAAAGCAGTTCAGGATCTCCGCCATTTTCCGGAATGCGATATACACCACTGAAATTAAGTTCCCTGTCTTCAGCCTCTACACCATAAGGCGGATCTGTGAAATAAAGATATCCGTCAGATGAGAGGGCTAAATCGTTTGGGCTGTTGAGGCGTTTGCCATTGTATGAGCTGGCCAATTCAGTGAGGTCCCCATCTTTGGTGAGGTGTGAAACCCGGCCATCATGCTGGGCGATGATCATACCGTCATCACCATCGCCGGTAATTCCATTTGAATGTCCGGAAGGATCGAGAAATACTTCTTTTTCACCATCAGGAATCCATTTGTAAATTTTATTTGCAGGAATATCACTGTATAACAGAAAACCATCGCTATGCCAAAACGGGCCTTCGGTGAATTGATGTCCTTCTGTGATTTGCTGGATCTCTTCTCCCTCTTTTACCAGATCCTGTCCCTGCAGTAATGTACCAGTATGTATGAAACAAATTAACGTGAGTACCGCGAAAATTGATTTTTTCATAATTGTAAGATTTAATTGAAGTGAGTAGTAAGGGAATTTAACAGCCTGAGACAATAATGCAATACATTTTTAATTAACGACTGTCATTTATCCGCACCGACGCAGAGCGATCGGCGCGAGG
>JBBDLQ010000165.1:0-10039 GCA_040878765.1 Balneolaceae bacterium | reverse complement strand
CACACGCTCTGCGTTGGAGCGCAATGATATTAAGACTACGTAAAAAAATTCTGTAAGGAATTCAGTTTAAAATGCTCTTACTGATAACTCAAAAGCTTAATATTTAAAAGAAAAAGGAATTCAAAATGGGAAGAAGTCGATACAAAATATTGGATTCACGTTATCCATATTTTATTACTTCCTCAATTATAAATGGATATAGGTTATTGACCGATAATCGGTTACGTAAAGTTATTATTGAGGGCTTGAATTTTATGGTGGGGGAAAGGAAGGTATCAATTTATGCTTATGTAATCATGCCTAATCATTTGCACTTCATTGCACAAAGTGAAAATTTGGGAAAGCATGTAGCCAGTTTTAAATCATATTCTGCGAGGCGAATTATTGATTTGTTAGAAGAGAGAAATAATTTTGAATGGCTAAATAGATTAAAACATTCGAATACTTCATTAAAAAAGGATCGAGATCACAAACTTTGGAGTGATGGTTTTCATCCTAAACAAATATTTTCCGCAAAAGTAATGAGACAAAAATTGAATTATATACACTATAATCCTGTAAAAGCAGGATTGGTACATGGGGAAGATGATTGGGAATATTCCTCTTATGGTGATTATTTTGGTGCCTCAAGTAGCTTGGTTGAAGTTGAGGTGTTTCGAGGCTAATTATCCGCACCGACGCAGAGCGATCGGTGCGAGGCGAGATAACCGTTGTCATACATCCACACCGATGCTGAGGGGTCAGTGCGAGGCGAGATAACCGTTGTCATACATCCACACCGATGCTGAGGGGTCAGTGCGAGGCGAGATAACCATTGTCATACATCCGCACCGATGCTGAGGGATCGGAGCGAGGGCTTGTACACCCTCGCTCCACACGCTCCGCGTTGGAGCGTAATGTCATGGCTAGTAACATAGGTGAGGCGGTATTAAAGCTGAAATCCCAATGCTCAGATAAATTTTGCGTTGGAGCACAATGATTAGGATAATTACTTAGGCGGGACGGATTGTATCTCATTCAGCTTACTCATCGCCCGGTCTTTGAGATTATTGAATTGATCTTCCGGAATATGTCCGGCCGTAAATTGGTGATACAGCCACACAATATAAGTTGCCATCACGTCCTCATAGCAATAGTGTTCGATCAAATCCAATTCGCCGCGGCGAAACATGGCAAGTACTTGATTACCCTCCCCGGTTTGTTTGAACGGAATACCGATGAGCTGCCCTAAGTGCTTAAGCTTAGGCCAGGAACTTGCACCGTAATTACTGAACTCATCAACCAAATCAACATTATGGCGGCTGTAGCGGTAACGGATGTCGTAATCGTTCATGCGTACCGGCATTTGGAGGCCGTGCTTCATGGCACGATAGGTGAGTACGGGGATATCAAAACCTTTGCCGTTGTGGTGGATCAGCCCAAAATCTTTATAAGTGCCAATTGCATCAAATATTAATTTCAGCCCGTTTTTTTCATCCTCGCCACTCCAGGCCACTTTTTGTTTTGGTCCTCCGGTATTTTCAATCCAAAGGCCAACCCAGGAAACCATACGGTGATACATGGGCGGCAGAAAACCAGATGCATTCCGGGCCAGTTCCTCACTGGCTTTTTCAAGTAATAATTCTTCATCCGATTCGTGGTCATCTAAAACACGACGAATAAATTCGAAATCAGGTACGGTCTCTACATCAAAAATGAAAAACATGATATTAGGCTCAAGGTTTTAGGTTCAAGGTGCAAGCGGAGGTTCAAGAACTTGCACCTTGAACCTTGTTACTTACCACTGTTTATAATTCTCCTGCAATAGATTGTTGAAACAACCTCTCAATATCGGTTTTGGTGTTATAATGTGCCAGTAAAAACATAAGTTTGGTGAGGGAGGCTTCCAGGGTCATATCATTTCCGCTGATGGCACCGTGTTCAAGAGCGGCACGGCCGGCTGAATATTGGGTCAGATCAACGGAATCAAAATCTGCCTGGGAAACGATAGCTACTGTTACCTCATGGTTTCGGCATTTATCAAGAAACGGCAGCAGGCTATAATCACCTTTAATGCAAAAATTACCGCTTCCAAATGCACGAATAATGACCGCCTTTATATTATCGAGGTTCAGGTCCTCCAAAAAAACCGGGTTTAAATTGGGATGCGCTGTCAATACAAATACCTTATCTGAGTAATCGGCAATATTTTTAAATTCACCATTGCCGAAATTCTCCAATACCCGGCTTTCAATTTTAATTCCAATATCGGCCAGGGGAGGGAAGTTTGGTGAGCCAAAGGCATCAAAATCACCGATACTCATTTTTGTTGCCCGGTTTCCGCGATAGAGGGAATCATTAAAACATATACCCACTTCTTTGAAATCCATAGTGGCCAGCTCAATTGCATTTACCAGGTTACGCCGGGCATCACTTCGGATGGTACTCATTGGCACCTGACTCCCGGTAAATATCACTGGTTTCCCCAAATTTCTAAGGCCAAAACTAAGTGATGAGGCAGAGTAAGCCATAGTATCGGTTCCGTGTAAAATCACAAAACCATCAAAATCAGTGTAATGTTGTTCAATACAATTTGCAAGCCGGACCCAATGGGAAGCATTCAGGTCTGAGCTGTCTTCAAAAAAAAGAGGGTGGGTTTCAATCTCAGCAATTTCATTTAGTTCAGGAATTTCCTCATACAATACCTTCGACCATGCCTCCGGATCAATTTCAACACCTGCTCCTTTGGCGTTCATTGCTATGGTTCCGCCGGTTTGTATTAATAATATTTTTTTCATGTTGATTTATTCGCTCGTCCGTTTATTTTCAATCTTCACATTCTGTTCAAGAACATTAAGTACTGTTCATTGATTTTGTGGCGCTGCTTTGTTGGCGCTTTGTTAAGTTAAAACCTGTTACTAACAAAACACATACTGTTTTTATGCACAGAAGCACAAAACATAAATAATAAAATACGTAATACTATTTAGTACTTTTGAGCTTTAGTGGTGCAAATTAAAATGGTTTAAAAAGGAGTTACTATGAAAGTTTATAATCCTATAAGAATCCGTAATGTTGTACTTCTGGGCCATGCCGGCTCCGGAAAAACAACGTTAGCCGAAACGATGCTTTTCGAAGCCGGAGCCATTAACCGACGGGGATCAGTCGAAGAAAAGAATACAATTTCGGATTACCATCCTTTAGAAAAAGAAAAACAGAAATCCATTTATTCCTCATTTTTGAATCTGGATTGGAGAGGCCACAAAATTAATGTCATTGATACACCTGGTACTTCGGATTATGTAGGGGAAGTTGCGGGCGCTGTTCGTATAGCTGATACCGCAATTTTCACCCTTAATGCCGAACAAGGAGTAGAAATTGGCACGAATGCACTCTGGAAATACGTGCAAAAATACCATGTTCCCTCGATGTTTGTGGTTAATAAGCTGGATAGTGAACATTCTGATTTTTGGAAAACCGTTGATGAAACCCGCGATCAATTTGGCAGACAGGTAACCGTGGTACAATATCCTTTTAGTGAAGGTCCGGATTTCCATGCCATCATTGATGTATTGCGTATGACGATGTATGAATTTCCTGATAATGGCGGTAAACCTGATAAACTTCCCATACCGGATTCACATCAGGCACAGGCCGAGAAATTGCATCAGGAACTGGTTGAAACAATTGCTGAAAACGATGAAACCCTGATGGATATTTATTTTGAACAGGGTAAACTTGATGAAGAGCAAATGGAAAAAGGGCTTCATATTTCGTTGGTAAACGGACAGATTTATCCGCTCTTTTGTACCTCGGCTTCACAGAATATGGGTACCGGCCGGATTATGGGATTCCTGGGTGATGTGGCTCCAAATCCACTACAGGGCAATCCGCCAATTACGGAAAATGGAGAAGAATTTGCGCTTAACCCGGATGGAAAGCCGGTTATGTTTTTGTTTAAAACCCATTCAGAATCTCACGTTGGAGACCTGATCTACTTTAAAGTGTACAGTGGCTCTATAAAACCAGGTATTGACCTTGTGAATAGTAGCAATTCGAGTACAGTTCGTCTTGGGAACCTGTTTTTAACGGAAGGCCAAAAGCGTATTGAGATCAATGAAATTCAAACCGGAGATATTGGTTCCGTTGTTAAACTAAAAGATGGTGAAGTAAACGATACCCTGCATGAAAAAGGTCATGATGTGAAATTACAGGCTATTGAATTTCCGCCTACTACTATCCGCACCGCAGTAAAATTAAAAATTGAGGGCGATGAGGATAAACTGGGGCATGCCCTCCATCAAATTCACCGTGAAGATCCGTCGGTTGTAATAGAACATAGTCAGGAATTGCGGCAATTAATCATTCATGGTCAGGGTGAGGAGCACCTGGCAGTAATTGAAGATCAGCTTAAAAACAGATTTAAACTTAATGTGGAGTTTATCACTCCGAAAATACCTTATCGGGAGACCATCACTAAAGGTGTAAAAACTCAATACAAGCATAAAAAACAATCGGGCGGGGCCGGGCAGTTTGCCGAAGTGTACCTGCTAATTGAGCCATTTACGGAAGGTATGTCTGCACCGGACGATATGAAGGTACGGGATGTTCAGGAACATGAACTGCCCTGGGGCGGAAAATTGGTGTTCCAGAATTGTATTGTAGGTGGAGTGATTGATAATCGCTTTATGCCGGCTATTCTCAAAGGTGTGATGGAGAAAATGGAAAATGGACCGATGAGTGGCTGCCGGGCGAGAGACATTCGTGTTTCGGTGTACGATGGCTCCATGCATTCGGTAGATTCCAACGAAGCTGCTTTTAAAACGGCGGCCCTTATGGCTTTTAAAGATGGTTTTATGAAAGCAAATCCCCAGCTGATGGAGCCCATTTATGAGATCGAAGTGGAGGTACCATCAGATTATATGGGTGATGTAATGAGTGATTTGAGTACACGCCGCGGACAAATTCAGGGTATGGATGGAGAAGGTGCTATCCAAAAAATTAAAGCCCATGTGCCGCTTGAGGAATTGGATCATTATTCTACAAAACTCAAATCCATGACGCAGGGTAGCGCTACCTACAAACGGAATTTTTCTCATTATGCCCAGGTTCCCAGAGATATTCAGGACCGGGTGATAAAGGAAAACCTGAATAAGGACGAAGGGTAAGGAATATCCTCCAAAGAAGTACCTTTGGCAAAATAAATACTAAAGAATATTCAATATTGCAGTAGACTTTCGACAGTTTTTATCTCGCTCCACACGCTCTGCGTTGGAGCGGATATTACGGGGATGAGGGATCTCTTTGCTAATAAGTTCTGATCAATAGATTGATGTTGTTCACCTTAATCAATGCTATTATTATCTGAACCCGGCACTAATCCTCTACAGCATTTTTAATCTGCATATACTCCACAAACCGGCGAGGTAGTATAAAAGGCCGTTCCCTGGGAACGGGCGGGAAGCGGGGTTCCGCTTCAGTTTCCGGGCGCTGTGGCCGGCGTTCAGGATTCCAGGCAAAACCTTTCAGTTTCCGGTCTTTTAATCCGGCAAATTCTTCAAAGAAATAGCCTTCATTTTTACCTGCAACAACACGTTGTAATTCCCCATCTTTGAAATGCATGACGGTTTGCGGAGAAGTGTATTCGACGGCTCCATCCGGATCACCTGCTTCGTTTTTGGTATGATAAAGCACCTGACTATTCGGGTAGATTTTGATACGGGAAATATCACCTTCTGTAAAATCCGCTATTAATGTATCTCCTTTGATTTGATGCAAACGTCCGGTGGCGCTGTCTTCCTGTACGGCAATAGTTTTATGATAGGAACGTAGCTGCTGTACTTCATTGCTATCCAATTGAACCGAGATATAGGGGCCGGTTAACTGAATGTTATTATGCCAGGCAATAGGATTTGAAATGAGTTCAAAGATCTCAGTGGAGGAATCGTATAATAGAGTATCAGATACAGATGAAAATTTTGGCGAGTAAATTCTAACATCCTTAAAACCGCGAATAAGTGAAGTGGTATCCTTATCCAAAAGTAAAAGCTGATGAGAGTTAATGTGCATGGTGTCGGTTGTGTCGGCACTTATCCGCCGCAAATAGGAATTGCCATCCACAAACCTGCGGCCGGTGGAATCTGCTTCAAGATAGTCTCCTGTTAGTGTGCCATTGTTGGTACTATCTGCCACAAAAACATCACTATGCAATTGTAAATATTTACTTTTTCGGTTAATGAACAAGCTATCACCCTCGGCATATTGCGCAGAATCAGCGATTTGAACGTTTCCCCTGAAAATGGCACTATCCTGAATCTGAAAATAGGTGCCTCGCTGGGCAATGAGGGTGCCATCCTGATCTTCCAGGCGAATTCCCTCTTCGAAATAGGCTACTTTAGTGAAGAAATTATAGTCTACTTTTTCCCCGAAAAGGGTAGTGCTGTCCTGAAGTATAATAACCCTCCCACGCAGTAAACTTAGATCCTGATTCGTGTAATAATAAAGCGTATCACTCCAGATAATTTCATCCGGGGTTTCAATCTGAATATTTCCGAACGCACGCATTTCATTGCGGTTTAGAAATCGCCAGGCACTGTCGCAAAGCATTTCAATATTACCTGTAGTGAGGCGGGCATTGTACAGTTTTTGAATTTGCTCTCCATTAATAGTTGCTCCCTCAGCACGGCTAAAAGATTCAATGTTTAATACATTTTGGGCATTTGCACTAACCGGAATGATGATTGAAACCAAAAGCAGGAGTCCCAGAAAAGAAGTGATTTTATGACTGCAAATATTTTTTAGCATGAACAGAATATACGATTAGCATATATATAGTTTTGAAAGTAAAAACCTGGCTGACAAAAGGCGTAAATATTCCAAATACTTTCATTTCAATTAATAACTGCCCGGCCGCCGCCTTCATTGAGGGTGTAATTGGTGAGATTGGAATTGCCAAAAAATCCCTGTGCAGCAATGCTATCGGGGGGGGAAATGAATATCACAAATTCGGGCGTACTCACGCGGTCTTTATCGCGCTCCCATTTTAGATAATTGGAACTGAGCTTTTTTCCTTCCGGTGCAAAAACCCGGACATTGCCAAATAACTCAAACTCAGCTCTGTTCGGTAAATGAACCGCACTGTCGGCATCTACAAAAGTATCAGCATGGCCTTCATCATCATAAATTTCAATATAAACAGGGCCGCTTATTTTGGTGAGGTTTTGCACATCATTCTTGATTGCTGCTGCATAACTGCCGGTGAGTTTAAGCTTCAATTTACCATCTTCAAGAATTTCCATATTCACTCCCCAGCTTTCGGTAGTTGTGAAAAGTGAATCACTTAAAGCTTTTGCAACCTGCTTATTTTCATATTCGGTAAGCTCCGTACAACCGGGTGTAAGTAAAGCCACTGTTATGAAAATCATACAAAGTGGTGCGAAAAATATTGTAATGATTTTCTTCATTAAGAGGCGGAAAATTGGTTGATTAAAAAGCTATATAGTACCGAAATAACGGTCACCGGCATCCCCAAGGCCCGGTACAATAAAAGCATCGTCGTTTAATTTCTCATCAATAGCTGCCGTTATGATTGGGACGTCGGGATGATCTTCCCTGAGCCGGGCTATTCCCTCAGGGGCTGAAATTAAAGATACGAAGCGAATAGTATCGGCTCCGCTTTCTTTCAAGAATTTTACCGCATGCGAGCCCGTGCCACCGGTTGCAAGCATAGGGTCAACTACCAGGGTATAAGCACCTTTTAATCCCCCGGGGAAATTATGATAATAGTTAACCGGCTCATGGGTCTTTTCATCACGATATACCCCAATGTGCCCTACTTTGGCATCGGGCATAAAGCTGACAATACCATCCACAAGGCTGAGGCCGGCACGTAAAATCGGGATTACCACAACTTCAGCACCGGGTTTATAGCCGGTTGTATTTTGAATGGGTGTTTCAACCTGATATTCCTTCAGCGGCAAATTATTGAGGGCGTGATAGGCCAGGATTATTCCAATATTTCCCATAGCCCGGCGGAAAGCCGCTGTTTCGGTATTTTTATCTCTCAGTATGCTTAGATAGCGTTTAACAACCGGGTGGTCTATTTCAATAACGTTTTTCATGTTATGTAATGTGATTGAATCAGGTATAGATTAAATTTCAGAATTTTATTCCCGGGAATCAGCCTTCAATTTCCAGTTCTTCCATTTTATTGAAATACTTCTTACTGGCAATTGCAACCGATCCTGAGAGTGCAAACAGGGCAATAATATTCGGGAAGGTCATCAGGCCAAGGGCGATATCCCCAATTGCCCAGACGGTAGCCAGCGGGAATATAGCACCGAAAAAGTGCATCACCAGGTACACGATTTTATAATAAATGATAGACCGGTCGCCCGCTAAATACTGAATGGAACGATCCCCGTAATAACTCCAGCTAATGGCTGTGGAAACACCAAACAAGAGCACACAAATGGTGACAATATGTTTACCGTAGGGGAAAATAGGAGCCAGTCCTTTTTCGAAGGCAAGGGAAGTTAAGGGAGCCCCGTTTTCAATTATACTTGTATATACGCTACCTACCACATTCCCATCTTCATCAGTAAATACACCGGTGGAAATATTCAGGGTTCCGGAAAATAACTTTTCATCGTCTTGTTCTACATAAAAAACACCAGTTTCGAAGTCGTTTCGCATAACAATACCGTTTACCGGCTCACCATCTTCAATAAAAAGCGTGTTGCTTCCGTCGGCGACTTCTACCGCATTATCACGGTTCGTGGGATCGAAAACCATTTCATGCTGCTGTTCCCAAACTCCGGTACTTACAATCACAATTCCGGTCATGGTACAAACCACAATGGTATCGATGAATGGCTCGAGTAAAGCAACCACACCTTCACGAACGGGCTCTTCCGTTTTTGCCGCCCCGTGAGCGATTGGGGCAGAACCTTGCCCGGCTTCATTTGAAAATAATCCGCGCTTGATACCCCAAACCAGGGTGGTTAAAAATAATCCTGAACCTACTCCAAATAAACCGGCTTCCGGTGTAAAGGCAGATACAAATATGGTTTTAAAAGCAGGGAGGATGGAACCGGGGCTTAAAATCAAAATGACTAAAGCGCTGAGTATATATATAACAGCCATTAATGGCATAAGGCGGGCGGTAACTTGTCCAATTCTTTTAATCCCGCCAACAATAACCACGCCTACAAAACCAGCGGTTACCAACCCTGATATCCAGCTTGGGATCTGGAAGGTACTGTACATAGTATCGGCCACCGTGTTTGCCTGAACGGCATTACCGGTGAGGAAGGAACAGATAACGGCCATAGCAGCAAAGAAAACGGCTAGCCATTTCCAGTTTGGCCCAAGTCCTCTTTCAATATAATACATGGGACCACCTGATACAGAACCATCAGCATTTTGAATTCGGTATTTAACGGCAAGCGTACATTCAGTGTATTTGATAGCCATCCCGAAAAAGGCCGTAACCCACATCCAAAAAAGTGCTCCAGGCCCGCCATAATGAATAGCTATAGCCACCCCGGCAATGTTACCAATACCAACAGTTGCAGAAAGTGCCGTTGTTAAAGCCTGAAAGTGATTTACATCGCCGGTGTCATCGGGATTATCATAAACCCCCATCACCGATTTTACCCCGTGTGAAAACCTTCTGATCTGAACAAAACCAAGACGAAGGGTTATGAATATCCCAAAACTTAAAAGTACTACCACCATAAATGGGAACATTTCGGGGGTTGACCAAACCAGGTTATTCAGCCAATTAACAACTTGTTCAAATAATTCCATGAATCAGATTTTTAGGTTTAGATAATTTTAGCGGGCAGGCAGAAAGTAAAAAACATTTGGGAATATTGAAGGGTGAATATTAAATCATAAATCATAAACCGTTAATCGGTCGTTCGATCCACCGCAAATCAATTATATACAGAATTGCGATAGATCGATTTGCGAACAGCGAACGGCGATTTGGTTTTCGACGGGTTGGGCAACCAGGGTAGTGGCGGGTGCCCGTTTTCTGGACTCGAAGCCGGAGCTT
>JBBDLQ010000164.1:9909-14306 GCA_040878765.1 Balneolaceae bacterium | reverse complement strand
AATCTTTTTCAGCAATTTGGGAATTATCATCCATTTTAACTGGCAGGTATCCGGGCTTATTGCAGCCCAGGTACTGGAGAAACTTTCCAAACAAACTACTGCCGCCGTTGGCATACGAATGGCTACAGCATATTCGGCTCCGGCTAATATTCCGGCTATGTTTTCCATAAGAGGATTGTGGCCTACCAGCATCAGTCGTTCAATTTCATCCGGGGCAGACTTGATTGCTGCTGCATAATCGCGCACGGAACCAAAATACAGGTCTTCATTCCAAAGAATACATTCATCCTTTATTTGTGCGGCCTCGGCACAATGTTGTGTGGTTTCCTTAGCTCTTTGTGCGGTTGATGAAATGATCAAACCCGGCATATATCCGCTTTGATGAATAAATTTCCCGATCATCGGAGCATCATTTTTTCCCCGTTTTTCAAGCGGACGGTCAAAGTCTTTAAGATCGGGATTTCCCCAGCTCGACTTTGCATGCCGCATCAATAAAATCTGTTTCATAGTTTATTATTGATTTTTTTTCTTTGGTGATATATCTACCCATTTAATTTTCCGGGCAAACCTTCCGGCTTCAATCTCCCAGTCTCCCCGCTCATCCAGGGCTTTTACCAACTCAATGCCAAAAAAGATAATAATGCTGGAATAGTACACCCACAACAACAAAATAATAATGGAGGATGAGGCTCCGGAAAGATCATTCAGCGGACTATTCCCAATAATCATTCCAACCCCGAATTTTCCGATTATGAGAAGAAAGGTAGTTGCCAGGCTTCCGTAAATCAGTGAAGAGCGGCGTATTTGTACATCCGGTAGAATTGAATACATGGATAGTACGGCTACAAATATCATGATCAAGGTAAGCAGATTACTTCCTGCAGAGGCAAGTATTAAATTGGCGAATTCAAAATGAGTGGATAGCAGGTCAAATAATGCGACTAAAATTGAATCGAGGATGAGAGATGCAATCATAGCGATTCCGAGCAAAATGATCATTCCAAAGGCCATCAGCCGGTCAATAATTAGTTTAATCAATCCCATATCAGATTTTGAAACAACATTAAAAATACGGTTAAAGGAATCCTTGAATTGAACAAAGACGGTAGTGGCAGAAATAATCAGAAAAGCCACACTTAAGATCAGGTACAGAACATTCCGGCTGTCGGTTTGGATGGTTTCAACAAGTAATAATACCGCATCGGTGCCTTGCTCCCCAACGGTTTCATTCATGAAATCAGTCAGCTCTTGAGTCACACTTTCATTTCCTACAAAAAATCCAGCGATATACACAGCGATCATCACGATGGGAGCCAGCGAAAAGAGGGTGTAAAAGGAAACAGCCGCGCTATATTGAAAGCCGTTGTCATCTATAAAAGCGTTGATGGCTTTAAGAATTGGTTCAAAAAATACTTTTAGAATCTTCATTTATGATTTTTGAATGATAAGAATACTGCAAACCTGAGTTCAATTTACAAGTATATGGATTAAATGAATTATAAATACAGAACATTCAGCCGTTCTTTAATGTTGCTTATATACTGCCCGATTTATAATACTATGCGCCAAATTTACGAGTACCCAAAGGCAACAATATATTTCATATTATTTACCAAAAATCCGCGAGGGAGCATAGATTGTCAATATCACACCGCGGGCTATCATAAAGGCGGTCATGGCTATCCATAAAGCGTGAATTCCGGCAAATGATTCGCTGATGAAATATGCGGGGATAAAAACTAAAATTGTTGCAATAAGCATGGAATTTCTCATAGCTCCGGTAGCCGTTGCTCCTATATAAACCCCATCCCAAATAAAGCAAACACTATTTACCACAGGAGCAACAATAAGCCAGATCACAACCGTCATGGCCACCGCAATAACATTTTCTTTGTTGGTAAACAGAGCAATAATTTCTGCATCCAAAAGAGCGTAGGTAGTGGTACCTAATAATCCCAAACCTAATCCCCATAGCATATTGGCTTTCACGGCTTCTTTTAATTGTCTGTTTTCTCCGGCCCCTTTAAACCTGCCTACTAAACTTTCCGCAGCATAGGCAAAGCCATCGGTTCCATAGGAGCTGATATACCACATTTGAAGTAAAATGGTGTTGGCAGCTAAAACCACATCTCCCATTTCAGCTGATTTAGCCGTAAAAAATGCATAGGAGAAAATGAGACAGAGTGTTCGAATCACAATATCCCGGTTCACCGAAAAGAATTTTTTTAGTTCGCTGGTTTCAATGAGTTCATCCCATTCAATATTTAATTTCAACCCGCCATATTTTTTCTTGTACAGAAAAAGTGCTAAAGCAAGAGCAAGGAAACTTGCAATCAAACTGCCTGTTGCCACACCGTCTACATTCATCCCAAAATGGAAAACAAATATCAGGTTTAGAATGATATTCACAACATTCAAAAAAATGGTGATGATCATTGGGTATCTGGCGTTTTGCATTCCAAGGAACCAACCATTGAGGCCAAAGAGTGCCAGGGTTGCAGGGGCTGCAAATATCCGGATGTGATAGTATAGGCGGGTATATTCCTCCACTTCAGGTGAGGCATTTATCAGGTATAAGGAAACCTCAATAAGCGGATATTGGATCAGTAATATCAGGATGCTGCTGGCAGCGGCCACCAAAAGTACTCGTATTAGAATAATTCGTGTTTTCCGTTCCTCTTGAGCGCCGTATGCCTGGGCAACCATCCCGGTGGTTCCCATTCTCAAAAAACCGAATCCCCAAAAAATAAAATCAAAAATAATACTACCCACAGCAATGGCACCGAGATAATAAACATGCTCGAGGCGCCCAACTACCGCCGTATCAACAGCTCCAAGCAGCGGCACGGATAGGTTACTTATTATATTCGGAATTGCAAGCCGGAGTATTTGCCTGTTCAAATAATCATTACCTTAGCATTAAAATTGGCAGGCAGAAAATAAGGGCTAAAAAAGAATTATGAATTCATTATTTTCAAAGGCCTATAAAGTTGCATATCTATAGGTGTGCGTGTATTTTCTTTCTCCGATTTTATTTGAGATAAAAACTTAATTATTTAACATAGTTGCAATTCACATGGACATTGAATCGCGTAATAAGATACTTACGATTATACTGGGATTGATCATCATTGGTCTTACGTTTTGGCTTTATGACTCTCTGGTAACACCTTATAAACAGGTTAAAGAACAACAAGCACTGAAAGAGCAGGTTAGGCAACGGCTACTTGATACCAAAGATGCCCTCATTCAGTATCAAACAAGAAATGATGAATTTCCGCCAACCGAAGGTGGGCTCGATAGTCTCGTGAATTTCCTTAAAACAGATTCAATGATGATAGTATTGGGCGATTCATTGTTTGGAAGAACTTTTAATGTTTATAATCCTGATTCTCTTGTTTACTCCCCAAGGCCACCCTATCCGAAATTTGAGTATACACTGAACGATACCCTTCGGCCTAATATTTATTTACTCGAGGACCCAGGCTCAAATGACGCTATTGGAAGTCTTGAACGCACAACGATGCGGAATGCCCCAAACTGGAATTAATGGATGATGCTTCTGCAAATTTAGGTGTTTGTTTTTTTTCCGATCGCCTTTTCTATTCGATCAATGATCCGAAAAACGACAAGCACCTTTTTCGTATTGGCTCCTTTGATTTTAATTTTGATGTAATTGACGCTATTACCCGTCAGCAGGCTGATCATTTTCCCCATATCCTTTCTACATTTGAGCGTTTTCGTACCAATCACAACATAAAATCGGTGCGGGCACTTACCCACCCGGCTCATGAATGCTGGACCGTTTTCCCAAAAGTGGTGTATGATAATGCCGATGAGCGGGAAGACCACCTGGCCATTTTAATGAAGGGAATTGAGCGCGAATATATTGAACCCACCTGGCATGTACTTCACAATAATGAATATAAATTTTTAGCTGTCCGCCGCAGAAACCTCATGGAGGGTTTTGATGAGCTAACTACACAGGTTGCCACTACCGATTTCAGCAGCGATTTTGAAATAGCCCAAAAATGGTCTGGATTTGCTAAACCAGGCGGCTCGTTCCTTATGATTGGCTGCCACAAAAACGTAATTTCCATTACCTCTTTTTTACTCGGAAAATTCCGGTCCGCCACCTATATCACCTTCGATCAGCCCGAAGACCTGCCCTATCATTGGTTACAGCAATCGGCACATTCAAGCTGGATGCGCGGTATCCATGAAACTATTTACCTGTTCGGACATAATTGCCACGAAACGGAACGAGCGCTTCAGGGATTTTGGGATGCCTCAGCTGAAATCATTAAACTCAATTCCCTGGAATCGATTGGGGTGAAAGCTGAAGAAGAAACTTACGGATTTGACCTTGCTGCAGCATTTCCGGCCATTCTTCTCAG
>JBBDLQ010000164.1:7022-9809 GCA_040878765.1 Balneolaceae bacterium | reverse complement strand
AATTCAAAATCAATAATTCCCACATGCGGATTATCACAGGAAAATTGAAAGGTCGTCATTTTAACATCCCCAAAAATCTGGATGTACGCCCTACTACCGATCGCACAAAAGAAAGTATTTTCAATTTGATTGAAGCCCGTGTTTTTATGGAGGGCACTATTATACTCGATCTTTTTGCCGGTTCCGGAAATCTTGGATTTGAAGCTATTTCCAGGGGATCAAAGCATGTAACTGCAGTGGAACTGGATCCCGGTAATGTTAAACTCATCGAGCAAACAGCGAAGAAGTTTGAAATTGAAAATCAAATCCGGATAGTTTGTGCCGACGTTCAAAAATATCTGAGCGGAATGCCGGTACCTCATCATTTTATATTTTGTGATCCGCCTTACGATTATCCTTTTATGGATGAAATGATTGAACTGGTGCTCTCTCAAAATTGGCTGACAGATGAAGGCTGGTTTATCCTGGAACACGATAAATACAAGGATTTTACCGATCACCCTCACTGTTCATTCTCAAGAGCTTACGGGCGAACCATTGTTAGCATCTTTCAAAAGCATCCGGTAGATTCAGAATAAATAAAATCCCCTTATGAAAACAATTGCCTTATACCCCGGATCTTTTGATCCTATGACCAACGGTCACCTCGATATACTCGAGCGAGCTGCTAATCTTTTTGAAAAAGTGATTGTGACCGTTGCTGTAAATAATCGCAAGGAAGCCGTGTTTTCCGGTGATGAACGGGTTGAACTTATTAAGAAATGTTTGTCAGGGAAAAAATGGGCTGAAAATGTTCAGGTTAAACAGTTTACCGGCCTTCTGGTTGATCACGCTCAAAAAATGAAAGCTGATACCCTGGTTCGCGGGGTTCGTCAAATTTCTGATTTTGAATATGAATTCCGGATGGCTCTCACCAACAAACGCCTGGCTCCAAATATTGATACAGTTTTCTTGATGCCGGATGAGGAGTTTACCTTTATTTCTGCTTCTATTGTCAAAGAAGTTGCCTACTGGGGCGGTGATTTAAGCTCTTTTGTTCCCGAAATTGTAGCCAATGCATTGAAAGAAAAATTTAGTGACCGTAAGTAAAATTCCGGTTAATTTTGGATTGATAGTTCAAGGAACTTCTGATTTCCAGTATTATTATAAGCGATCAGAATTTTTCAAAATAATTCCATCATTTTCTATGATTTAATCTACCTTTCTTAGATCAAGCATTATATATTCCACTGACTCAATTCACACTCACTCTCACTTATATTTACTGAACATTATGATTTCAACACGCGCACAAAATGTGCAACCTTCAGCCACTCTAAAAGTAACTGGTCGTGCCAAAGAATTAAAAAGACAGGGCAAGTCCATCATCTCACTAAGCGCAGGTGAACCTGATTTTAAAACACCCGAACATATTTGCGATGCAGCCATTAAAGCTATAAATGATGGTTTTCATGGCTATACCATGAATACTGGAACGCCGGAACTTCGCGAGGCCATTTGCGCAAAACTTAAAAGAGATAACGGACTGGATTACGATCCCTCCCAAATTATTTGTTCGAACGGTGCCAAACAATCTGTGGGATTCAGTATTCTGGCATTGATAAATCCCGGTGATGAAGTAATTATTCCGGCACCATATTGGGTTTCGTATCCGGAAATGGTTCGCCTGGCAGAAGGTACTTCCGTAACGGTACGCACCTCCTTCGAAAATAATTTTAAGCTTACTCCTGAACAACTCGAGGCGGCTATCACTAATAAAACCAAGGCAATTATTTTGTGCTCTCCGTCTAATCCAACCGGGGCTCAATACACCAAAGAAGAGCTGGAGAAATTAGCAGTAGTGTTGAGAAGACATCCTCAGGTGTTTGTGATATCGGATGAAATTTATGAGTACATCGTATTTGAAGGCCAACACGTGAGCATACTGAATGTAGCCCCGGACCTTAAAGACCGAGTGTTACTTATCAACGGTTTTTCCAAAGGATTTGCTATGACCGGATGGCGGCTCGGATACCTTGCCGGGCCAAATGAAATTGTAACAGCAGTATCCAAAATTCAGAGTCAGGAAACCTCGGCGCCTTCTTCCATTTCTCAAAAAGCCGGTGAAGCGGCCTATAATGGCAGTCTGGAAGAAGTAAAAGCTATGCGCGACCAATTTAAAGAGCGCCGCGATTATTTGGTGAAAGCCCTGAATTCCCTTGATGGTGTTAGTTGTTTTACCCCTGGCGGAGCATTTTATGTATTCCCGGATATTTCCCCATATATCGGCAAGAAAAAACCAGACGGCGCTGCCATCGATTCCTCCACCGACCTCTGCCTGTATCTGCTGGATGAATGTGGCCTGGCCCTCGTTCCCGGTGATGCTTTTGGGGAACCCAACGGAATCCGCCTCAGCTACGCCGCTTCCATGGACGACCTGGAAGAAGCAATGAAACGATTTGAGAAGGGATTGAAAAGTTTAAGCTAATCCTCTTCAATTTGAAATTGCTGGTATTTTTATCGTACGCAAAATTCTTAATTTGGCATAGAATTTGATACATAACTATTCATCAATTATCCATCAAAAATTATAATTCCAACCATGCCTACGTACGAGTATAAAAGAGAAGACGGTACTACTTTTGAGATTATCCAGAAAATGAGTGACGATGCCCTGACAACCTGTCCTACTACCGGACAAAAAGTGAAACGCATTATTTCCGGCGGCAGCGGTGTAGTATATAAAGGGGAAGGCTGGTATGTGACCGATTATAAGAATGGCGGCAAGAAATCAGCCTCAACTCCACC
>JBBDLQ010000164.1:1822-6922 GCA_040878765.1 Balneolaceae bacterium | reverse complement strand
GGGATATTGGATATTCTGATGTAATGAGACACAACCCTGCATATCAGCAAGCTTTAGACCAATTCGTTCTTCTTTGGGGTGATATGGCTTCGGCGTGGGGAATCAACAAAACCATGTCGCAGATTCACGCACTTCTATATGCGGAATCTCAACCGCTGGATACTGATTCCATTATGGATACGCTCGACATCAGCCGCGGCAATGCAAATATGAATTTGCACCGGTTGCTTGAATGGGAGCTTATCCACAAAGTCCACTTTAAAGGCGATCGCAAGGATTACTATAATGCCGAAACCGATGTCTGGAAAATTGTCTCCACCATTATCCGGGAGCGCCAGCAACGGGAAATTGCCCCCATACGGAAAGAACTCACAAAATGTATTGAAACACTGGAAGCAGGTGGATTGAATGATGAGGAAAGCAAGGAATTTAAAGTTCGGATCGAAAATTATATGGAATTCCTGGAGATGTTTGAGCGCTTTACCGATGCTTTGTTGCCATACATAAACAAAAAGAATTTGGGATTTTTGAAGCAGCTTGTGAAGCTGGTGGAAGTGAAAGAATCATTGAAAGGAAATAAAAAGCAGGATGGCTAAGAAATCACACCGCGAAATTGGAAATGAAGGGGAAGAACTGGCCTGCGCTTACCTGGAATCCAAAGGGTGGAGAATCCTGGACAGAAATTATTTTTTTGAACACGCGGAAGTCGACATTGTAGCGTATGACGATACCGCTATTGTATTTGTGGAAGTAAAAATGCGTTCTTCTACTAAATTC
The DNA here is from genome assembly GCA_040878765.1 of Balneolaceae bacterium. Lineage (GTDB taxonomy): Bacteria > Bacteroidota > Rhodothermia > Balneolales > Balneolaceae > Gracilimonas. The sequence goes on along the minus strand of JBBDLQ010000164.1, from coordinate 6,145 downwards.
GGACAGCCCATGGAATATGTAACCGAAGAAAAAGTTAAAAACGTTTTTAAAGCCTCCGAAGCCTGGATGTACGAACGCAAAATGGAAGGCTCTCCCATGCGCTTTGATATTATCGGCATCGTTCAGAAAAAAAATGAAGCCCCGGAATTTAATCACATTGAGGATGCATTTAGATAGGTGCAAGCTGTCAGGTTCAAGGGGCAAGTGTTTCAGAAACTAACTTGCACCTTGCCACTTGAACATAATTCAACATTTATAATTTCCGCCTTTAAAATTATACCATGCCCTATACCAACGACCAAATAGCTGACCTGCTTCGCGAAGTTTCCCAACTTATGCAGCTCGCGGGTGAGAACCGTTTTAAAGTGATTGCTTTTGATAAAGCCGCCCAGGCTATAGAGGGACTTGGGGATGACATCAATGATTATATCAAAGAAAAAAAGCTGACGAATATCAAAGGAATCGGGAAATCTATTGCGGAAGATATTTATGCTCTCGATGAAAGTGGAAAAATGCCGGTATTGGAAGCCTTCAAAGAAAAAGTGCCTGAAGGTTTGATCGACTGGCTCGGTATTTCCGGATTAGGGCCAAAAAATGCCTACAAAATTCATAAAGAATTAGGTATCAGCACGCTGGATGAATTAAAGGAAAAACTGGCAGACGGTTCGGTTGCTTCGCTTTCAGGATTGGGACAGAAATCGGCTGAAAAAATACAGAAATCCATTAAATGGATGGAAAAGTTTGATGAACGATGCCGGCTGGATCAAGCCGAAGAAATTGCGACCATCATCTTTGAAAGCTTAAAAAAACAGGAAGGAGTTCAGCAGATTGAAGTGGCCGGGTCCTATCGTCGGGGACTTGAAACCATCGGCGATATTGACATCCTGATTGCCGCCGAAGAAAAATATATTGAGTCGTTATTTGATGTGTTCACCAACCATGAACGGGTAATTGAGGTGTTGGGTAAAGGCGATACAAAAAGCTCCGTTCGCACCAAAGAAGGCCGGCAGGTAGATTTACGAATTGTTTCCCCAACAGAATTTCCGGCAGCTCTTATGTACTTCACCGGGAGCAAAGAACACAACATCGTACTACGTCAGCGGGCCCGTGACCGTGGAATGAGTTTGAACGAATACGGGCTATTTAAATTAAATGAGGATGGCGAAACAGATTTTAATCAACCTGAAGAGTTCTCAAGTGAAACCGATATCTACCAAAAATTGGACCTCCATTTTGTACCGCCGGAATTACGGGAAGACCGGGGTGAATTTGAGATTTTTAAAGAACAGGAAACATTTGACTTGATTCAGGACGATGATATTCGCGGGGTGATACATGCTCACAGCACATGGAGCGATGGTAAATATTCCATCAAAGAAATGGCGGAAGCCTGTATGGATCGCGGTTATGAATACCTGGGAATCACCGATCATTCCAAAACGGCCGCTTATGCCGGCGGACTTTCTGTTGATGATGTTAAGCAACAATGGGAAGAGGTTGATAAGCTCAATGAGGAGTTCAAAGCAGCAGGGAATAACTTTGTGATTTTCAAAGGCATTGAATCGGATATTTTGGCTGATGGCTCACTGGATTATGACGATGATATTTTGGAGGGATTTGATTTTGTGATTGCCAGCGTGCATCAGTCCCTGGAAATGCCCCGTGATAAAATGATGGAGCGCATGCGGAATGCCATTAAAAAACCCTATACCCGGATTTTAGGTCACCCAACCGGGCGGTTGTTGCTAAAAAGAAACGGCAGTGATTTAGATCTGAATGAATTGGTTGCACTGGCAGCCGAACACAACACCGCCATAGAAATCAATGCCAATCCGCGGCGATTAGATCTGGACTGGCGATTTGGAAATAAAGCCCGTGAAGTGGGAATGATGACTTCTATAAATCCTGATGCCCATACCATTTCCGGCATTAATGATATTTCCTTTGGTGTGCGGATAGCCCGCAAAGGAAAATACGGGAAAGACCGTGTGTTGAATGCGAAGAGTGCGGACGAGGTAAGGGAGTTTTTTGAGGCGAAGTGATTTATTCCAGCAGCTTCATACCACTTAGGTTTGATGCTTTTTTATCAAAGGTGAATGTTGGGCTATCGTTTGTGAGCTCATTTTGAACAGCGATTAAACAATCCTCAAAATCAGCGTTAGAATATTCATAAGCATCTAATGCCTTTTCAATAATTTTTTCTGGCTGAAGAACTATTCCTTCGGTTTTAAGAAGTTGACGAAACGCTTTAATTAACTCGTCTTTGGAATAATTATAGGAAGAGGATAATACCCAAGCGGCTTCCGTTATTACTGTTAGATTAATTTTTAAAAGGCTTTCACGATTCTCTTCAAATAATACGAGTACTTTTTGAAATTGATTTACATCATCCCTAACTAAATATCGAATAAGAATATTGGTATCTATAGCTGGCATTACTTCTTGTATTTTTTTCTGAAATACTCTGCTACTCCTTCGTTCATTTCTTCAATAGTTTTAGCTTTTTGCCCCGGTCGATAAAGTATTCCCGCTGTATCCATAATGGAATATGTTTTGGGTGTCACTTCTAAATTGCCTTTTTCATTTACCTCGAAATTGAGTTTATCACCGGGTTTCAAGCCTAGTTTTTCTCTTATTTTTTTTGGGATTGTAACCTGCCCTTTGGATGTAATTGTCGCCTTAGCCATAATTCTTACTTTTTTTGTAATATGTAAGGAATTTGTTTAAACCATCAACCAATTGCAACTGCCTTTATTATGCAAGATTTCCAAAATTAGCTACCTTAATTGCTGAAAGTTTAACCATAAAGGCTCCTCCAGTGATCATAGAAAAATCTGAATTTTCTCAACATCAAATAGCAAAACTTGTTAAGGGCACGGTGGTTCCGCGACCCATTGCGTGGATTTCTTCCGTAGGAAAAAACAGAATGCTAAATCTTGCTCCATTCAGTTATTTCCAAATCATTTCTTCAGATCCGGTGATGTTTATCATATCGATAGGCAAGGGAGAAAATATTGGGAAGGCAGGAGATAAAGATACCCTAAGTAACATCAAAGAAACCGGGGATTTTGTAATCAATATGGTTTCAGCTTCACTGGCAAGCCAAATGCAAAAATCGAGCGGAGTATTTCCAAATGATGTTAGTGAATTCGATGAGGCTGGCCTGACTCCCGCAAAAAGCAGGCTTGTATCAGCCCCGAGGGTTGAGGAAGCCGTCATCAACATGGAGTGCAAACTGAACCGGATAATGGAATTAGGGAATTTCAACCAGGTAATTGCTGAATTGGTTTGTTACCATATCAAAGATGAGGTGTATATGGAAGGAGATAAAGTGAATTATAAAACCTATGATCCTATTGGCCGAATGGCTGCAAATTATACTTATGTAAGGGATTTATTTTTTCCGGGGGAATAAGACAAGGCTATAATCTCTTGTGGAAAGGTTACATATAGAACTGGTAATCCGGGATATACTAGTATCTGATATTGTATTACTGTCCTATATTTGGGCAATAATGAGTTAAAAGACATAATTGCCAAAGCTTTGAACCACTGTTAAAGCATTTCAAATATCAGGGGCAAAGCTTCTTTTAATTCAATTTTTATTCACCGGCCTGAAGGCCGGAGCAATTACCCATATTAAATCGAATGAATTTGGAGATCCTCTAATATTACTTTTTTGCAGTTTATTTCAAATAGTCATTCTGAAAATGACTCCCTGTTTATTTCATTGCCCAGGCTGTCATATTCAATCCAGGTTCCGGTTTGCCTTCCGTTTTTATACCTGCCTGTTACTTTTAACTGCCCGTTTGGGTGCCACTGTTTCACAACTCCATCCAGGCCTTTTCCGCGTACAAATGGATATAGTGAGGTCATTTTTCCATCTCCGGTATAATTAATGGTAGCCGTATCCCGAATGATGGTATATCGTTCTAAATCCCCCTCTTTATTAAAATAACTTCGCATGGTATCGCTGATAATTTCCTTTATCGACTGACCGCCTGGATAGTAGTAATAGGTTTCTTTTTCATTGCCGGATACCCCCAATACTCCTGCTTCATTCCATAAAGAAATAGATTTCTCACTTATTTTTGCATCCATACCCAACACCCTGTTTGGGTGCCAAAAACGAAGCCGAAACATTTTACCGTCTTCAAATTCACCCTGCAAATTGTACCTGTCGCGATGGTAGGTTCTGATATAACCGGAATATGGATTCCCTGATCGCTTATTCACCAATATCAGGGATGTGTCATTTATAGTATATGCCCGAAAGCCATTTATCCGGGTGTAACTAATGTATTCAGAAACCGGCATCGCATT
>JBBDLQ010000164.1:0-1722 GCA_040878765.1 Balneolaceae bacterium | reverse complement strand
TTTGAGCCCACTATTCTCGGAGTGATGAAATTTCCTTCCAAAAACTGAACAACCCCAAAAACGGCCACAACCAAAACCGGAGTAAGCAGCGAATCGGTTAATAAAAGGGCAAAAATCAGTGGCGGCAAAGCCCCGATTATAATTCCGATGTATGGAATAATGGCCAATAATGAGGCAAACACCCCAAAAAACAGGGCATGATCTAAACCAACTATGAACAGCCCTGTAGTATTTAATACGGCTAAAATTCCAATAACTGACAACATTCCCACTAAATAATTATGCGTTACGTTTTGAATGCGGTCGAGCAGCTGGTCAACTCCCTTAGTTCCATTTTTAGTTTCAAACAGCTTCCGGAAAAAAGTTTGATACATCTTTTGATAGTACAGCATGAAAAACATAAAAATGGGCATCAGGGTAAACACGGTAAAAATATTGGTCGTGGCGCTGACAATTGAACTCACATAATTGCCACTTTGATCAATCAGGTTGTTAATGCCTTGCTGCAGATATTCGGTCTGCTCTTCCTGTGAAATGCCCACACTTTCCTCAAGAAATACTATGGCATCTGTGGAAACGGTTTTCAGCTTCTCGGTCACCTCCGGAATCCGTTCCGAGAATTGTATAAACTGGGCAGATATGAGTGACAAAATTCCTGCAAATACAATAGCAACGATCAATAATGTAAGTAAGATGCTAAAAGCCCGGCCAAGCTTCCATCGCTCAAATATTTTTACCAACGGATTTAAAAGCATGGCGAAAAAAGCGGAAAAAGCCAGCGGCATCAGAATGAATTTTGCATAGGTCATTATTATAAAAAGCAGACTAATACCTGCCAAGATCATCGTGGATTTAAACCAAAACGGATAAGATTCTTTGGTTTTTAATGAGTGATGTGCCATTTTCAATTTTTATGGTTCAATTAATTTATTACCAAACAAACTACATCGGGCAATTATAGTCAATACAGTAATAAAATGTTTATTGTGGTCATATTTGGGTTATTCACTAACTTAGATAAGTTTAGCTTTTGGAAATCTTCATACAGGAAACACAAATAGTCCCGAATTTCAAACCCTCATTCATACGATCAAGTAAGTAAAATCATCATATTAAATTCCATCTGTTATGCATATCGACCATATTGGCATTGCCGTCAAAGACATTAAGGCAGCCACTGAAACCTATTCCAAAATTCTGAATGCTGCTCCCACCAAAACTGAGGTAGTAGAAAGCGAAAAAGTGGAAACGGTCTTTTTCCAAACCGGGGAATCCAAAGTGGAGTTACTTGGCCCAACGGCTCCCGATTCTGTGATAGCCAAATACGTTGAAAAGAAAGGGGAAGGATTGCATCATGTGGCTTTTGAGGTGAAGGATATTCATGCAGAACTGGATCGGCTGCGAGCTGAAGGCTTCACCGTACTCAACGAACAACCCAAACAAGGCGCCGATAATAAACTGGTGGCATTTGTACACCCCAAAGATAATCATGGGGTTTTGGTTGAGTTGTGCCAAAGTAAAAAATAAGATTGAACACCGGTTCCAAACCCCGTATCTTCATCACTCATTGTTCGGGGCGTGGCTCAGTCCGGTAGAGCACTCGGCTGGGGGTCGAGGGGTCGCAGGTTCAAATCCTGTCGCCCCGACAATTACTTAACCCAATTATAGCTTTTTGTTGTAATTGGGTTTTTTTGTGGTAATGAACCTGCGAACAGGTTCTGC
>JBBDLQ010000163.1:12896-14539 GCA_040878765.1 Balneolaceae bacterium | reverse complement strand
TTGGATAAGCTTTAATTGCCTATTCAAAGTGTAGCACGGGTTCTGCCGAAGGCATCCCTTTGGAAAAATCCCGTACGCGGTACAAAAAAGCCTTGTGAGTTATCTTACAAGGCTTTTTCTTTTCCCAAATATTGTTATCGCTTCTAACAACTAAACCTTAAGGCTTCGGTTCACGCAATAGCACTCAAACCATCTAATGCACGGGTATAAAGCTCTACGTTTCCTTTTTACCGACCTGAAGGCCGGAGCAAGTGATCTCTTCTATCTGCCAATGGAATCACTTTGTGAGAATTCTCGTTAAATTATTTCCCGAATTCTTGGTTTTTGCTTATCCACGTGGTTTTTATTTATTAGTTCTCCTATCAATCCGGTTGAGAAAAATTGCACTCCAACTACCATCAATAGTATTCCAAGAAATAGTAATGGGCGATTGCCTATACCCTGTCCATATGCAAATTTTATGAATGCCATATACAAATTAATTCCGCCGCCAATTGTTAATAGCAATACACCAATTGTACCAAAAAAATGCATTGGTTTTTGAAGGTAACGCTGTACAAATGTGATGGTTATTAAATCCAAAAAACCATTCATAAAACGGGATAAGCCAAACTTGGTTTTGCCATATTTCCTGGGATGATGAGTCACCACTTTTTCGGCAATTCGGCTATATCCCTCCCTTTTAGCAAGCATTGGTATATAGCGATGCAGCTCTCCGTATAAATAAATATTCTCAACTACTTCTGCTCGATATGCCTTTAGTCCACAGTTGAAATCGTTTAGTTCTATCCCGGCAACTTTACGGGTTACAAAATTAAAAAACTTAGAAGGAATGGTTTTTGAGAGCGGATCATGGCGTTTCTTTTTCCATCCACTTACCAGATCATAGCCATTTTGCAGCATCCGGATCATTTCCGGTACTTCGGCGGGGTCGTCCTGAAGATCTGAATCCATGGTAACCACATAATCCCCATTTGCATTCTCAAATCCGGCCTGCAAAGCTACGCTTTTGCCGTAATTATGGCTGAATGAAATCCCATGTACGAAATTTTTTGCCTCGCTCAGTGCCTTGATCTTTGCCCATGAACCATCTGAAGATCCATCATCGATAAAGATAATTTCATAGCTAAATTTATTTTCCAGAGCTTCAGCAATGGCTTTTTCTAATTCAGGAAGTGACTCCTCCTCATTGTAAACGGGAATCACAAGCGAAATATCAATTTTGTTATTTGTATCTAAGTCTTCCAAAATGCGTTCTTTTAAATATGTTCAGAAATGGTTTACTTTCATGCCATTAAAAACGTTCTAAAATACACTTTCTGCCTGCTATGAAAAAATTGTATTACTCAATGGGTGAAGTCAGTAATTTAACCGGACTGGAACCGCATGTTTTGCGCAACTGGGAAAAAACGTACTCCGAATTAAGGCCTAAAAAAAACAGTGCCGGAAACCGGGTTTATAAAGAGCATGAATTAGCTCTTATCTTTAGGATAAAAGAACTTTTGCATGATAAAAAATATAGTCCTGAAGGTGTACAGGAAATTTTGAGCGGTGATGATGAAAAACAAACTCCCGAACTCAGCATTAAAGCTAAAAAAGATCTTACTGAAATTCGTGTTTTCCTGAACGATTTACTGGAACGA
>JBBDLQ010000163.1:11104-12796 GCA_040878765.1 Balneolaceae bacterium | reverse complement strand
CTTTCATAAAGATGAACATGATGATTGGGTAGCTGACCTGAAATGCGGACATACCCAACATGTTCGGCATGACCCGCCGTGGCAATTGCGGCCTTGGGTGATCACTGAAAAAGGAAGAAGATCCCGTCTGGGAATGGAACTGGAGTGTAAAAAGTGTGAAGATTAGCTTCTTTGAAGAAATACCTTAAATTATTGGCGGGGTGACAAATATATTACTAACCCAATTTCATTTCTCAAAAACTAACTCAATTTAATAATTATGAGCTCTTCAACATTTTGGCGTACCGTAATTTCCGGATTCATAGCAACTTTTGTAATGGCTATGATCACTTTTATACTGGGCGGCCTCAGTTTTCCGGTGATTGATGTGGGCCATATTCTCACAGAAAGCTTTAATCATGTGCACCAATCTGATCCCTATCATATTATTTGGGGGAATCTCGCCTATAATATCGGCGGAGTTTTATTGGCTTTGATTTGGGTGGCTTTTCTTCACAACAGGATTCCTGGTAATCGATTCGTTCAAGGAATTTTATATGGAATTATAATATCCATTGTGGCAGGATTAGTGATTGCTCCTTTTGTGTCGCTTGCTGCCGGTGAAGGATTCGGGCTGTTCTATTCAAATACCTGGGTGCCCGGAAAAATTATATTAGCCGGATTACTCATGCATGTCGGCTACGGCTTAACACTGATGCTTTGTCTTAAAGTTGCAGGTGTGAAAGGGATGAATGATTAACATCTATTGCAAATTTTCACCTGAGAAAACAACCCGGTTTATGAGGTTGTTTCTCCCCTGACATCCACTGCAAACGCTCCATTACCATCTTCCATCACACAAAGTGGATTGATTTCCAATTCCTTTATTTGAGGAAAATCGGAGGCAATTTGCCCTAATCGAATTATGGAATCTATTACTGCTTTTTCATCTCTTGGGCTTAGTCTGCGCCATCCCTTTAATTTCAAACCGGCTTTGGTTGAATTGATCAATTCTTTAGCTCGCACACGGCTAATTGGTGAGATAGCCGTTTGTACATCTTTATATAATTCTACATCCGTTCCCCCCGTACCGAATAGTACCATGGGACCAAACTGTGCATCCTGAACCAGCCCTATAATCACTTCCTGTGCCCCTTCGATCATCTGCTGAATCAACACTCCATTCATTTCACCGTCATTATTTTCAACAGCTGATTTTATTTTCTTCCATGCCGCCCTTATCTCATCCTCATTCTGTAATCCCAAAATCACCCCACCAATATCCGATTTATGACTGAATGTATCGGAAACCAGTTTCATCGCTACCCTGCCTTTCATTTCGTTGAAAATGCGAACAGCTTCATCCGAACTTTTTGCCATTTTTTGCTTGGGAAAGTTTATTCCATATAACTTGAGTAACGCTTCCCAGTTTTTATCCTGAACGGCTTTTTTAGCTTTTGACATATCCACTTTAAAAGTCTCATCTAAGGAATTTTGCTCACTTTTCAGCCATTGGCGACGGGCATTCATTGCAGATAGCAGCGATGCAGACCGTTCCGGAAATGCCACATTTGGAATGCGCCTTTTTTGCAAGATCTTCAGCGCATCTCCTACCGAGGCTTTCCCCATAATAGAAGTAATCACTGTTTTATGATGAGCGCCGGCAACTTCACCCACTACTTCAGCTAAACTGACGGGAAGAAACCAATCCTG